>CAYYVD010000253.1:0-1241 GCA_964475045.1 uncultured Desulfobacterales bacterium | reverse complement strand
CGCCATCCGCTTCGAGGACCAGGAAAAGACCTTCACGGTGAACGTGGGGTCCGTGGTCCTGTCGGCCGGGTTCAAGCCCTTTGACCCCAAGTCCTATGACACCTACAACTACGCCCGGCACCCGAACGTCATCACCTCCATGGAGTTCGAGCGGGTGCTGTCCGCCTCCGGTCCCACCATGGGGCACCTGGTGCGTCCCTCGGACGAAAAGGAGCCCGAGAAGGTCGCCTTCCTCCAGTGCGTGGGATCCCGGGATATCAACCGCTGCGACCACGGGTACTGCTCGGCGGTCTGCTGCATGTACGCCATCAAGGAGGCGGTCATCGCCAAGGAGCACAGCGGCGAGGATTTGGACTGCACCATCTTCTTCATGGACATGCGCACCCACGGCAAGGACTTCGAGCGCTACTACAACAGCGCCGAGCAGAACGAGGGGGTCCGCTTCGTCCGTTCCCGCATTCACACGGTGACGCCCTCGCTCGAAACCGACGACCTGACCCTCCGCTACACCACGGAGGAGGGCGAGCTCAAGGAGGAGACCTTCAACCTGGTCGTGCTCTCCGTGGGGCTCGAGACCTCACCCGAGCTCGTGGGGCTGGCCGGCAAGCTGGGCATCGAGCTGACCGAAGGGCAGTTCTGCCTCACGGACACCTTCTCGCCCGTGGCCACCAGCCGGGACGGCATCTACGTCTGCGGTGCACTTCAGGGGCCCAAGGACATTCCCCAGTCGGTCATCGAAGCCAGCTCGGCCGCGGCCGAGGCTGGTGCCCCCCTGGCCTCCGCACGGAACACGGAGACCCGGGAGCCCAAGATCCCCGAGCAGCGGAACGTGGCCGGGGAGAGCCCCAAGATCGGGGTGTTCATCTGCCGCTGCGGCGTGAACATCGCAGGCGTGGTGGACGTGGACGCAGTGGTGGAGTACGCCAAGGGGCTGCCCTTCGTGGAGTTCACCACGGACAACCTCTACTCCTGCTCCCAGGACACCCAGGACAACATGGCCGCGGTGATCCGGGACAACAACCTGAACCGCATCGTGGTGGCGGCCTGCACCCCCAAGACCCACGAGCCGCTCTTCCAGGAGACCCTGGTGGCGGCCGGTCTGAACAAGTACCTGTTCGAGATGACGAACATCCGGAACCAGGACTCCTGGGTCCACAAGGACGACCCTCAGGCCGCCACGGAAAAGGCCAAGGACCTGGTTCGCATGGCGATTTCCAAGGTGGCCCTCATGGAGCCGCTCG
>CAYYVD010000252.1:0-7427 GCA_964475045.1 uncultured Desulfobacterales bacterium | reverse complement strand
GTGGTGGGGGACCGGAGCATCAACGAGGTGATCAGCAAGCGGCAGGAGATCGCCGATCAAGCCGAGGAGCTGCTCCAGAAGGAGCTGGACGAGGCGGAGACCGGGTTGAGGCTGACCACCATCGAGATGAAGCGGACCAACGTGCCCGAACCGGTGCAGCCCTCCTTCAACGAGGTCAACCAGGCGATCCAGGAAAAGGAAAAGCTGGTCTACCAGGCCCGGCAGCAGTACAACAAGGTGATTCCCCAGGCCCGGGGGAAGGCCCAGAAGGCGATCCTGAGCGCCGAAGGGTACGCCCTGGAGCGGGTGAACCAGGCCAATGGAAACGCCTCGCGGTTTCTGGCCCTGTACGAGGAGTACGCCAAGGCCCCGGACATCACGCGGAGGCGGCTCTTTCTCGAGGCGATTCGGGATGTGTACCCGAAGATGGGAGAAAAGTACATCGTAGACCAGACCCAGAGCAACCTGCTTCCGCTGCTCAACCTCGGGAAGGGAGCGAGCCGGCCCGGGGGAGGTAACCAATGAAGATCAAAGCGCTGATCGTTCTCGTGATTCTGGCCCTGATCGGCCTGTTCGCCTCGGCCTACGTGGTGGACGAGACCGAGCAGGTGGTGCTGACCCAGTTCGGCAAGCTGGTGGGAGAACCCATTCGGGAACCGGGCCTCTACTTCAAGGTCCCCCTGATCCAGAAGGCCAATTACTTTCCCAAGAACCTGCTCGACTGGGACGGGGACTCGGGTCAGATTCCCACCCTGGGCAAGACGTTCATCTATGTGGACACCTTCGCCCGGTGGCGGATCATCGATCCGCTGCTCTTCTTTCAGACCGTGAACAACGTCTCCGGAGCTCTGGGCCGGCTCGACGACATTCTGGACTCGGCCGTGCGGAACCTCATCACCTCCTACCCGTTGATCGAGACCGTGAGGATGACGAACCGGGAGCTGGACACCTTTCAGATCCAGGGAGAGGAGCTTCAGGAGGAGCGGCGCCTGGGCGGGGTGCAAAGGGGCCGGCGGGAGATCGTCAAGGCGATTTTGGCGCAGGGCCAGCCCAAGATGGCCGATTTCGGGATCCAGCTGGTGGACGTGAAGATCAAACGCCTCAACTACGTGGAAGAGGTCCGTAAGTCCGTGTACCAGCGCATGATCGCCGAGCGGCAGCAGATGGCGGAGAAGTTCCGCTCCGAGGGTGAGGGCGAGGCGCGGGAGATCGAGGGCGACGCCGAGAAAGAGCTCAAAAAGATCCAGTCCGAGGCCTACAAGACCGCTCAGGAGATCAAGGGAAAGGCGGATGCCGAGGCCGCCGCCATCTATGCCCGGGCCTTTGGAAAGGACCCCGAGTTCTACTCCTTCAACCAGAGCCTGGAGGTCTACCGGGAAACCCTGGACGAGCAGAGCACCCTGGTGCTCTCCACGGACTCGGAGTTTCTGCAGTACCTGAAGGACTACAGCGCTGTGCCGGGGGAGCAGGCCCGGGAGGTGCCCGCATCACCCTTCGAAGCGCGCCGCTGACCCCTGGAGGAAGCCCCAATGGTACGGACCGAAATTCAGCTGTTTCTCCTCAATGCGCCGGGCGAGCTGGGGAAGCTGGCCAGCCTGTTTTCCGATGCGGACGTCAACATCGACGCCCTGACCATTCAGGACGCCTCGGACTACGTCAAGGAGCTCTTCAAGGCCCGGGGCAAGTCGCTGAAGCGCATTGCGCCGGCCGCAAGCTACGGGTCCATGCAGAAGGACTCGGCCGCCTATGCCCTGATCCGCATGCTGGTGAGCGACACGGACCGGGCGATCGATCTGCTTTCCGGAAAGGGGTACATTTTCGACATCATGCCGGTCATCGCGCTCAAGATCGACAACCGTCCCGGCATGCTCGCCGAGCTGTCCCGCAAGTTCGGAGAAGAGGGCATCAACATCAACTACGTCTACGGTTCGGCCCTTCCGGAAGGGGGCAGCGCCCTGTTCGTCTTCTCCCCCGAGGACATCGACCTGGCCGCCGAGATCTTCCGCGAGGAGGACGATCCGCCCCGTTGAGCCTTCCGGCGAGGTCACCCGGACGCCGATCCCTCGACCGGGTCCAGGGCCTGGATATTGAGCTGGAGGTTCTCCGCGCCCCGCCATCGATGGATCCGCGGGCAGAACACCGCGCGCACCCGCCTTCCCTGCAGGGGGTGGAGCCCTCCCTGGTCGAACGCGATGGCTTCCACCGACCTCCCTTCACACCCCACAAGCAGCTTCAGGTGCCATTCTCCTACGATCCGGGAGTCCAGGACGTCCAGGGCCTCCGCCAGAAAGAGGGGCTCGGGGTTCCCCGAGCCGAAAGGCCCCAGGGTCTGAATTTGCTCCACGGTTTCCCGGGTGACGGACTCGAGGGGAAGCTCCGCGTCCACCTGCACTGCGGGCCGAAGGTCGGTCCCGTCCAGCTGCTCTCGCGCCGCGGCTTCCAGGCCCCGGCGCAGCCCGTCCAGGTGACCGGCCTCCAGGCTCAGCCCGACGGCGTGGGCGTGGCCGCCGAACCGGGAGAGCAGGGGGGCCAGATCCTCGAGCGCCCTGTAGAGATCGAACCCGTCAATGCTCCTGCCCGAGCCCACGGCCACTCCGTCCCGGACGTCCAGGACCAGGGTGGGGCGGCCGGTGCGCACGGCAACGCGGGAGGCCACGATGCCGAGCACGCCCTGGTGCCACGCTTCGCCCCAGAGGACCAGGGTCCTCCGGTCTTGCAGGGCCTCGGCGTGGAGCAGCTGCGGTTCGATCGTGGTCAGGATCCGCTGCTCCAGCTCCCGGCGGCGGTCGTTGAGGGCGTGGAGCCGCTCGGCCAGCACCCGGGCCGAGGCCGGGTCCGGGGTGAGCAGGAGGTCCAGGCCGATGCGGGCCTTTCCCAGGCGGCCGGAGGCGTTGAGGCGGGGCGCCAGCCGAAAGGCCACGTCCTCGGCGGATACGAGACCCGGCTCCACCCCGGCCTGCTTCTGAAGGGCCTGCAGGCCGGGCCACCGGCTGCTCCTCATGACCTGCATGCCCGCGGTCACCAGGCGGCGGTTCTCCTCCACCAGGGGCACCATGTCGGCCAGCGTTCCCACCGCCACCAGATCGAGATAGGTCCGGAGATCGGGCTCCGGACGCGTGCGGAACCAGCCGGCCTTTCGGCAGGCCGCCCGGACCGCTGCGGCCAGATAAAAGGCCACGCCCACGCCGGCAAGCCCACGGAACGGGAAGCCGCAGTCGGGTCGTTTGGGGTTGAGCACGGGGCAGAGCGGTTCGAATGCCTCCGGGACCCTGTGATGATCCGTGACCACCACCTCCAGGCCCCGGCGCAGGGCCCGCTCCACCTCCTCCAGATTCCCCGTGCCGCAGTCCACGGTGATGAGGAGCCCTCCACGGGTGTCGGCGATGTGGTCCACGGCCGCCGGGTTGAGGCCGTATCCCTCCCGGAACCGATTGGGGATGTAGGGGAACGCCGGGAGGCCGATGTCTCTGAAAAAGTGGATCAGGAGGGCCGTTGCCGTGAGCCCGTCCGCATCGTAGTCTCCGTACACCGTGACGGGCAGGCCGTTTCGCAGGGCGTAAAGCACCCGATCCACCGAGGCGTCCATGTCCCGGAGGAGCTCGGGAGGAGGCAGCTCGGCGAGGCGAGGCGCGAGAAACCGTTTTGCAGCCTCCGGCGTCCGGACCCCCCGGGCGATGAGCAGCTGAGCCTGCAGCGGCGAGATTCCGGTCTCTCGGGCCAGGAGAGGGGCTTCGAGGGAGGGGGTGTTGAGAACCCACGATGTTCCGGCGGGCCGCATGTTCACGGCGGCTGAACACTTGCCAACAGGGACTCCACAACCGCCGCATCCTCCGGAACGTCCACCTCGGGTGAATCATGGCCCGTCTCCACGACCCGAATGCGGTATCCGTGCTCGAGGGCTCGAAGCTGCTCCAGCTTCTCGGCCTGTTCCAGGCGGCCCTGCGGCAGCCGGGTGAACGTCCTGAGGAAGGAGACGCGGTAGGCGTAAAGCCCGAGGTGCTTGTAATGCACAGCGGGCTCCAGGTCATCCCGGTAGAAGGGGATGGGATGCCGGGAGAAGTAGAGGGCGAACCCGCGGGCGTCGCTCACCACCTTGACATGGTTCGGGTTGGGGACCTCCCGGGGATTCCGAATTCGAACCATGAGGGTGCTCATGGGGAGGGTCTCGTCCCGGACGAGCGGGGAGGTCATCTCCTCCAGGACGGCCGGATCCACCAGCGGCTGGTCGCCCTGGACATTGACCACCACGTCCGCGTCCTCCAGTTGGAGCCGGTCCGCGGCCTCGGCGATGCGATCCGTGCCGGAGGCGTGCTCCGGCCGGGTCATGACGACCTTCCCGCCGAAGTTCTCGACGCACGCACGGATTCGCTCATCGTCCGTCGCGGCGAACACCCCCGAAAGGATCCCGCACCGGGAGACCCGTTCATAGACGTGGGCCACCATGGGCTTCCCGGCGATCGAGGCGAGCGGCTTGCCGGGGAACCGGGTGGAGCCGTATCGAACAGGTATGACGGCGACAATGCGCATGGAATGGACATCCCACTCCGGTTCGGCTCGGGCCCCGGGAAGGGGTTCAGGGGGCCTGGTAGGTCGCGCAGGCCGTGTCGGATTCCCAAGCGGTCACGCGGCTCACGCGAACCCGGTCGCTGTCGAGCTCCCGGCCGACGGATTCGAAAAGGTAACGTGCGATGTTCTCGGAGGACGGGTTTTGCCGGTCGAAGGGAGGCACCTCGTTCAGATATTTGTGATCGAGTTCCTCGAGCACCCGCCGGGCGGCGGCCTTGACGTCGTGGAAGTCGATGAGCAGGCCGTTGTCCCCCAGCTTGTCCCCCTGAACGCAGACCTCCACCTTCCAGTTGTGCCCGTGCATCTGCTCGCACTTCCCACCGGACTCCCTCAGCTGATGCGCGGCTGCGAACTGGGACAGGATCTTCAGCTCGTACATGGATCGGTCTCAGCTTTCTTTTTCGGAGCCGCCCCGAGGTTCCTCCCCTGATTCCTCGGGTTCCTCCTCCGGGCCTTCGCCCGCCTCCTCGTAAGTGCGCCCGCACTCCGTGCACCGTCCGTTCTCGATGATCCCCGTGCACGCGCCGTCCGGGCAGAGAACGCGGTTCTCCAGGTCCAGGCCCTCCTCGTCGTCATCGGAGAAGGGTTCCCGGTCCACCTCCTCGTCCAGGGGCGCTCCGCACGCGAGGCAGTAGCGGCTTTCCTCGGGCACGGCTTCCCCGCAGCGGGGGCAGGTCTTGGAGGGGAGCGGCTCCCCGCAGTGTGGGCATTCCATGTTGAACCTCAGCTCTTTTTGGAGGTGACGGTCTGAAAGGACGAGATCTGCTGCTTGACCCGGGTGCTCTTGCACTTGGGGCAGCGAAACTTGGTTTTGTCGTACTCGGTGATGCTCATGGTCTGGGAAAACTTCTTGTTACACTTTTCACACTTGAAATCGTACGTGGGCATCTCGGACCTCCTGTGTGAGAGGAATGCACGCTCGAGACGGCACGTCGTAATTCCGGACGGCCGAAACGAACCCAATCATAGCGACTCCCGCCGGTTTGTCAATACAGGGGTTTCGTCGAACCGGCCGCCGGCCGGTCCGGGGCCTCGTCGATGTCGACGACGGTCCGGACGTCGTACGCCGTGATGTCCTCGTAGGAGAAACCGCAGCCGTAGTCGGTCCGGGCGGTGTGCACAAAGGCTCGGACGGTGTCGGCGAACAACCCCGTCCACGTCAAAGGCGGTCCGCCGGGGGTCCAGGATCAGTTTCCCAGCCGAAGATCGAACCGTTGCTCCAGGATGTGCCGTCCCCATTGGGTCACCTCGTGCTCCTGGGTCAAGCGGAACCCGGCCTGCTCGTACAGCGCCCGTGCCGCGTCGAGCCCCTGAAAGGTCCAGAGGTGCAGCCGCTTGCTTCCGGTCCTCTCACAGAACGCCACCGCCCGCTCCAACAGCTGTCTTCCGATGCCCCGCCTGCGAAAGGCCGCGGCCACGATGAACCACCGGAGCCTGGCGCCGTCACTGCGGCTCCGGGAGCCGTCCACGGCCACGGAGCCGGCGAGCCCACCGCCGCCCCCCCACGCGAGCCACAACCCGTCACTCGCGGGGTCGAAGCGGTCGAGGAACGCGGCCAGCTCGGAAGCGACCTGGATCTCGAAGGAACGGTTCAGCCGCCACGCGGTGTGATAGTCAACGGCGTGCAGGGTCGTGATCCGCCCGATGGCGCCCGGTACATAGCCGGTGTACCGGGTGTCGCGGTCCGGTTCGTTCATGATCGACTCCGTTGGAGGCGTTGGAGACAAGTTTGAAGGCCGGACAACGGGTGTGTCAACCCCTTTGTGCCGGTCCGGGCGGCTCTGCTGAGCGGGTCCTGGATCCAGGCTCCCGGGCGCGAGGGGGATGGGCCACCATGGCCACCGTGGCGAACCGGCCCGTGTCCCTCTCCGCCCGATAGGAGAAGAACAGGTCGGTGTTGCACCGGGTGCACAAGCGTGCAACCCCCACCTCGGACGCGCGGACCCCGGCGGCCTTCAGCTGCGCGCGGCTCAAGGACCACAGATCGAAGTGGTCGGGCCGTACCATGTGGGCCCGGAAGAAGCGGGGGAAGAGGCTTTCATGGCCCTTGAACTCACCGCAGCACGGCCCGAGAGAGGGCCCCACACCGGCCAGGAGGTCTCTGGGCCGGCTTCCGAACTCCCGGTGCATCCGGGCTACTGCGGCTCCCAGAATGCCGGCGACGTGACCCCTCCATCCGCAGTGGATGTTGGCCACCACCCGCCGGACCGGGTCCATCAGGATCACCGCCTGGCAGTCCGCCTGCTTGATAAGAAGCCCCAGGCCGGGTACGTCCGTTACGAGCCCGTCGGCCGTGAGGGAGGCGTCCAGCCTGTCGAGGCTGTCCTCGCGGATGGTCACCAGGTCCCGGCCGTGGGCCTGCTCGAGGCAGACCAGCCGGTCCGCTCCCAGAACCCTGCGGACACGCTCCAGGTTCTCGCGGACCGAGGAGGCCGCGTCCGATGTGTGCACGCTCACGTTCAGGGAACGGCAGGGGGAAGGGCTGACACCTCCCCGGCGGGTGAAGACCCCGTGCGAGAAGCCCGCGAGGGCCTGGAGGTGGGAGAAGCAGAAAAACGGAATGCGCACGCCGTTGAGCACGCGCTCACGGCCCAGAAAGCGGATCTCCGAGTCCTCGGTCGACTGAATCATGGCCGGGATGGTGGGACGGGAAAAGATCCTTGGCCGTGCACCCCTTGTTCCGAACGCGGGAGCAGACCGTCACCGACCGGTCGGCACAGGCAGAAAGGCTCATGACACCGACCGCCTTACTTACCGCTGCTTCCTTCCGGACCTGACGGGGTTCGTAAGAGCCGGTCACATGAGATCCATAGCCGGTGAGGTAGAACTCCGCTCCCATGAGGAAGGCGGGGACCAGGATG
>CAYYVD010000251.1:0-7481 GCA_964475045.1 uncultured Desulfobacterales bacterium | reverse complement strand
GTCACGGGCGAGGCGGCCCGGAAGAAGGTGAGCATGCTGAACGACGGGACCTTCCGCCAGCCCCGGTTCATGGACACGGTGGGCACCGAGGACGCGCTCACCAAGCTCAACATCACCATTCAAAAACAGGGCGATCGGATCAAGCTCGACTTCACGGACACCTCTCCCATGCTCCCGGACAAGCCCCTGAACACCTTTTTCCAGGGCATCATCGGCCTCGCCATGGTCTACTTCTGCGGGTGGTTCCTGCACGACCTGCCGGCGAACAACGGGCTCCTCGAGGCCGTGGACTGGGAGTTCCCGGAGAACAGCCTGGTGAACGCCCAGGGAGACGTGCCCACGTCCCTCTCGCCCTTCACACAGACCTGCTTCAGCCACGGCATGTTTCTGGCCGGGGCCCGCATGACCTACCATCTGGATCCCCTTCGGGCCGTGGCGGCCTGGTATCAGGGGTTCGGCGTGCCCATCTACGGCGGCATGAACCAGTGGGGCGAGCCCATCGCGGACATCACGCCGGAGATCAACGCCACGGGCTGCGGCGCGCGTCCGGACATGGACGGGGTGAACGGCGCGGGCGCCTACTTCGCCACCATGAGCGACTGCTCGGATGTGGAGACCACTGAGTCGGACCGGCCCTTCCTGTATCTCTTCCGAAACTACTTCAAGAACTCCTACGGGCACGGCAAGTTCCGCGGGGGTGCGGGTGTGGGCTTCGGCCTGATGATGCACCACGTGCCCTGGGTGGCCATGGGTGCCTTCGGGTACGGGTCTCGCTTTCCGGCCACCCTAGGCATCTTCGGGGGGTATGCCGTTCCGCCGGTCTTCATCAAGACGGTCAACGGCAGCAACGCCAAGGCCTTGCTCGAGGAGAGCCGCACCACGCTCCCGGTGAGCTACGACGCGCTCTACGAGCCCGAGAACCCGGAGACGGGCCAGGAGGGGTACAGCCACATCACCATGCCCATTCGACCGCTCATGAACGGGGACACCTTCTACCTCCCCGTGGGCGGCGGAGCCGGGTACGGCGATGTCCTGGAGCGCGACCCCGAGCACGTGCTCCAGGACCTGCGCGAGGGCAAGGCGACCCACTGGGCCGCCCGGAACGTCTACCGGATCTCCTACGACGAGAGGACCCTGCGGCTGGATGCGGAGAGAACCGGGTCGCTTCGCGACGAGGCCCGAAAGAAACGCCTGGCCCGGGCCAAGCCATTCGACGCCTTCGAGGCCGAGTGGAAGGAGCAGCGGCCGCCCGACGAGGCGCTCACCTGCTACGGCGCGTATCCCCATCCTAGCGAAGGCCCGCCGCCGGGGCCTCCGGGGATGTAGGGACAAGCCGAAACCCTCCAACGAACATGAAACGCAATGCCGTCCCGGGAGGACGATGAGGAGCGGTTTGCGAAGACGCCGCACCTCGAGGAGCTGAGCATATGCCTAAGGACGATCGGGTGTTTCAACGGACCATTCACGGGGCCCTCAGGGACAAGGTGGCGCAGTACGGAGATCGAACGTTTTTCCATTTCAAGGACCAGGCCTTCACCTACGAGGACCTGGACCGGGAGTCGAGCCGCGTGGCCGCTGGTCTTCAGGCCCTGGGCATCCGCCGGGGCGACAAGGTGGCCATCGTCATGGGAAACCGTCCCGAGTTTCTGTTCCTTTGGTTCGGTCTGAGCAAGCTCGGTGCGGTGGAGGTGCCCATCAACACGGCCCACCGGGGGGACCTGCTCACCTACATGGCGGACACCTCGGACAGCCGGCTCCTGGTGGTGGAGTCGACCTTCATGGACCGGGTCGGCCCGGTCCTGGGCGACCTGCCCAAGCTGGAACGCCTCGTGGTGCTCGGCGAGCCGGGGGAGGCGCTTCCGGAGGCATCCATTCCGGTAGAGGACTTTCGTGCGGTCGCGGGCAACGACGGCGCCTACGAGCCCGTGGAGGTGACCTGGTCCGACCCGTTCGTGATCATGTTCACCTCGGGGACCACCGGACCCAGCAAGGGGTCGCTCATGCCCCAGAACTATGCGCTCTTCATGGGCGAGGTGTGCATGGAGACCTGTGAGTACACCGAGGAGGACGTGCTCTACAACACGCTGCCCCTCTTTCACGGAAACGCGCAGCTCCTCTCCACCATGCCCGCCCTCATGAGCGGCGCCCGCATGGTGCTGGCCGAGAGGTTCTCGGCGAGCCGGTTCTGGCCCGACGTCCACCGGTACGGCTGCACCGAGTTCAACTACATCGGAGGCATCCTGCCCATCCTGCTCAAGGCGGATCCCCGGCCGGACGACGCGGACAACCCGTTGCGCGTGCTTTTCGGGGGCGGCTGCCCGCCCCATCTGTTCGACGAGGTGGAGCAACGCTTCGGCGTGACCCTCCTGGAGGGCTACGGCATGAGCGAGATCGGCCTGCCGCTCCTGAACACCCTGAAGGAACGCAAGCCGGGCACCTGCGGAAAACCTGTCTACGGGTGTCAGGTCAAGCTGGTGGACGATTACGGTCTGGAGGTGGAGCCCGGCGTTCCCGGGGAGCTTCTCATGCGGAACCGCGAGCCCTACACCATGCTCCTCGAGTACTACAGGATGCCCGAGAAGACCGTCGAGGCCTGGCGGGACTTGTGGTTCCACACCGGCGACTATCTGGTCATGGACGAGGACGGGTACTTCAACTTCGTGGATCGCAAGAAGGACGCCCTCCGCCGCCGGGGGGAGAACATCAGCTCTCAGGAGGTCGAGAAGATTTTCAACGCCCATCCGGCCGTCTTCGAATGCGCGGCCGTGGGCGTGAAGTCGGACCTGTCCGAGGACGAGGTCATGATCTGCCTCTCCCTCAAGAAAGGGGAGTCCGTGGCCCCCGAGGCCCTCCTGGATTACGCCCAGGAGCGCATGGCCTACTTCATGGTGCCCCGGTACGTGCGCATTCTGGAGGACCTCCCCAAGACGCCGACGGAAAAGGTGCAGAAGGCGGTGCTTCGCGAGGCCGGGGTCACGACGGACACCTGGGACCGGGAGGCCGCGGGCTACGAGGTGAAGCGGTAAAGCCACAAAGAGCCGTGCCTCGAGGTCTTGCTCAAACCCTTACGCACAAGGCCTGCAGGAAACAACCTGTCTAGGCCGGAGAGCCCCATGGATGATGATCAGACGAGCAACATTCCTCCCGTGAACCCGGGGTCCTTCTCGGTCCCCGGCGACGGGGCATTGCCGGAGCTGCTGGGCGGGTACTGTCCGTCCTGTGGGACCCATCACTATCCGCGGCCGCGCTGCTGCCCGGCCTGTCTGGGCGATGTGGAGACCCGGCCGGTGGGCCGCCGCGGCCGGATCCACAGCTTCACCGTGGTGCGGACCAAGCCGCCCCTGGGCCTGCCCCAGCCGTACAGTGTGGGATACGTGGACCTGGACGAAACCGGTCTGCGGGTCTTCGGGCTGCTGGAACCGGAGCGCATCGAGGACCTCGCTTTGGGGGCGCGGGTTCACCTGACGGTGCGTCCCATGGGTCACGACGGCCGCGGCGAGGCCAGGCTCCGTCCCTGCTTTGCCCTGGACGACACCGAAGGGGGGGCATAGACATGGCGGAGGTCAAGGTGATTGGGGCCGGGGTGATCCCCTTCGGCAAGCACCCGGAGCGCACCCTGGTGGACATGGGGGCCGAGGCGGCCCTTCTGGCCCTTCGAGACGCCGGCTTGCCGCCCTCCCGGGTGGAGGCGGCCTTCTTCTCCAACGGCCTGGCTGGACGTCTCTTTGGAGACATGACCATCGGCCAGAACGTTTTCTGGGAGGCGGGCATCCACCGCATCCCCGTGGTCAACGTGGAGAACGCCTGCACCTCGGGGTCCACGGCCTTCTACCTGGCGTCCAACATGGTGGCCGCCGGCCAGGCCGAGACCGTGCTCGTGGTGGGGGCGGAGAAGATGTGCGTCCCCGAGTTCGGTCTCATCAACTCGGGCGAGACCGAGATCGACACCCAGCTCGGCATGGTGGCGCCGGCCGGGTTCGCGCTGCGTGCCGTGCGGCACATGGCCGAGTTCGGGACCACCCGGGAGCAGCTGGCTCGAGTGGCGGTCAAGAACCGCCGCCACGCCGGGGGAAACCCGGTGGCCCAGTACCGGGACCCGGTGACCCTGGAGGAGGTACTGGACTCCCCCATGATCGTGGATCCCCTCACGCGGTTTCAGTGCTGTCCCATCGCGGACGGCGCGGCCGCCGTTGTGGTGTCCTCGCCCGAGGCCGCGCGCGGGCTGGACCGAAGCGTCTGGGTGGAGTCGGCCGTTCTCTGCACCGGGAGCTACGAGAACCCCCAGCACCTGACCCGGTGGGAGACGGACTACCGGGGGTGCGCCCTGGCCTACGAGCAGGCCGGCATCGGACCCCGGGATCTCGACCTGGTGGAGTGCCACGATGCGTTTACCATCTCGGAGATCCTGCATTACGAGGCCCTGGGGCTCTGCCCCTCGGGCGAGGGGGGGCGTTTCGTGGAAGCGGGTCACTCGGCCCTGGGCGGCCGTGTCCCGGTGAACCCCTCCGGCGGTCTCTTGAGCCGGGGGCACCCGGTGGGGGCCACCGGTGTGGCCCAGATCGTGGAGGTGGTCTCCCAGCTCCGCGGAGAGGCCCGGGGCCGGCAGGTGGAAAACGCGCGGGTGGGCCTGGCCCACTGCATGGGCGGGGACAAGGCCGGGGACAGCAAGTCCTGCACCGTGTCCATCTTTTCCGGGTAGGGGGTGTCATGGGAACCCTGCTGCACCACATCTCTGTGACGGTCGAGGACCTGGATCGCGCGGTCGGTCTCTTTCGAGACGTCCTGGGGTTCGAGCTGCAGTGGCGGGTCCCCAAGGCCGGGGGCCGGGTTCTCGAGTCCCTGCTGGGCGTTCCGGGGATCCAGGCCGAGCTGGCCTTCCTGTCGGACGGCGCCACCCGCGTGGGCGTGGAGCTCTCCCGTTTGATGGCCCCCGAGAGCACCGATCCGCCGCGCGACTTCGGCGCCCCGGGCACCATGGCCTTGAGCCTGAGTGTGCGGGACCTCGATGCGCTGCACCAGAGGCTGACACGCCTCGGATGGAGCCCCCTGAGCCCCTGCCTGGACCTGAAGCCGCCGGGAGGCCCTCCGGCCCGGGCCTTTTGCGTCCCCCTGGAGCCCGGGGTGCTCCTCGAGTTGATCGAGGAGGCGCCATCGGGGTAGAATGCCCCATGTCCTTTCAACGAAGCACCCTGGGATGCGCGGTGGTGATCGCCGGTCTGAGCGGCGCCTTTTTCGGAGGGGTCCTGGGCTACACAGAGGGGCTGCCCCTGCTGGGTGCCCTGGCCGGGACGGGCCTCTTTGCGGCGGCGGTCCTGGGGATCGCCTGGGTTACCGGCGCCTTCTCGAGCGGCCGCTGGACCGGGACCTGGATTCCTTCGGGTGGAACCGAGGATTCCACGACTTGGCTCTCCGTCGACGGTGACGCAGGCGGAGACGCGGGCGACGGGGACGGTTAGCCGATCCTCCGGACCTGACGGACGGCTCCTTTGCAACCCCTTCTTTTTCCTCCTCCTCAGATACACACACAGAATTTCGGGGACACCATACGAAATTCCTAATTTCGTATGGTGTCCCCGAAATTCTGTTCCTCAAAACGCCCCAAAGGCGACCGAAGTTCGTCTGTACCCCCGGTGCATCCCAGGAATACAGTCCCGACCCCATGGTCATTTCTGCGGCGGACGTGTAGACAGGAACCATCGGTCTTCATCCCCGGAATCGGGCTGAGAGGTCTTCAAGAACCGCAAGAAAAGGAGGTCCTGACGTGACGGACGCGAAAGACGACAAGGATCGCAAGGACACGGCGGTCAAACGGAAAGAGGATGTTCCGCTGCCCTTCTGCAGGGAGGCTGCAGATTCGGAGCACCATCGGGGCGAGAACGAGGGCGAGCCCTGCGACGACGCCCGGGCGGTGGAGTTCGAAACGGAGCAGGAGGAAAAAAAGAAACAGGACAAAGGGTGATCGGAACGCCCTGAAAGGAGGCACCGGTGAGAGACAAGGAGAACGTCCACAAGAAGGTGCAGGAGATGGTCGACTGCTATGCCACCACCGACCCGCTCGAGGAGATGTCCAAGGTCTCCAGCGACGAGGATCTCGAGGAGGCGGCCGAGAAGTGGCTGGCCCTGGCCACCCTGCACGGGATCAACAACAACGCAAAGAAGATCACCGTGTTGAGAACCCCGGAAGGCGACGTGAGCGTCCGGGCGGAGTATCGGGAAAAGGATCTCCCCTCGCCCGGTGCGGCCGTGGGGGCCAACATTCTGCAAGCGGTCCGGGCCATGACCCACATCGAGGGGGACAAGGGGAAGATGCCCTTGATCATGGGCGTGCGCAACGACAGCGTGGAGATCGGCGTCAAGCTGAAGAGAAAGGACTCCGGCGAGCTGGTGAGCCTGAAGTTTCCGGACTGACCGTGACCCATACCGGGGCCGGAGCGGAGGCCGGGCGCTTCAGCCGCGGGTATCGAAACGACGGCCTCGGCTTCCGACCCAGGGCCTGATCCTTCGGCGGCTCAGTCGCCGGACAGGGTCTCGAACAACCGCTCGGCGTCCTCCCTGCGGCAGAGCTCGGTCCCCGGCGTCATGACCGCTGCCGCGCCGCTCGCCACGCCGAACCGGGCCGCATCCAGCAGAGACATCCCCCGGTGAAGGCCCAGGACCACGCCTCCCACCATGCTGTCCCCGGCGCCCACCTTGCTCTTGATGGGAACGGTGGGAGCCCGGACGGTCTGCTGCCCGTCCTTCCAGGTGAGCAGGGCCCCGGCTGCCCCCAGGGACACCAGCACCACCTCGGCCTTCCCCTCGTCCACCAGCTGCCGGCAGAAGGACTCGATGTCGGCGTCGTTCTCCAGCTCTTGCCCGGCCATGCCGTTCAACTCCCGCAGATTGGGCTTGATGAGAAAGGGCTTTCCATCCAGGGCCTTTCGAAGGGGCGACCCCGAGGTGTCCAGCACCAGGCGGGCCGCCCGGTCCTTGGCGGACCGGGCCAGCCGGCCGTAGAAGTCGTCGGGTACGCCGGGGGGGAGCCCCCCGCTGGCCACGAGGAGCGTGGCGTCCCCGCACCGTTCGTCGAGGCTTCTCAGGCACTGCTTCCACTCGGCCTCGGAGAGCCGGGGACCGGGCAGGCTGAACCGGTACTGCTGCTCGGTGGCGGACTCGAAGGCAATGAAGCTCTCCCTCGTCCACCCCTGAATGGGCACGATCTTCTGCTCCACGCCTTCCTCTTCCAGGAGGTCCTGAAGCAGCCTTCCATGGGCCCCGCCGACCGGGAGCAGGGCGACGGATGCTCCGCCCAGCTTGCGCACGGCCCGGGACACGTTGATCCCGCCGCCTCCTGGCTCGTACCTCGCAGAGTCGCAGCGGAGCTTTCGCTCGGCCACCACCCGGTCCACGGTGGTGTTGATGTCGATGCACGGGTTCATGGTGAGGGTCACGATGGGTGCCACGATCGTCTCCTTGGTGGCCTGGCGCGTCAAAGCGCTCCG
>CAYYVD010000250.1:0-7485 GCA_964475045.1 uncultured Desulfobacterales bacterium | reverse complement strand
ACCGGGAGCTCACCATCTCGGCCTGGGACCAGGCCCAGGTGTTCATGTGGCTGAAGCGGGCGGGGAGATACTTTCCCCACATCGAGGAGCGGCTGGCCGATGAGGGCATGCCCGAGGACCTCAAGTACCTCGCCGTGGCCGAGAGCTCGCTCATTCCCCACATCCGCTCCCGCAGGGGGGCCATGGGACCCTGGCAGTTCATGCCCGGGACGGCAAGGCAAAACGGGCTTCGAAACGAACAAAGGATCGACGAACGCCGCGACTTCGAACGATCCACCACCGCAGCCCTCGGTTTTCTCAAGAAGCTGCACGGCCAGTTGGGAAACTGGACCCTGGCCATGGCCGCCTACAACTGCGGGGATCACCGCCTGAGGAAGGAGATGAAGCGGCAGCGGGCGGACAGCTTCTACCACCTGAACCTGCCCCTGGAGACGGAGAGGTACATCTTCCGCATCGCCGCCATCAAGCTGATCCTGGAGGACCCGGCCCGGTACGGATACAGCATTCATGACCGCCGCGTGTACCGGCCCCGACCCCACGACCGCGTCGAGGTGAACCAGCCCATTGTCGTGCCCATCGTGGAAGTGGCCGAAGAAACGGGCACGACCTTCAAGACCCTCAAGGAGCTCAACCCCCACATCCTCGGCCGCCACATGCCTTCGGGCCGGTACTTCGTCAACGTGCCTCACGGCTTCGGCGAGCGGCTGAAAAGGGCGCTCGAGAAGACCGGCAAGACCTACGGGGTGACCAAAGGCGGGTTCATCACCGGGGACCGCTACGTGGTGCGACCCGGAGACACCCTGATCGGCATCTCCCGGCGCTCGGGCGTCCCCGTCAACACCCTCCGGGAGCTCAACGGCATTCGGGGTTCCCTGATTCGCGCGGGGGAGCGGCTCATTCTCCGATGATCTTCACCAGCACCCGTTTCCTTCTTCGGCCGTCGAACTCGCCGTAGAAAATGCGCTCCCACGTGCCGAAGTCCAGTCGACCCCCGGTGACGGCCACCACCACCTCCCGCCCCATGATCTGGCGTTTCATGTGGGCGTCGGCGTTGTCCTCGCCCACGTTGTGCCGGTACGAGGACACGGGCTCGTGCGGCGCCAGGCGTTCCAGCCAGTCGTCGTAATCCTGATGGAGGCCGGACTCATCGTCGTTGATGAACACGGAGGCGGTGATGTGCATGGCGTTGCAGAGAAGCAGGCCTTCCTGAATCCCGCTCTCCTTCAAGCACTCCTCCACCTGAGGTGTGATGTTGATCAAGGCACGCCTCGTAGGGACGTGAAACCAGAGTTCCTTCCGGTAGCTCTTCATGCGGGCTCCTTTTTTCCGTCCAGGGCGAAGCGCAGCACCTCGCCCATGCGCCTGACCTCGTGAAACGAGATCTGCTTTTTCACCTTTTCCGGCAGATCCTCCAAATCGTAGCGGTTTTCCTTGGGCAGGATCACGTGCCGGATCCCGCTCCGGCTGGCCGCCAGGACCTTTTCCTTGATGCCGCCGACCGGCAGCACCGACCCCCGAAGGGTGATCTCCCCGGTCATGGCCGTCTTGGACCGAACCCGCTTGCCGGTGAGAAGCGAGGCCAGTGCCGTGAGCATGGCCACACCGGCCGACGGGCCGTCCTTGGGAATGGCCCCGGCCGGGACGTGGATGTGGAGGTCCACATCCTGGTAGAAGTCCTCCTTCAGCCCCAAATCGCCGGTATTGGCCCGAATGTAGCTCAGCGCCGCGTGGGCCGACTCCTTCATGACCTCCCCGAGCTGGCCGGTGAGCACGAGGTTGGTCTTGCCCGGCATTTTGGTCGCCTCGATGAACAGGATGTCGCCGCCCGTGGGGGTCCAGGCCAGCCCGGTCACCACCCCCGGGATGGAGGTGCGCTCCACCACGTCCAGGGTGTACCGGGGGTTGCCCAGGAAGGCCTTGAGGTCGTCCGGCGTGACCACGGTCTTCCCGTCCTGCCCTTCGGCCACCTTGCGCGCGACCCCCCGGCAGACCGCGCCGATCTCCCGCTCGAGGTTGCGAAGCCCGGCCTCCCGGGTGTACTCGCGGATGATCTTGCGCAGCGCGGCCCTCCGGAAGGCAAGCTGCTTCCGCTCGAGCCCGTGGGCCTGGATCTGCCGCGGGATGAGAAACCGCTCTGCAATGCGAACCTTCTCGTCCTCCGTGTACCCTGCAAGCTCCAGGACCTCCATTCGGTCCCTCAGGGGGACGGGGACCGGATCCAGCTGGTTGGCCGTGGTGATGAACATGACCTTGGAAAGATCGAAATCGAGCTCCAGATAGTGGTCCGAGAAGGCCACGTTCTGCTCCGGGTCCAGGACCTCGAGCAGGGCCGATGACGGGTCTCCACGAAAGTCCGTTCCCACCTTGTCTATCTCGTCGAGCATGAACACCGGGTTGTTGGCGCCGGCCCGGTTGATCCCCTGGACGATGCGGCCGGGGAGGGACCCCACGTAAGTCCTGCGGTGCCCGCGAATCTCCGCCTCGTCGCGGACGCCCCCCAGGGACATGCGCACGAAGGTGCGGCCCATGGCCTCGGCGATGGAACGTCCCAGGCTGGTCTTGCCCGTTCCCGGCGGCCCCACCAGACAGAGGATGGAGCCCTTGTGCTCGGGGTTCAGCTTGCGGACCGCCAGATACTCCAGGATCCGGCGCTTGACTTTTTCCAGGTTGTAGTGGTGCCGTTCCAGGACCGACGAGGCCTTCTCCAGGTCCAGGGTGTCCTCCGTGCCTTCTTCCCACGGCAAGTCGAGGATCCAGTCCAGGTACGTCCTCGAGACCGTGTACTCGGAGGAAAACGCGTGCATCCTGTAGAGGCGGTCCAGCTCCTTTTCGGCCGCCTCGCGTACGGCATCCGGAAGGATCTTGTCATCGATTCGCTGCCGCAGCTCGGCGATCTCGGAGGGCTCCTCTTCCTCCATGCCCAGCTCTTCCTGAATGGCCTTGAGCTGCTCGCGCAGGAAGTACTCGTGCTGGTTCCTCTCCATGCCCTCCTTGACCTTGTCCTGGATCTTGCGGCCCATCTTCTGAAGCTCCAGCTCCTCGTTGAGGAACACGGTCAACAGAGACAAACGCTCCTTGACGTCCAGGCTTTCGAGAACTTCCTGCTTCTTCTCTCGATCCATGTTGAGGGTGGAGACGATCAGGTCGGCCAGGGGACCGGGCTCCCTCACGTTCCTGGAGGCCTGGGCGAGCTCCTGGGGAAGGTACGGGGAAAGGTCCACGATGAGCTTGAACAGACCGCGAATGTTCGACATCATGGCGTCGATCTCCTGGCCTTGCTGCGCCTGCTCCTCGAGCTCCCACACCCTGGCCTTGAGGTAGGGCTCCGTGGCCACGCTCTCTCCGATGCCGATCCGGGAGAGCCCCTGGACCGCCACCATGGTGCCCTCGTCCCCTTTGGTCAGCTTCACGATGAGGCCGGCGGTCCCCACGTCGTGCACGACCTCCACATCCGATTCCCCCTCCTCGGGTTCCTGAATCAGCGAGACCGCAATCAGCTTGTCGGACTGCAAGGCCTCGTCCACCAGCTGAACGGACACCTCGTCGCGAACCATCAGCGGAATCACCATCCGCGGAAACAGCACCGACTCCTGGACCGGCAGAACCGGCAGGACGTCCGGGAGGCCGTTCTTGTCTCTGCTCATGCCTTTGACTCCTTATCTCGAGGCGGTTCCATCCCTGAGGATTCACCCGATTCCGTCGGGCTCCCCGCCCGTCGCTTCCCCATTCGAACCCACAGCATGCCGTCCTTCAGGGTGGCCTCGATGCGATCCGGATCGATTCCAACGGGAACACGAAACACCCGTTCAAAGGGGCCGAACCCCATCTCCAGCCGATGGTACCGAGAGCCGGACCTTTCGTGGAAACCGGGAAAACGTTTCCCCTCGACACGAAGATAGTTCTCGTCGTAAGCGATCTCGATGTCCTCCCTGCGGACGCCGGCCAGGTTGACGCACACCACGAGGAGATCCCGGGTCTCGAACACATCGGCCTCCGGTATCCAGCCGCCGCCTCCCTGGGACACCATGGGACGGTGCAGGTTCAGCACATCGTCCATCATTCGGTTCACCCGCTCGTAGAGCCCCCCGATGTCCCTCGCAAGCCTGACCTTGAGAACACACATGCTCCGCTCCACCGATCCCTTTCTTCCTCGCCTCTCTTGGGTTATAAGAACCATATTAGGATAATCACGATCCTTCGGGAGTAAAGCACGTTCCTCCCCCTGATTCCGCGCGGCGCGGCGCCGGCGAACCACCGGAGGAGAGGCATTTTTCTTGCAGTGTTGACATCACGACATGGACCGGCGTCTATACAACAGCCGAATCACCAAGGCCTACGTGGACTACCTGGCCCGCTACCGGCCGCAGTACGACGTGGACTCCGCGTTGGAACGCGCGGGCATCTCCCGTTTCGAGCTGGAGGACCCGGCCCACTGGTTCACCCAGGAGCAGGTGGACCGTCTTCAGGACATCCTGGCACGCGAGACCGGGGTCCCGAACCTCCCCCGCGAGGCGGGCCGTTACGGCGCCCGGTCGCCCGGCATGGGTGCGGCCAGACGGTACACCCTGGGCCTGTTGAACCCGGCGTCCGTGTACCTCCTGGTCGGCAAGGTGGCCGCGCTCCTCAGCCGAGGGGCCCGAATCAAGGCGCGAAGGCTCGAATCCAGACGGATCGAGATCACGGCCGCCCCGAACCCCGGGGTCCATGAACGGCAAGGGACACACCGGGGAGCAGAGACAGATGCTTCGGGAGGCGGACGGCGCTTTGTCCATCCAGGAGTCCGCCGAGCGCCCCCACCGGAGAGCCCCTGCGTCGCTCGGCGATGTGGACGCCGTTCAGCGCATGCTTCCCGCGGGCCTCTCCGCCCTGCTCGAGCGGCTCGAGGCCCGGGAAGGTGTCTGCGCCCCCATGATCTGCGAGCAAAGCCTCGTGGGTCTGCTCGTGGTTCACCACCGATCCACCAGCAAACCGCTCACCCAGAGCGATCTCAGGGTCCTGGAGGGGGTGGCCTCCCACACCGCCGTCGGCATCGCGAATGCACGCGGGTACCGGCGGCTCGAGGCCAGCGAGCAGAGCTACCGGGAGCTGGTGCAGGCGGCCAACAGTGTCATCCTTCGCACGGACCCGAAAGGCCGGATCACGTTCTTCAACCGGTTCGCGGAAGAGCTCTTCGGGTTTTCTGCGGAGGAGGTCCTCGGCCGGCCCCTGGCCGGCACCCTCCTGCCGGACACCCGGGAGGCGGCCGAGATCGTTCAGGACATGCTCCTGCTCTCCCGGCGGGGGGTCCACCGCCACGGAGTCGCTGAGCCTGAACCACATCGTCCGCATGACCCTGGACAGCGCGGATCACCAGTCCCTGGCCGCCCGTCATCGCGGGGTCCACGTGGCCTGCGTCCTGGGACGGGAGCCGGTGCGGACCCTGGGGTCCCCGGAGCACCTCGTCCGGGCCCTTCAGGGCCTGATCCTGAACGCCTTTCCGGCCATGGAGCGGGGCACCCTCCGCATCGCCACTCGAAACGTCACCCTCGGGCAAGATCATGCAGGCTATGAACGGGTGAAGTGCGGAGACTACGCCGTTCTCGAGGTCTCAGACGAAGGCCCCGCCCTCGGCCCGGAGGACCTGGAGCGGATCTTCGAGCCGTTTTACACCAAGAAGTTCCTGAAGAGGACGGGGACCGGTCTGGGTCTGCCGGTGGTCTGGGGGATCGTCAAGGACCACGGAGGCTTCGTGGATGTCCGGAGCGGTCCGGGTCCGGGCACCACCTTCACGCTCTACCTGCCGTCCGTCGCCGAAGGCCCGGCCTCGGACGCCGCCCCCCCGGAGGATGCAGGGCCCCGTCCGGGAAAGGGGGAAACCATCCTGGTGGTGGATGACATCGCGGAGCAACGGACCATCGCCGCCGGGATCCTGAGCCGGCTCGGGTACCGGGTCCTCCCCATGGCGGGCGGAGAGGCGGCCCTGGAGTACCTGAAGGTCCACAGCGTCGATCTCGTGGTGCTGGACATGGTCATGGACCCCGGCATGGACGGCCTCGAGACCTATCAGAGCATGCTGAAGGTCCGCCCAGGGCAAAAAGCCATCCTCGCCAGTGGGTATGCGGAAACGGAGCGTGTGCGGGAGGCCCGTCGTCTCGGGGCGGGGGCCTACCTCCGGAAACCCTACACCGTGGAGAAGCTGGGGCGGGCCGTTCGCAGGGAGCTCGACCGCTAGGGGCGGGGGGACGAGCCTTCCGCTGCCTTCGGGCTTCCTGGACAGCCCAGGTCGGCCAGGACGGGGAAGTGATCCGAGGGGTAGCGCCCCTCTTCCCGGTCCCGCAGGATCCGTACGTCCTCCACCTGAAAGCAGCGGCTCGCGAGAATCCAGTCCATTCGGGCCTTTCCCGGGACGCCCTCGAAACCGTGGTGGGTGAAGGAGGCCTCGCCTCCGTCCTCGTGCTTCTGCGTCCAGGTGTCGATCAGGCCGGTCGTCCCCGATGTGAGCACCTCATGGGCCGGGGACCCCGGGGCGTCGTTGAAGTCCCCCAGGACCACCGCCGGCTCGTTCCTTTCGGCGACCCAGTCCGCCAGGATGCCCGCCTGGCGGAACCGCGCCTCGACCCCCCGGTGGTCCAGGTGGGTCACCGCAGCCCAGAAGACGAACCCGGTGGACCGGCACCGAAGCCGGGCCGCGCTCATCATGCGGGGAAAGGCGCTGTCCCAGTCCTTGCTGAGATGTACCTCCGGCGTCGATGACAGCCAGAACTCCTCGGCCCCTTGGATCTCGAAGGCCTCCTTGCGCACAAACAGGGTAGGGTATTGGGACGTCTCGTCGATCACCCGGTCGTGCGCGTGCAGGACGTACTCGGGCAGATGCGCCTCCAGGTAGCGCAGCTGGCCCCACCGTCCCTCCTGGGTTCCCAGGACCGAGGGTGCGTACCGGCGGATCATCCGGGCGATGAGCTCCCGGCGAAAGGACCAGGCGTTCTCCCCGTCCCGCTCGTTCTCGAATCGCAGGTTGAAGGTGATCAGGCGCACGGCTCCTCAGATCAGCCCCTTCTCTCGCAGGATCATCTCGTGAAGGTCCTCGAACCGCTCCGACGGAAGCGCTCCGGAGCGGTCCTCCCGCAGCCTCAGCCGGGCGGCGCCCGTGGGGCACCGGGGAACGCAGACCCCGCAGCCGATGCACCAGTCCAGGTCCACGCGGGGGCCGTCCTCGTCGAGGGTCACCGCCTCGACCGGACAGATATCCTCACACGCCCCGCACCCGGTGCAGGCCTCCGGGTCCGTCTCGCGCAGGAAGTAGGTGGCCATGATCACGTCTCTGGGAATCTTCCGGCGCCGAAGGGTCCCCACATTCCAGCAGGCGCACCCGCAGCAGTTGCAGTTGTGCTTGATGTCCCCGGCGGTGTTGTCCACGAAGTGGACCAGGCCCTCCGACGCAGCCTGGGCCACCAGGCGCTCGGCCTCCTCCCGGGAGATCTCCCGTCCCAGACCGCGGTCGATCAC
>CAYYVD010000249.1:6513-7522 GCA_964475045.1 uncultured Desulfobacterales bacterium | reverse complement strand
CCCGCTGAAGAGGAGGACGGGACATAGACAGAAAAAACAGATACCGCTTGACACGGAAAGGCTGAATGTTGTAAGAATTTATAAAATGAAGTACGCCGGAGAATAGAATAACCGGTAGGTAAATAGAGGGTGAGGGTTTGAAAACTGTAAACAGTAAAGGAGTTAAAATGGGTATGAGTAAGAACTTTTTAATTTTTCTGACAGTTGCAGGTCTTGCGGTCATGTTTGCTGCAACCGCTCTTTATGCCGGTAAAGAGGTGTCTGATACGTTTAAAATAAAGACCGAAGAGGTAAAAGAGCACAGGAAAGCAGCGCCTGAGTTTACCCACAAAAAGCATCATGAAGAGTACGGCATTTCCTGCGGCGATTGCCATCATGATGAAAACGGTGAGCCCCTTACGGATCTCAAAATGGGCGATGATGTCCAGCGGTGCGTGGCATGCCATGATATGCTGGAAAAAACCGAGGAGAACAGACGGGATATCATGCTGCTTGAAAACGCCATGCACGGCAATTGTGTGGGATGCCACAAAGAGGTCAACAAGGAAGAAACCGGGGATGCCAGAAAAGGCCCGGCACCGACCCGCTGCAGTGACTGCCACCCCAGAGAGTAGCAATCTCTGCACACAGCTTTGCATTCAGTGCGTGTAAAGCGCCGATTGACTGATCCAAAATGCCCTGTGTCCCGGTCGGAAGCCGCCGACGGATACAGGGCATTTTTATTGGCTGTTTTTATGTTTAAAAACCTGGTATCAGTTCAGTTTTTGGCGGATTTGTAGCGTAGCGCCGCCCCGATCAGGGCTTCTGCCCATTGGGGGGTGCCGAGCGCATGGATATGGGTATAGGTGGCAAAGACATTGTTTTTAAAAAATCCGTCCCTTTTATCGATTATTCCCTTGCCGCGGTCCATTTGAAACGCCATCTCATGGGGTTCATACGAGATTTCCCGTATGGTGGAATACCGGAATTCATGGCCTTTCAACATTTCGCCGGTGCGGTAAAACGGATT
>CAYYVD010000249.1:0-6503 GCA_964475045.1 uncultured Desulfobacterales bacterium | reverse complement strand
GCCAATCCCTTCGCGTAAAAGGGGTTTTCCACCACCACCTTTACCGACGTGTACCCGTGACCGGCCGGCCGGTCGGAAAGCCCGAAGGATACCGGCAGAATCCGGGCCATGGCATAAGCGGTGCCGTCAAGCAGAATGCTGTCCCCGAGAAAGATAAATCCGCCGCATTCGGCGTAAATGGGGAGTCCCTGATCCGCCAGATGTTTCAGGACCGACTTGAAACTGTGATTGGACGCTAGTTCCGGGGCATGGGTTTCCGGGAATCCGCCGCCCATGTAAATCGCGTCAATCCCGGACGCGATGGTTTTCTGCTTGAGGGGACTGATGTAAACTATTGTCGCCCCTTTTTCCGCCAGGGCGTCAATGTTGTCCGGGTAATAGAACTGGAAGGCGGAGTCTTTTACGACCCCGATGGTGAGGGGATTTTCAACTTTCGCGGTTGATGATTGGTTGTTTTCAAACCGGGGGCTATGCCCCCGGTTACAACCGTCAACGATTGAAACACTCGCGTGTTTCGTCATTCCGGCCTCTGGCCGGAACGCCAAGCCACCCGCTTTGCGGGTGGTAGTTGACTCGGCACTGTTTTGTATCGGTTTTCCGGTGTCTTCCCCGTCCCCCGGTAATGGCGGCGGGGTTTCTTTCATGGGGGCCGCCGTGCAGGCACTGAAAACAGAAGCCAGATCAATATGGGCTCTGGCCATGTCGGCGGCCTGTGCGATAGAGTCCCGGGAGCAGGCATGTTCTTCCATTGTGACAAGTCCCATGTGCCGTTCGGGAAAATCCGCGGATTTGAGTTTTGTAACGGCACCGAAAACCGGAATATGGCAGAAGGTCTCAATGGCGTCCCGTACCTTGGTCTCGTGCCGTTTCCCGGCCACCCGGTTCAGTATGATCCCCATGATATCGAGGTCGGGGTCGAATGTAAGGCACCCCAGTATCAGGGCGGCAATGGTGCGCGTACTTTTTGTGCAGTCCACAACGAGCAGAACCGGCAGGTTCAGCAGCTTGGCAAGTTCTGCCGTACAGGTCTGACCCTGGGCGTCGATGGCGTCAAAAAGCCCTCTGTTGCCTTCGATAACGGCAATGTCGCAGCCGCTGGAATGGGTTTGAAATGAATTTTTTACCTGGGCGGGGGTGCAGAGATACGCATCCAGGTTGTGGCAGGGCCGCCCGGCTGCACAGGCAAGCCAGCCGGCATCGATATAATCAGGTCCCTTTTTGAATACAGCGACCTTGAGTCCGTTTTCACTCCATGCAGAAGTGATCCCCAAAGAAACAACAGTTTTACCCGATCCGCCCCGCAATCCTGCAATTACAAAACCGGGCGGCCCTTTTGATGAAGTGGGCATTAATAAGCGTAGGCACTATGAAATAAAACAGATTGAAACGGCTTACTCTTCACCTTCTGATCCATGCTGTTTCCCGGCACCTTTGAGCCCGTACAAAGTGGTGCTGCCGGAAGACCAGTACTCGAGTATCCCTTCCTGCACCATATTGTTGACAAACTTTTTTATCTGTCGCGGCTTGTCATCGGGAAAAATTTTGTAAAAGTCGTTCAGGTAAAATTTGGACTTGGATTTGGCCTTTTTATTTATAAAGTCCACAACCGTTTTGGTTGCTTCCTCTTTGTTGTCAAGAAGATCACTCATTGTATACGCTCCTTATTTTAAAGTTAAAGCCGGAGCATGTCGACATGCCGCCGATCAAGTACTCCGGCCCGATAGAATACGTTCTCTGATCCGTCTGAGTTTTGGTCCGGCAAATGCCGTGCTAGAACTTGAACAGGGTTGACTGACGCCAGGTGTTGTATGCCTGCTGCCTGAAGTCGTCAATCAGGTGATGCGTGAAGTCAAGTTCACATACCTCAAAGAATTTCTCCCATCCGATTCTTTCGGCCCACTCGCCGAGCCGCTCATATTTGTTGGCGCCTTTTGCGTAAGCGTCCACCATTTTCTTGATGGCATCGGTCATCTGCGGCCATCTGGGCATTTCGTTGGGGATGAACGCCACCACAACCTTGGAGAACTTGGGCGCGCTGATTCTGTTGGACACCTTTCCGCCGGCCATGAGCACAATGCCGTCGCCTTCCTTGTCGGAAAGGGGCATTGACGGACACATGGTGTAGCAGTTGCCGCAGAACATGCACCGTTCATTCTTCACTTCCACGGATTTGACCTCGGTGCCGTCCTCGAGTTTCACCTTGGCCGGTTTGACCGCTGCCGTCGGGCAGGCGGCGATCGCAAGGGGGATCTCGCAGAGTTTGTCAAGGTATTCATGGTCCAGCATCGGCGGTTTTCTGTGGTAGCCCAGGATCGCGATGTCCGAGCAGTGAACCGCCCCGCACATGTTGAGGCAGCACGCCATGGAAACCCGGAGCTGCGCCGGCAGTCTCATCTGCTGGAACTCGTCAAAAAGGACGTCCATGGTCGCCTTGACCGTGCCGGAGGCATCGGTGGCCGGGGTATGGCAGTGAATCCATCCCTGGGTGTGCACGATGTTGGTCACACCGGCGCCGGTCCCGCCGATGGGGAACTTGTAGCTCCCGGAGACGTGCTTCCGGCTATTGAGGTCCTTCTTGAGGGCCTCCATCTTGTCCTGGCTGTCCACGAGGAACTCGATGTTGTTCCGGGTGGTGAACCGGACGTAGCCGTCGCAGTGCTTGTCCGCGATGTCGCAGATCTCGCGAACGTGTTCCACGGTCATGAACCGGCAGCCCCCGCAGCGCACGGTGAACACCTTGTCGCCTGTCTCGGAGACGTGCACCAGCACGCCCGGCTCCAGGATCTCGTGATGGGTCCACTTGCCGTAGTTGTTCTGGATGACCGGGGGAAAATACTGCCAGAAGTGCCGGGGACCGAGGTCCGTGAGGCGGTTTTCCATCGGCTTGTCGGGGTTGTACAGTCCGAGTCTTTCCTGAGATAATGCCATGATCGCTCCCTCCTATCTCGCGTGCCTGGAACGGTAGTCGTCAATGCTTCGATCCCATCCGCCTTCCACGTCCTCTTCCTTCCAGAAGATGTAGGGATTTGCGCGGGGCGCGGTGACCATCTGGGGCATGGGCGGAATCTCCAGGACCTCGAGGAACTTGGGGATGCCGTAGCGCTGGATCAGCTCGCCCAGCCGCTCGCGGTTCTTGCCTTCCTCCATCCACCAGTCCCAGACCTTTTCGACCACTTCCTTGACGTTGTCGTAGGGGTTCTCCACCTTCATGAACGGGATGGTGAGAACGGACATCTGAGCGCCTTCGAGGATCGGGGCCTTGGCGCCGAAGAGCAGGCTCACGCCCGTGTCCTTGCCCGGCTTGAGGGCCTGGGGCATGACGTTGATGCAGTGCATGCAGCGCGTGCACTCCTTGTCGTCGATCTTGAGGGTGTCGCCTTCCATCCACATGCAGCTGGTGGGGCAGAGGTCGATGACCTCTTTCTGGATGTCGAACTTGCCCCAGTCCCTGCCGGCATGGGCGCCGCCGTTGGGCGCGATCTCGCCGCCCATGTAAGCCTTGACCGCGGACTGATCGATCCGGATCTCGTCCCGCCAGGTGCCGATGAAGGACATGTCGGAGCGGGCAATGGAGGCCACGCATCCGTTGGGGCAGCCGTCGAACTTGAACTTGAACTTGTAGGGGAAGGCCGGCCGGTGGAGCTCGTCCTGGTAGAAGTGGGTGAGCTCGTAGCACATGTCCTGGGTGTCATAGCAGGACCACTCGCAGCGGGCCTTGCCGATGCAGCAGGCGGGCGTCCGCAGGTTGGAGCCGGAGCCTCCCAGGTCCTGCTGGAGCACGTGACCCAGCTCGAAGAAGATGGGCTCGAGCTGCTCGGTGAAGGTCCCCAGGAAGATGATGTCGCCGGTGGAGCCGTGGAAGTTCATCATGCCGCTCCCCCGGTACTCCCAGAGGTCGCAGATGGAGCGGAGGTAGTCGGTGTCGTAGAACTTGCTGGCGGGCTGGTTCACCCGCATGGTGTGAAAGTGGGCGATGGAGGGGAAGGTCTCCTGCATGTCGGAGTACCGGCCGATGACGCCGCCGCCGTACCCGAACACACCCACGATGCCGCCGTGCTTCCAGTGGGTCTCCCCGTGGTCGAAGGAGAGCTGAAGCTGTCCCAGCATGTCCTCCACGACCTCGGGCTTGATCATCATCCGGTCCGCCGGAAGCTTGTGCCGGCGAAGGGCCTCGCGCTTGGAATCGGCCACGAAGCTCGGCCAGGGTCCCTTCTCCAGCTCGTCCAGGTCCGGGATGTTGTGCTTGCACTTGAAGTTCTTGAGCTCGTCCTCGGTGTAGTTGTTGAGCTCCTCATCCGAGTAGATCCGAAGCTCCTGATATTTGAGCTTGGTTTGTTCCTCTCTTGGTTCGAAAGCCATTATCCGTGCCTCCTTTTAGGGTACAAAAGGTTGGTTCCTCTCAGGCCAAAGGGGAAACCCCGCGTGATGGTCAGCTGCGTTCTTCACCTCCTCCCACAAAATTTCACATCCCATCCCGGCCCGGCAGAACGGGCCCGTCCGGTTATCCATGGATTCGCCCGAAGGCGCAACGAACCACAAATACTGGAATTTGTTCTTGTTTTGAACAAACAGATTGGAATTTAAATCAGAATCGGGCCGAGATGTCAACAAAAAACCACAGAGGGGGACCGGACCGGAATTTTCCCCGGGCGCCGGGTTTTCATTGACAATCCCCACCAAAGGGTCTATCACCGCCTCCACCGGCTGGAAAGGCCTCCGCCCCGGGAGGGGCTCGACGGCCGGCGACTCCCGGGCACAACCCACCGAAGGACGTCCTGTTTCCCATGCTGAGCGCACCCCCCAGATTGATGGTCACCGCCCTCCGGGGGGGGGCCGGCAAGACCATTCTGACGCTGGGCCTCGCCGCGGCCTGGAAAGAGGCGGGAAAACGCGTCATTCCGTTCAAGAAAGGTCCTGACTTTATCGATCCCGGATGGCTCTCCCTGGCCGCCGGGGCCGTGTGTCGCAACCTGGACCCGTTCATGATGGACGAGGCGCAAATCCTGAACTCCTTTGCGCGGCATACCCGGGGAGCGGACGCGGCCCTGATCGAAGGCAACCGGGGCCTGTTCGACGGGCTCGATCTCAACGGGTGCTGCAGCTCGGCCGAGCTCGCCCGGTCCCTTCGCTGCCCCACGGTCCTGATCGTGGACGTCACCATGACCACCCGCACCGTCGCCGCGTTGGTCATGGGGTGCCAGGCCTTCGATGCCCACCTGGACCTCCGGGGGGTGATCCTCAACCGCGTGGGCGGTCCCCGGCAGGAGTCCGTGGTTCGAAGCGCCGTGGAGCAGTACTGCGGTGTGCCCGTGCTCGGATCGGTGCGAAAGCTCGGGGACAACCGGTTTCCCGAGCGCCACATGGGGCTCATCCCCCGCCAGGAGCGGGAACGCGCCGGGGAAGCCGTGAGTTGGGCCTGCAGCGTGGTTCGAGAAAGCCTCGACCTCGACGCCTTGTGGGACCTGGCCCTCGGGGCCGTCCCTTTCCGCCTGCCCGCCGAACGGGAACACGGGGGCGGCGGAGCTCACGACGCGGCTTCACCTCGACCCCGCATCGGCTACCTTCTGGACAGCGCCTTCTGGTTCTACTATCCTGAGAACCTCTCGGCGCTCGAGGAGGCCGGCGCCGAGCTGGTGGCGCTCAGCGCCGTCGAGGACCCCGGGCTCCCCCCTCTGGATGGTCTGTACATCGGAGGCGGCTTTCCCGAGACCCAGGCCGATCGGCTCGCCGCCAACCAGGCCTTTCGGGAGGACCTCCGGGGCAGGATCGAGGGCGGGCTTCCGGTCTACGCCGAGTGCGGGGGGCTCATGTATCTGGGAGAGCACCTGGTGGTGAAGGAACGGACCTACCCCATGGTGGGGGCGTTGCCCGTGGACTTCCTGCTCGAGCGCAAGCCCCAGGGCCACGGCTACACCGTGCTCGAGGTGACCGCGGACAACCCGTTCTACGAGCCGGGCACCCGGCTCAAGGGACACGAGTTCCACTACTCCCGGCCGGTATTCCGCAACCGGGAGGCGCTTCGACCGGTGTTTCGCGTGGAGCGGGGCCGGGGGCTGGACGGAGAGAACGACGGCCTGTGCCGGCACAACCTCCTGGCCACCTACACGCACATTCACGCCTTGGGCGCACCCTTCTGGGCGGAGGGGATGGTCCGCAGGGCCACGGCGTTCCGGGAAACCCACGGTGCGAATTTTTCTTCGGATTTGCAAAAGAGGGATTGACAACCCCGGGATTATGCGATATACAAGAGAATCCGCCTTCACGTAAGCCCCTAAAAATATTGAGTATTGTACACAAAAAGAGGAGGTTTTAGGTTATGCCGACGATCGAATTTGAGGGAAACACCTTTAACGTGGACGAAGACGGCTTCATCGACGACTTCAACAACTGGAACGAAGCCTGGGTCCAGCACGTGAAAAAGGAAGAGGGCATCGAGGAACTCACCGATGAGCACTGGAAGGTCATCAACGTCCTCCAGGACTACTACAAGAAGAACGGCATCG
>CAYYVD010000248.1:0-7653 GCA_964475045.1 uncultured Desulfobacterales bacterium | reverse complement strand
CCGATCTCGTGAAAGGCGCGGATGAAGCCCTGCTCGCGCCAGATCTCGTGATCCAGGCGGAACGCCAGCAGCCGTCCCTCCCGGGCCTCGTCGCCGTCGCTCAGGGCGTCGAGGGACGCCCCGTCCCAGCCCAGGAAGGTCGTGGCCAGGGCCGCCCGGACACGTCCTTCGTGTTCGGGCCGGGCCATGGCCCCGAGCAGCCGCACCATCTCCACGGTCTCCCCGGTTTCGAACAGGCTGCTCGTGGTGTAGAGCACGCTCGGGAGACCCCGTGCGGCCAGGGCCTGCTGAACGATCCGCGCCTCCTTGTTGGTCCTCAGCAGGACGGCGAGGTCCCCTTCCCGGACCGGGGTGTCGCCGATCACGGCCTCGCCCCTGCGGCCGGCCGCCACGAGCCTCGCCGCCTCCGCGGCCACGGCCTCGGGGATGAACCGCCGGCCGGCGTCCTTGGTGATCTTGCCGTCTTTGGCGTCGGGGTCCTCGGCGAACCAGATGTGGAAGGGGGCCTCGCCGCGCCCCTGAATGCGAAGCTCGGGAATGCGTTTCTCCCCCTCGGCCGAGGACACCTCGTGAAACGGAATGTCCTCGAATACGAAAGGGTTCCCGTGACCCTGAAACAGGGTGTTGACGGCCGTCACGAGGCCGGGCTCGGAACGGTAGTTTCGAGTCAGGGTGTGGCGGTGGGCGGCTTCCCGGGCGGCCTCCATGTAGGCGAAGATGTCTGCGCCGCGAAAGCCGTAGATGGCCTGCTTGGGGTCGCCGATCAGAAAGAGCGGGGTCTGCCCGTCGAAGAACACCCGCCTGAAGATGCCGTACTGGACCGGATCGGTGTCCTGGAACTCGTCGATCAGGGCCGCCGCGTAGCGCGATCGAAGGGTCCGGACGAGCCTCTCTCCCGCCGGTCCCTGGAGCGCGTGGTGCAGGCCTCGAAGCAGGTCGTCGAAGGACTGAACGTTCCGCTCGGCCTTTCGCCTCGGGAGCTCCTCCTCGATCTCGTCGAACAGGGCCGCCTCGAGCCCGAGCCGTTTTTGGTCGAACGCCTCCCACAGGGGCTCCCGGCGATCGAGGAGGGACTGGCAGAGCCCGAAGAAGGGGTGATCCGGGGGGGCGTGCTTCTTCTTGGTCGCCGCCCGAATGCCGGAGGCGGTGAACCGCTCGAACCCCTCGAAGAGCAGGGGGTCGGCCCGCCCGGGAACCGCGTGGTCGTCCATGGCGCGAATCCACTGCTTCACCCGATCGACGCGGTAGCGGTTGCGGTTGAGCCCCTTGTCCTCCAGGAGCAGGCGGGAGACGGCGTTGCGGGCGCCGGGCCAGGCCTCGGCGACCCGCTCGAAGGCCTCCCGGTAGCCCGTCTCCAGGCCGGCGGTGTCCGGGATCTCCACCCGCGGCACGATTCGAGGCTCCAGTAGACCGGTCACGCTCCGGAGGAGGGAGAGGAGGGGTTCGGGGCTGAACCCCGACGTCAGGGCGTAGGGAACGAACAGCGGGGAGGCCTCGTGGAGCCGCTTTCGCCAGAAGTCCTCCACCACGGCCCGTTTGAGCGCCTTCTCGTCCACCAGGAGGTCCGTCTCGAAGGGCATGCCGCTTTCGAAGGCGTGCTCGTCCAGGACCCGTTTGCAGAACCCGTGGATCGTGAACACCGCCGCCCGGTCGAAGTCCCGCAGCGCCTGCCGGAGTCGGCGGAGGGCGCCGGCCTTCTGTCCGGTCTGGGCGGTCAGACCTTCCAGAAAGGGGTCCTGGACCGACTCGCCGGAGAAGGCACGCACCGCGTTCCGAAGACGCTCTCGAAGGCGCTCCTTGAGCTCCGCCGTGGCCGCCTCGGTGAAGGTGACCACGAGGATGCGCTCCACGGTCAGGGATTCTTCCACAAGCAGCCGAAGGAACAGCGCGGTCAGGGTGTAGGTCTTGCCGGTGCCCGCGCTGGCCTCGATCAGGTTGGTGCCTCGAAGGCCGGTGCCAAGGAGGTCGAAGGGAGGGACGTTCTGCATGGCTCCATGGGCTCGCATCTTCAGGCGTCGGTTTCGGCGTCCACGGCGGGGCCGAGGATCGCAGAGGCACAGGTCCGGAAGGCCTCGGTTTGGATGGGGTCCCGGTTGCGGAAGCAGACCTGCACCCAGGGGTCCTCCCGGTCCCCCCGGAGGTGCTCGTTCCCTTCCCACGTGCGAAGAGCGGACTGCAGGGCCTTACGCTCGGTGTCTCCTCGCGCGAGCGCACGCACATAAGCCCAGGAGGTCTCGGGGAAGAAGGGGATCGGCGCCTGAAGCCCTTCCCGGTAAAGGGCGAGGAGGTCTCCGAGCAGATCCCGGGCGTGAATCACGGGAGCCAGGCGAACCACGCTCCACGATGGGTTGGGGCGGCGGCCGCTCAACCCGATCAGGCGGGTCTGCCTGGCCGCCTCGGGGATCCCTTCCGCGGCGTTCAGGACCAGGTGGCGCACCCAGGCGTTCACCCGGTCCCTGGCCTTGATCCCGGCGAAGCGGCGGTGACACAGACCGGAGCTCCGGACCCCCTCGAGCCTCCCCGTCAGGCGGAGGCCCCCGGCCGCCAGGTCGACGGGAACGGGCTCGAGGAGGGCGTCGGAGAAGAAGGGAACGGTGCCGTCCACAAAGGCCGCTACCTCCCGGGTCAGCTCCTCGAACAGGTGCCGTCCGGCCGGGCCGTGCGGCAGGCACCCTTCCGCCAGGGCCCGGTCGAGCTCCCGCCGGGGATCTTCCCCGTCGATGCACCGCGCCATCAACCGCTCGGCCAGCTTGTACCGGGCCAGGCCCTCCACGGCAAAGGGTTCCCGGTCCTCCGGGGGCCCCTCGGCCGCCTCGAGCACCACGCCGAGCCGTTCACGGAGGAGGTGGGCCGCCGGGTTTCGAAGAAAGCGCATCAGGTCCTCGAGGTCCACCTCCTGTACATCCACGGGAGGCAGCGGCCGGTCCAGGAAAGGCGGAGGTGTCCGGGGGGGCTCGAGCAGGACCCGGGCGGATCGAAGATTCTCCCGGGAGTAGGAGCGGAGCCGGGCTTCCTCCTGAAAGCCCTCCGGGCTGAAGGCCTGAAGGGGGTGGTGGAGGAGGAGGCCGTCCAAGGCGGGAGCGTCGAACCCCTCGAACCCCCGCTCCACGACGTCCAGGAGCTCGCTGACCAGGACCGACGGCGGAAGCGGGGCGTTGTCCTGCTGGCTCCTCCCCACGTAGCTCAGATGAAGATGGGACCGGGCCGAGAGGACCATCTCCAGAAAGAGGTACCGGTCGTCCTTGCGCCTGGACCGGTCCCCCGCCCGCGGCGCCCGGGACATGAGGTCGAAGTCCGGGGTCCGCTGGTTTCTGGGAAAGGCCTCGTTGTCCAGGCCGAGACAGCAGATGACCTCGAAGGGGATGCTCCGCATGGGGAGCATGGCACAGAAAGTGACGCCTCCGGTCATGAATCCGAACCCGAGACCTTCGCGCTCGAGGCGCTGTCCCAGGAAGCAGCGGACCACGTCGAGGTGCAGGACCGGGCCTTGCCCGTCTCGTCCTTCGGCCGCCTCCTGGAGCTCGCTCAGGGCCCGACGCAGGGTCAGGGCCTCGTGCTGGGCCGTCTCCAGGGGGTCGAAGAAGCGATCCAGGATCTCTTCCAGGGTCCGGGACCAAACCGCGGAAGGTGCAGGTCGCTCGAGCTGCGGGAGGAGCTCGAACACGGCCGAGGTGAATTCCAGGAGCTTTTCCAGGACGTGCGCGTCGCCGGCTTCGAGAAGATCGAAGGGGAGCACCCCTTCAAAGGGGCGGTCGTGGCCTCCGGCCATGGCGTACCCCAGCAGGAGCCGCCGGAGCCCCATGTCCCAGGTGTTCTCCGGGTAAGGGGGTAGCCCCCTTTGTTGGCGATCCCGTTCGTCCAGCCCCCAGCGAACCCCGGTCCCAGCCAGCCAGGCGCGAACCGTTTCGAGGTCCGCCTCGGAGAGGCCGAAGCGTCGCAGCAGCGAGGGCGACTCCAGCACGGCCAGGACCCTGGACAAGGCGTATCGCTCCCGGCCGAGCTCCAGAAGCCCCAGGAAGGCGGCGATGAGCTCGCTTTCCGAGCGGAGACTCCGATCGGCGATGGTGTAAGGGATGCGCTGGCCCTCCCCGTCCGGGGCGTCGAACACGGCGCGAATAAAGGGGGCGTAGCGCTCGATGTCCGGCATGGTGACCAGCACATCGACGGGACGGAGGCCCGGGGCTCGGTCGAACCGCTCCAGGAGGGCGTCATGGAGGACCTCCACCTCCCTCAGGGGGCTGTGGCAGGCGTGGATGCGGATGGAGTCGTCCTCGGAACGGAGGGTTCTGCCTCCGGAGCGGCCCGGTTCGCGAAGGTGAAGGATGTCCGATTGGACCGCACGCAGCAGGGTTTCCTCGCCTGGGTCCGTGAAGTGCTCGTGCTCCTCCACGCCGTGGTCCTGGATGGTGTCGAAGAAGTCGCGGCCCATCATGCCGCAGGACGCCAGGATGGGGTGTCCCTGCTCGAGATGGAGGTCCGGCTCGGCGATCCCGGGCCCGGCCCTGGCCACGGCCCGGGAGATGTCCCGGTCGCTGGCGATGTCGCCCCAGTACTCCCGGCACGGGTTCATCAGAAACAGGTTCACCGGCACGGATCGGGCCAGGGCCGCTAGCAGGTCCAGGTGAAAGCGGGGCAGGGCCGAGATCCCGAACACGGCTATGCGTTCGGGCAGCCTCGCGGCCGGCGGCGGGGACTCCAGGGTCCGCAGCAGGGCCCGGGCCCGGGCCGCCCGGTGGGTGGACCCGAGGCCGTCCCGCACCAGGGCCCTCCACATCACGGCCTGCCAGTCCCCCCCGGTCTCCGATTCCCACCGGAGAACCATGTCGGGCCGGTAGATCAGGTACTGGTCGAAGAGGTAGGCTAGGCGGTCGGCGAGCTGGTATTGTCGAAGACCCCGTTCGTCCCCGGAGAGGTAGCCGCGGACGTGGGCGAGCTCGGGGCGGTCCATGAGCTCCAGAAGCAGCCTCAGGATGCGCCAGCGCATCCGGTCCGGCTCGAACCCCGTCCCGGGCGGGTCGCCGCCCGTGAGCCTTCGGTCCAGGTCGTCCACGAAGCGGTTTGGAAAGGGGAACCGGATGTTGGCGCAGACCCCGAGCCTCCGGGCGAGGTGAAGCGACACCCAGTGCTCCATGCCCTTGCTCTGGACCACGACGATCTCCGGCTCCAGGGGGGAGGCCGGGGGCGTCGCCAGGACGTCGGCCAGAAGATCGGCCAGGGTTTCCAGACGGTTGCCGGTGTAGACGCGAAAGGCACACATGAACGATCGGAGTCCGGTTCTCCCGGCGGGAATCGGGTCCCCCCGGGGTGAGTGGCGTCATTCCAGATACGGGGCCAGGCGTTCCCGCACGTGCTCAGGAATGGGAATGGTTCTCCGGTTGCGGTAGTCGTAGAACACCATGACCGATTCTCCGGTTCCGTACACGCGGACGGGATCCCCCTGATCGACCAGCCGGTAGCGGAAGGTGAACCTGCGCTCGCCGATCTCCCCGATCCACACCTCCACGGCGGGCCGGTGTCCCAGCTCGAGTGGGGACCGGTAGTCGCAGTCAATGTGCGCGAGAATGAAGGGGTAGTCGGACGGCCCCATCACCTCCAGGACCTCCTGGAGGAACGCCTTGCGGCCCTCCTCGAAGTAGGTGAAGAAGACCGCATTGTTGACGTGACCCATGGCGTCGATGTCCCGAAAGCGGATCTCGATAGGCTGAACGATTCTTTGATGCGCCGTCATCATGACCTCCGTTCGTTCGCTCGTCCCTTTGTACAACGTCCGGCGGTCGTTGACAACCGCGGGGTGCACATGTGAACAGGGATTCCCTTCACGAGGTGTGGGCTGCGGAACGGGACTGCGGGGCCGTCTCGGGATCGTCCACGGCACGGGGAGGAATGCGGCGCGCTTCCAGGAGCTGGATGACCCGGTTGATGCGGCTGCAGAGGGGCTTGAGCTCGTCGTGCTTTCTCAGGTGTACGGGCTGCACCCGGCCGCCGGCGAGAAGCGTGTCCAAGGTGCGCTCGAGGCGATGCAGGGGTCCGGCGATGCGGTGGGTGAGGACGATCCCCATGGCCACGATGACCAGGCCGACGGGAACGGCGAACAGGGCCACCCGGATTCCGAGACGCTGGAGGACCCAGGGGAGCATGGTGTCGGGAACGAAGGGCGCCAGGACCGGCCAGAGGGTCACGTAGGCCTCGAAGAGCATGAACAGGGCGAACAGGGCCAGGATGCAGAGGAGCCGGAGGGCGAATCCGACCTGAAACCGGCGGTCGATCAGATAGTGGGCGCGTTTTCTTCTGTCCGGCTTTTCACTCATGGCTGGCCGATGGTTCCCCGGCTGTCGATGCGATAGGTTTCGCCGACCCGGAAGTGCGAGGCCCGAAGGAGCAGGTGGCTCTCGGTGCCGTCGATCACCTTCAGCTGGACCCCTTTGGTGACGCGGTACCCATATTGCTTCAGGGCGGCCAGGGTGACCACACCGTCGGCGTCGTCCGAGTGGAAGGCCAAGGCCGCCTTGTAGGCGGAGGACAGGTCCGACTTCAAGGCGTCGACGTGGGCCTTCTCCTGGAGCCTGATGGTGAGGTTGATGGCCACTGTGGCGAGCACACCGATGATCATGATCACAATCATGACCTCGATGAGCGTGAACCCCCTGGAGGATCGGTGCGCCGAAGGGTTCCCCATTTGGATTTGCCTCGTTGCTGTGGGTCGGCTCGCGGCCTGAAGGATGGTGTCTGGAGTTCGAGCAATGCCGCGGTTGTCCGGCTCCTCTTGCTTGGGGGATTTCGAAAATACCACAAACGCATACCGAGCTCAACCCTCTTTTTCCTGTCTTTCTCAGTTCTTCCTGGGTTTCCTCCCTCGAGATAGGTCGGCGAACGGTCAGGGACGAACCTTTTTGATTGTGATGCCGTGAGGCGTTGGGTACAATCGATGTAAAAACGGTTTCGATTCCACACGGTACAGGTTTCGAGACCGGCTTCGAGGAGGACGGACATGACCGTGATGGAGTTTTCCATGATCCCCCTGGACAAGGGGCCGAGCTTCAGCCGGTTCGTCGCCAGAACCCTGTCCATGGTGGAGGAGAGCGGCCTCGAGTACCGGCTCAACCCCATGGGGACCGTGGTGGAAGGGGAGTGGGCCGAGCTCATGGGCCTGTTGACCCGTTGCTTTCGTGCCTTGGAGGAGGATTCTGAGAGGATCAGCCTGCAAGTGAAGGTGGACCACCGGAAAGGCGTGACCGGGGCCCTGGAGGCCAAGATTCACAGTGTGGAGACATCCGCCGGCCGGACCTTCAAGACCTGAAGCCCGGGTTTCGAGTTTCGGGGACACCATACTTAATTCATTAGTATACCCCTCGAGCTGTGAATCGAGTATTCAGTCTCTCAGATCTTATGGGGGCTGCATTCGCCTCGGCCATGAATTAAGTATGGTGTCCCCGAAACTCCAGGTGTCCCCGAAACTCCGGAACTCCCCGAAACGCCGAACGTCATGCCCGGAGAGCCCGGCATGCTTGACAAATCGACCAAAGCAGGAGATTCCAGAGAGGAACGCTCCGTCATTGCCTTCTGCGAGGAGTGCGGCGCCCGCATTCAGCTCAGTGCCGAAGAGGTGGCCCACTCTCCGGGCTATGTCTACTGCCGCAACTGCAACGAGGTCGT
>CAYYVD010000247.1:0-7719 GCA_964475045.1 uncultured Desulfobacterales bacterium | reverse complement strand
GGACCCGGGCACGGTCAGCTGGGGCATGATGCTCCAGTGGGTGTGGAAGACCGGGCACATGTTCCAGGCCCCGTACTGGCTGCTGCCGCCCGGCATCTGCATCTCCCTGATCACCCTGTCGTTCTACATGCTGGGCCGGGCCATGGACGAGGTCCTGGATCCCCGGCTTCGCAAGGAGGAGGCCTCTTGAGCCACGATCCGCCCGCAGCCGACCACGTCCCTGCCCGTGAGGAGACGCTTCTCGAGGCGGAGAACCTGTGCGTGGGGTACCGCACCAAGCGGGGCTTCATGCGAGCGGTGGACGGGGTCTCCTTTTCCGTGGGCAAGGGCCGCAGCCTCGGGCTGGTGGGCGAGAGCGGGTGCGGAAAGACCACGGTGGGCATGACCCTCATGGGGCTGCTGCCGCCCAACGGCGAGGTGCGGGGCGGGCGGCTCCTGTTCAAGGGGGAGGACCTGCTCCAGAAGACCGAGGACGAGATGCGCCGGGTCCGGTGGAACGAGATCGCCATGATCTTTCAGGCCGCCATGAACGCCCTGAACCCGGTGCAGCGGGTGGAGAAGCAGATCGCCGAGGCCATTCGGACCCACAATCCGGAGATTTCCGAGGAGGAGGCCCTGCGCCAGGTGGAAGGCCTCTTTCAGATGGTGAACCTCCCCCATGAGCGGATACATGACTACCCCCATCAGTACAGCGGGGGCATGAAACAGCGCGCCATCATCGCCATGGCCCTGGCCTGCAACCCGGAGCTCATCATCGCGGACGAGCCCACCACGGCCCTCGACGTGATCGTTCAGCACCAGATCCTGGAGGAGACCAAGGCCCTTCAGGAGGAGCTGGGGATCAGCATCATCTTCATCTCCCACGACATCTCCATCGTGGCGGACGTGTGCCACGAGATCGGGGTCATGTACGCGGGGCAGCTCGTGGAGTACGGAAGCCGGGAGGAGGTGTTCGGCGACCCCCGGCACTATTATACCCGGGCCCTCCTGGCCTCCTATCCGACCCTCACCGGGGAGAAGCGGGACCTCCTGCCCATTCCGGGGGAGACGCCGAGCCTGGTGGAACCGCCTCCCGGATGCCGCTTCTGCGACCGGTGCCCCCATGCCGCCTCGGCGTGCAGCCTGGAACGACCGGACTGGCTGGAGATTTCCTCCACCCACCGGGCGCTGTGCGGCCGCTGTCTGTCCGCATGACGGGGCGGCGAAAGAACACGGAGTCGAACGGCGAGGTCGCCGCCCCATGAAGACTCCGGCCTGCGCGAAGGCCGAAGGCCTGCAGGCAAGGACGGGAATGCTCGAATGGCAGAACCCATTTTACAGCTCGAGGACGTGTCCAAGACCTACCGCATCAAGGCCTCCCTGTTCGGTCGACGGGGGGCGGGTACGGTCCGGGCCCTCAACGGCGTGGACCTGGCGGTCCAGCCCGGGGAGGCCTTCGGGCTCGTGGGTGAGAGCGGGAGCGGCAAGACCACGGCCGGCCGGCTCATCGTCAATCTGGAGACGCCGAGCGCGGGCCGGGTGGTGCTGGACGGAGAGGCTGTTACAGGGCTCCGGGGGAGCCATCTCAAGGCCTACCGCCGGCGGGTCCAGATGATCTTTCAGGACCCCTATCAATCCCTCAACCCCCAGCTCTCCATCTACGAGAGCGTGGTCGAGCCGCTCATCATCCACCGGACCGCACGGGGTCCCGCGCGTACAGAGAGGGTCCTGGGGACCATCCAGTCCGTGGGCCTCTCCCCGCCCGAGGCCTTCGCCAACCGGTACCCGCACCAGCTGAGCGGCGGGCAGCGCCAGCGCGTGGCCATTGCCCGGGCCATGGTGCTCGAGCCGGACTTCGTGGTGGCGGACGAGCCCACCTCCATGCTGGACGCCTCCTACTCGGCCAAGATCTTCAACATCCTGCTGGACATGCGAAAGCGGTTCGGGGTCACCATCCTGTTCATCACCCACAGCCTGGCCGCCGCCCGCTACCTGTGCGACCGCATCGCCGTGATCTACCGGGGCCGGCTCATGGAGGTGGGAACGGCCGAGGAGGTGATCCACCGGCCTCTGCACCCCTACACCCAGGCCTTGATCGACGCCCTGCCCAAGTTCGGCCTCACCGAGGAGGTGCCTCGCTACGACACACTCCTGGAGGTGGAGCGGGACAGGGGGGACGCGGTGGGGTGTCCGTTCTTCGTGCGTTGCAGGCAGGCGCACCGAACCCGGTGCAGCCGGCAGCTTCCCAACCTCGAGCCGGCCGGGGCCGGCCGTCTCGTGGCCTGCTTTTTCGCCGGAAACCCGGGGAGGGCCGGCGGGACGGGACGGTGAGCTTTCCCCGCAGGCCGCCGCACCACGGGGGGGTGTGGGGAGGTGGCGGCTCGGTGGTCGGCGTCGGGGTGACCGCCTATCCGCGATCCGGGCTGTCGGGGAGGGTCCCCGGCTTCCGGATCGCCTGCGTCCGGCGAACCGCGGACCTTCCCGCCCTCCGCAGGGGCGCGGAGATCTTCTGCCTGGAGGAGGCCCTCGGCCGCGCCCTGCCCGAGGCCGTGGACTCCACGGCCCTCCTGAGCCATCCCCTCGCCCGCACCTACCTCGCGGAGCTCCCCCCGCCGGTGCACCTTCTCCTGTACCAGTCCACTCCGGAGATCGAGCGCATCGCCGCGGACCAGGGCTGGCGGCTTCTGGCCAACCCCGCGGCCCTGCGAACCCGGACCGCGGACCGGGCTTTTTTTCAGGGGCTCGTCGCCTCCCTGGGGCTCCCTCGGGGCCCGGGCCGCATGGTGTCGCTTCGCCGATTTCTGGAGCGGACCTATGAGGACTGGGTGCGGGAGATGGGTCCCCGGCTGGTGATCCAGCTTCCGGACGTGTTCCAGGGAGGCGGCCGGTCCACGTTTTTCTCGAACCGCTCCCGGGACCACGAGCGCATTCGAGCGCACCTCGCGGCCGGCCGGTGGCGGGGAAACGAGCTGCGGCGGGTCTCCGTGCGGGCCTTCGTCGGGGGGGAGCCCTGCAGCGTCACGGCCTGCATACAAGGCGGGACCCCCTGGATCTCCCCGCTGCAGCGGCAGATCATCGATCCCCCCTGGGTCGAGGGCGTGCCTTCGGACGGCGTGTTCGCCGGTCACTCATGGGGAGGGGAGGGGTGGGGTGCGGACCTGGAGGAGGAAGCCCGGGGCCAGGGCTTGGCCGTGGCCCGGGTGCTCACCTCCATGGGCTACCGGGGCGTGTTCGGTCTCGATCTCCTGGCAGACCGCGCCCGGGGGCAAGTGGTTCCGGTGGAGCTCAATCCCCGCCTCACCGGGGCCTTCCCCGTGCTGACCCAGCTGCAGGCCGCACGGGGCGAGATTCCCCTGGAGCTTCGCCACCTGCAGGCCTTTCTGGCCGGGGGCGATCCGGAGGGCGGCCGGCGGAGGGCCGGGCAGGCGGAAGGGGCCCACCTGGTCTTGTTCCGCGGACTCGGCCGGTCTCTCAAGCGCCCGCCGCCCCGGGCCGGTCTCTACGCGTGGGATCGGGCCTCCGGGAGCACGCAATGGGTCCGGGAGGCGACGGATCTGCGGGAGATCGGCGGCACGCACGGGTTCCTTCTGATCGACGGGCCGCCCCTGGAGGAGGCGGAAGGCGGGATGAGCGCCGATCCGCTCGAGCGCATCGGGCGCCTGGTCTTTGCCGGCCCGGTGCTCACGCCCGAGGGGCGGTTTCAGCCCGGCGTCCCGGAGCTGGCATCCCGCGTGCTGGACGACCTCCTGCTCCGGTAGTAAGCCTCCACCTCCTCAAGCCGCTCGAGGTAGGAGGGCAAGTAATAGTAGCTGTTGTAGCGGGCCATGTCCTCCTTGACCTGCTCCACCGCGGGAACCACGTCGATGCCGTAACGGTTTCTTCCTTCCCGGTCCGCCCGGTGGAGGATGAGAATGGCGTAGTAGCTGACCAGCAGGCGCAGCCGGGAGGGACGGCGGAACAGGTAGGCCCGCCCGCCGATGGTGTTCATGAAGAAGCCGGCGTAGCGGTAGAGCACCTCCTGGGAGGGCCGGACGCCGTCCGGGTCGGGGCAGCGGACGCCGAGGGTCAGCCACCGGAAGAAGACGTCCAGGTTGAGCTCCAGGGTGTCGGCCTCGTGGCGGATCACCTTTCCGGCGAACAGGATCTCCCCGTCGTCCAGGGTGCGGAACAGGTGATAGATGTTCTTGGTGAGGAGTGCGGGGTCCAGGCCTTCTCCGGCCGGTACCGGCGGGTGTTCGCCCAGCTTGGCCAGGGCCCGCGTGAACACGGTCCAGGCATCGGTCTCCCCGATGGCCTCCTGAACATAGGCCTGCTCGTCCAGGTAGCGGAAGAAGTCCCTGACGTCCTGCTCGAGCCGGGCGCACTCGTCCTCGATCTCCTCGATCCCGGGGGACGCCATCTCTCCGGATCGCAACCCGCCGCCGTGGATGCTGCCGGGGCCCCGGCCGGGTCCCGGACCGAGCCCGGGCTGCGCCCGCCCTGCGGAGGGCGAGGGCGACTCGGTGGGGTCCTGGACCCCGGACGCGGTTCGCCCTTCGGCCTCCGCCCGGGTCTCGGGGCGCTCCGGCAGGGCCTGCCTCTGCTCCCCGGAGGGCCCCTCGACACCCGCCCCGGGCTCGGCGAGCTGCACTTCGGCGGGGGCCGGACCCGCAGAAGGCGCATCGGCCTCCTGTGGGGCGGTTGGAACCACCTGCCTGTCCGTGGGTTTCGAGAAGGCGAAGTAGGCCGCGAGCCCGGCCGCCACGAGAATGAAAAGCACGAGCACCCACAGCCCGGTGCGGCGCTTGCCTTTTCCTTTCATGCGACCTCCTGATTCTGATGTTTCACGCGCTGGGCTCCGGCATCGTCCTCGCGCCGTCGACTCCCCCGGGCGCCCGCCGTGGAGGCGGAGAAAGGAAGGCGTATGGTGACCGAGGTGCCTTGGCCTTCGCTGCTTTGAACGCGGATCTCACCGTGGTGGTTCGTGACGATCTGATGCGCCATGGTCAGCCCCAGGCCGGCGCCCCGCGTCTTGGAGGTCACAAAGGGGTCATACACGGAGCGGAGCCGACTCTCGGGGATCCCCTTGCCCGTGTCCGTGACGCAGATGGACAGGTGACGATTCTCGCGGGCCACCCGAATGTCCAGGGTCCCGCCGGGCCTCATGCTCTCGACGCTGTTGCGGGCGATGTTCAGGAGGGCGCGGGCGATCTGCGTGCACTCCATGTCCACCGGAGGGATATCGTCGTCCATGTGTACCCGGAGCTCGACCCCGGCCTCCCGGGCCAGGGCCTCGATTCGGGGGGAGATCTCCTCCAGGACCGCCTCGATCCGATTGGGGCTCAGGGTTGCGCTCTGGACCTCGGAGAACTCGCGCACCTGCTGCACCAGCGTCTCCAGCCGCTCCGTCTCCTCCAGGATGATGTCCGCGTACCGGGCCAGGCTGTCCGCGTCGCCGGCCTTGGCCTTGATCCTTCGGGCAAAGCCTCCGATGGTCATGATCGGGTTGCGGATCTCGTGGGCCACGCCCTGAACGAGGTGTCCCATGGCGCTCAGGCGCTCGCTTCGAATGAGCCGTTCCTGGGTCTCGAGCAGCTCCTGTTCGGTGAGCTGGAACTTGCGCTGGAGCCGCTGGTAGAGCTTGGCGTTCTCCAAGGCCACGGCGATCTGCTGGGACGCGGCGGTCAGGAGCTCCAGGTCGGTGCGGCTGAACCCGTCCCCGCCCTTTTTGTTGATCACCTGAAGGGCCCCGACAGCCCGCCCGCGCACCACCAGGGGGACGCAGATCATGGCCCGGGTCTCGAACCCGGTCATCTGGTCGAATTTGTCGCTGAAGCGAGGGTCTTCGCGGGTGTCCTGCACGATGAGGGGCTCCCCTGTCTTCACCACGTGCCCGGCGATCCCCTCCCCCACGCGAAGCCGGATGTCCCGGACGGGCTCTTTTTTCTCGCCCCGCGCGAGCCGGACGAAGAGCTCTCCGGTGGCCTCGTCCAGCTCGTAGACCGTGCTGGCCATGGCGCCCACGAACTCCTCGGTCCACTGCATGGCGTGGTCGAGCACGGTCTCGATGTTCAGGCTGGAGTTGACGAGGGCGCTGAACCGAAGAACGGTCTCCAGCTCTCGAAGGTAGAGTGCTTCCCGGTTGTCGTGCGTTTCGCTCAAACCGTGGTGTCCCCGACGAGGGTGCCTTGCTCGGGAAGGGCGATTCGGGTCGGTGATGTCTCTGTATACAGCAGATCGGGCCGGGACGCAACCCGGCGATTCCCGCTTTCGAACGACGGGCCGGCATGCTATAACCGGACGGCGGAAGGGGGCACGCAGCCATGCGGATACTGCTCACCAACGATGACGGCATCCACGCACCGGGGCTTCTGGCGCTTCATCAGGCCCTTCGAGGCGACTTCGAGGTGCACGTGGTGGCGCCGGAGGTGGAGATGAGCGCCGTGGGCCATGCCATCACCCTGAGCACCCCCCTTCGGGTCCGGCCGGTATGGCGTTCCGGGGCTTTTTTTGGCTATGGAGTCTCCGGAACACCGGCGGATTGCGTCAAGATCGCAGTTCAAGAAATCTTGGAGCGTCCTCCAGACGTGGTCCTGTCGGGCATCAACCTCGGCGCCAACGTGGGCGTGAACGTGCTCTACTCCGGCACGGTCTCCGCGGCCACGGAAGGCGCCTTTCTGGGCATCCGCTCGGCCGCCATCTCCCTGGACGCCCTTCGGGATCCGGACTACCGCTTTGCGGCCGCCTTCGCCCGGGAGATCGTTCGGTACCTCACCGAGAACGGCCTGCGTCCGGGAACGGCCCTCAACGTGAACGTCCCGTCCCTGCCGCCCTCCCGGATCGCCGGCGTGTCCGTGACCCGGCAGGGGGTCAACCGGTTCAAGGAGCGCTTCGACCGGCGCATCGATCCCCGGGGGAACGCCTACTACTGGCTCACCGGAGAGATTCCGGTGGAGCCCGAGAACCCGGACACGGACGGTGCGGCCCTCAAGCAGGACCGCATCACCATCACCCCCATTCACTACGACCTGACCAGCGTGGAGGACGTGGAGCGCCTGCGGAGGCGGGAGCCCCCGGCCTATCGAGGCCTGCTGGAGGACGAGGACTGACCGGGAGGCTCCACCGGAAAACCCCTTTCACCGCGAAGGAAGAAACGGCCCCGTGCGGGCACTCCGCACCGGGGCCGTTCTGCTTCCTGTCCGCTACGAGCTACGAGCTCTCCTCGGCCATGCGCTTGTACGCATCGTACCGCTCCTTGGCGTCCTCTTCGGCCTTCTTGAAGAGCGCCTCAGCGTTTTCCGGGAAGGTGCGGGTCAGGCTGGAGTACCGGACCTCGCCCATGAGGAACTCCCGAAAGTCGCCCTCGGGCTCCTTGGAGTCCAGGACAAAGGGGTTCTTGCCTTCCTCCTCGAGCCGGGGGTCGTAGCGGTACAGGGGCCAGTACCCGGTCTCCACCGCCTTTTTCATCTCCTCCTGGCTCAGGCCCATGTCGATCCCGTGGTTGATGCACGGGGAGTAGGCGATGAGGATGGACGGCCCGGGGTAGCTCTCCGCCTCCACCAGGGCCTTCAGGAACTGGTTCTTGTTGGCCCCCATGGACACGGAGGCCACGTACACGTAGCCGTAGGTCATCATCATGCGGCCCATGTCCTTCTTTCGGGTGGGCTTGCCGCTGGCCGCGAACTTGGCCACCGCACCGGTGGGGGTGGACTTGGAGGACTGCCCCCCCGTGTTGGAGTAGACCTCGGTGTCCAGCACCAG
>CAYYVD010000246.1:0-7728 GCA_964475045.1 uncultured Desulfobacterales bacterium | reverse complement strand
TTCGATCATCGGGTTCGGGGCCGTGCTGTTCACCTATTTCGGGGTAAATCTATTGATGATGAGCCTATAGTGGGCCGCAGGCTTGAAGTCGGATTGAAAAAGCTGGGCTGCGGCGTCGAGGTTTATGAAGACTCGTCAAAGGCCCTTTCACGGATTGAGGAAAAGGCCTTTGACATTGTAATAACGGATATCATGATGGCGGAGGTGAACGGCATTCAGATACTGGAGGCCGCTAAAAAGGCCAAGCCGGATACCAAGGTAATCGTCATCACGGGCTTTGCCACGGTGTCGCTGGCCAGGGAGGCCATGGAGAAAGGGGCCTTTGATATGATCGCCAAGCCCTTCAAGCCGAGCGATTTGAGGGCGCTGGTCGTAAAGGCGGCTCATGAACTGGGATTCACGGAAGTCTCTTCCGAGGAAGAATAGGCGCCTTGCTGCTCATGGCTGGAATCGACCGCGAAGAGCAATCCAAATTGTCTTACGAAAAAGACCTGTTGGAACGGCCGGCCTTTAATTTCCGGTTTCAGATAATTCTGGGTTTTTTCACCTTCTTCATCCTTTCCGTGGCGATCACCATCGCGGCCATGGTCACCATCAACGGGATCGAAAAGCGGATCGCCACGGTCCAGGTCTGGGAGCGGTTCCTTTTCAATATCGAACAGGCAAGGCGGTGGGAAAAGAACTTCTTCCTCTACGGCACGAACCTGAGTGACGCCCTTCAGAGCGCTGACGACGCCCGCGTTCTCCTCGAAAGAAACCTGAAAGATCTCAAGATAGCATCCGCGCCTGCGAAAAAACAGGAGATCATCGAGGAGATGGAGCTGTACTACGCCGAGCTCCATGACTTGTCCGAGCTCGTCAGGAGCGGCCACAAAATACCCGCCGTGCAGGAAGAGGTCGAAAACAGGCTGAGACACTATGGCTCTGGAATAGTCAACCAGGCGGCGGATCTGGCCGCCAGTGAATTCGATCTGGTTACCAGATGGCTTCATTTGCTTCAGAAAGTCCCGGCCTACTTCCTGGTATTTCTCTTTTTCTTGATGATGTACATGATCTGGTTCCTCTCACGAAGATTTATGAGGCCCCTGAAATACCTCGTCGACCAGACCCGCCGCATTGCAAAGGGGGACTTTACGCCTGTCAGACCCGAGCGCAAGTACCGGGACGAATTCACAACGGTGGAAGTGGCGATCAACCGTATGCTGAGAGAACTGGAGCGCCGCCAGAACTCCCTGATTGAATCCCACAAACTGCGTGCAGTGGGAATCCTTACTGCCGGGGTTGCCCATGAGCTTAATAATCCCTTGAACAACATCATGCTGACGGCCTACTCCTTGCTCGACATGGCACGCTGGACCGCAATGAGCACATGGATATGATCCGGGACATCATCGGTGAAACGGAACGTTCCCGAAGCATCGTTCACAATCTTCTTGACTTCACAAGGGAAAGTGTATCAGTCCTGGAATTGCTGGACCTGGGCAAGCTCGTTCAGGAAACGGCGAAACTGGCCCTGAACCAGGCAAAGGTCCGAGGGGCGGCCATAAATGTCGAGGTGGAACCGGACCTGCCCAAAATTCAAGGAGACAGGCAGCAGTTGAAGCAGGTCGTCCTGAACCTGATCCTGAACTCCCTGGATGCGGTCAGCCATGGAGGCCGCATTGAGGTGAGGACCAAAAAAATCAGGCCGGGTTATCTCATGGTGCAAGTGGAGGATAATGGAGCCGGCATTCCGGCTGATATGCTTCCACATATTTTCGATCCGTTTTTTACCACAAAGCCCGTGGGCAAAGGAACCGGACTGGGGCTTTCCGTGTCCCACGGGATTATCACCAAACACGGCGGCCGGATCGAAGTGGACAGCGTCCCCGGCCGGAAGACCGTTTTCACTATCACCTTACCCTGCGATGCCTCCGCCATCGTCAGGAGAGAAGACTCATAAATCCCGAGGACGGCACCGATTGAACCGGATCAAACAAGCGAATGCCCTCAGAGTGGCTGTTGTGGACGATGAACCCCTTGCCGTCAAGCACATCAGCCGCATTCTGGGAAGGCACGGCCACGAGGTGGAGACCTTTACCAACCCCGAGCAGGCCCTCCTGCGCATGGCGCAGTCCCCTTTTCACATAGTCATGACCGACATATGCATGCCGCAAATGAGCGGCATGGAGCTTCTGGAGCGTGTCAAGTCGCGGTTTTCCGAGACCCAGGTCATCCTTTTCACCGGGTACGGCTCCGTGGACGACGCGGTCAAGGCCATCAAACAGGGCGCCTTCTATTATGTTGAAAAACCCCTGACGCCGGACAAGGTGCTGTCGGTCCTGACGCGGGCCGCCGACAAGCTTTCCCTGATGGCCGAAAACAGGCAGCTCAAGGAGGAGCTTCACAAAAAAGATCATTCGCTTGGAATCCTGGGCGTCAGCCCCCAGATCAGGGAGCTGATAAAGGTCATCAACAAGGTGGCCAAGATAGGCTGCAATGTGCTGATTCAGGGTGAAAGCGGTACAGGAAAGGAGCTGGTGGCAAGGGCCATCCATCGCGGCAGCTTGAGAAAAAACAAGCCGTTTGTGGCGTTCAACTGCGGCGGTTTCACGGAGGAACTGGCAGCCAACGAGCTTTTCGGACATGAAAAGGGCGCCTTTACCGGAGCCGACAGCGTCAAACCGGGGCTGTTCGAGGCGGCCCGGGGAGGGTCGGTATTCCTGGACCAGATCGCGGAGATGGCGCTCTCCACACAGGTGAAGCTGCTCAGGCTGATCCAGGAGAGGAAGCTGTTCCGGGTCGGCGGATCCAGGGCGATCGCCTTGGACATGAGGTTGATATCAGCCACCAATAAGGACCTGGAGCACGAGGTCAAGTCCGGCCGTTTTCGGGAAGACCTGTTTTTTCGGGTTAAGGTGGTGGTCATAAGGGTCCCGCCGTTGCGTGAACACAAAGAGGACATCCCTTTGCTCGTAGAACATTTCACCGATGATTATAATGCTCTGTATAATGCGCGGCGCGAAGTTAGCGCCGCGCATTCCCGGCGACGCAGTCGCCGGGAACCTGGGAATACCCAGGACCACCCTTTGGCGCAAAATAAAGAAATTCGGCATTGATGACATCCAATAGTCCTCGGCCGGCCGATCCGGCAGCATATGTAACAGCTCAGGCAAACCGCTTGCAGTAATGCATTGATTAGGCTTTTCAGGCCATGGGGTATGCCGATAAATTACTTGCAGAGCAAGCAACGGATTCAGAATTTCGGGCTTTTTGCTGAAATCCATTGATTATCAAGTAGCCGGGAAAAAACTTTGCCGCCGGGGCACAGGATGCATCCCCGGCGGCAAGGTTGATTAAGGATGATTACGATGGGCCCTTTATTGAAACCCTCCTCCTCCACCCGGGGCTCCGCCCATTCCGCCTGCGGGTGCCTGACCGGGCGGTGTCTCAGGCTCTTCCGGTTTCAACGCCTCTTCGACCCGTGAAAGAGAACTCATCATCATAGCTACCGTGTCGCGCATCTGCTCCGCACTGGTCTCTATGGCCTGGTTTTCGGTAGCCTCTATAATGGAAGCCAGATCACTTCTGATGTCCGCCAATTGGTCCTGCATTGCACCTATTTCGGCCCTGATTTCAGTCGCCTCATCTATACTGATCGGTCCTTGCGAGCAACCTGGAACCAGTAGTGTTGCCGACCCAAATACAATCATAAACAAGACTATACGTTTGGTTAAGTTATTATATATTGCATATTTTCCCATGATTACCTCCTTTCTAATCATATGATTATGTTTCAATTTAAGTTCTGTAGTTTAGATGAAAACTCCTCAGCCAGAGATTGATTTTTACTTACTTCACCCATGATATTATTGTACTGCTGAACATCTAAACCTGTTTCTTCAACTGCTCTAATCATTTTGTCATTGGCTTCTCTTTGCATTTCTTGTCTGGCCTCTGGATCGGCTGTTTCCTGTACTGATTCTTGAAACTCCTGGCTTATCATGGCGATTTCCATGTAGGCCATGGCCGCTTTCTCTAGTTCTGTTTCGCTGATTTCCTGGGTGATACCTGGAATAGCCATTGAAAAGACAACAAAAAATGAGACAATGCTTATAAGGCTTAACTTTTTGAACATTTGAAACCTCCCTTTTGTTTCTGGTTAGCGGGCATCTCCCGCAGGCGCTGATCCTATACCAGGCTTGGGGATTGCACTCATTAAAAAGCAGTTCTTGTGCCAACCGGCCTTTGGAGTGAATTGGGAAGGATTTTTCCTGCATTTACAATCAGTTAATGGTGAGTGCAGGATTCTGACCCCTTTCGTTGGCGCGATTATCATTGTGTCGAAACGGCACATGTGCTGTTATGGTGTGTCATGGGAGAAGCCATGAAATACTTAGGTCTGTTTCCGTCGATAATAGGTTTTAGGGGAGCATTGTTGGTCTACGTGGTTGCTCCTTTGATTGGAGCGCTGGGGCTTTTCGGATATCTGGCGCTGAACTCCATTGAGAAGCAGGTGGAAAGCCAGATGCAGAAAGACCTGGAACTCGTGGCAAGGGCGGTACAACTGCCTTTAAGCTACGCTCTTGAAAAAGACCGGATGGGAAGCATGATGCAGGCATTGGAGTCCGTATTTTCAATTGGACGCGTTTACAGCGCCTATATTTATGATAAGGAAGGCAAAGAAATAGCCACACTGGGCCTCGCTGATCCAGAGCCTGAACGCGAAAGGTTGACCGAACTTGCTGCAGACGGGGAAAGCCGGGGTGAATACGGGTCAATAGCAGGTAGGCATGTGTACTCGTATTTCGTCCCATTGACGGACACGGGAGGTAGAATCAACGGCCTGTTGCACCTTACCAGGAGAGGGAGGGAGTTCAGGGATGATATCCGCTCCATAAGACTCAAGGGAGGCTTGAGCCTGGGGCTGCTCTTGGGCCTGCTGTCGACCATGGTCCTCTACGGGCACCACCACGCCCTTGGCATGCACCTCGGGCGCTTGAATTCGAGCATGTACAGGATTGCGCGCGGGGAACGAGGGCATCGCTTTGATCATAAAGGACCCAAGGAGATCGTAGAATTGGGAGAGAGTTTCAACCACATGCTTAACAGCATTGAAACCGCTGAACAGGCTATTTTAGAGCATAAAGATCGCCAGAAAAAACTAGAGCAAAAACTTCTTCAATCAAAAAAAATGGCCGCATTAGGTAGGCTTGCTGCAGGCACGGCCCATGAATTGGGGACACCTTTAAGTGTGATTAGCGGTAAAGCCCAACGTGCGCTTCGCCATAAAGACATCCCGGATATGCACAGGCGGGCATACATCGAGATCCGGAAAGAAGTGACTAAAATGGAGTATATCATCAGGCAGTTGCTGGATTTCAGCCGCCGAGGCCCGTTTCGCTGTTGCCCGGCCGATCCTGCCACCCTGGCTGTTTCCGCCGCTTCAGCTTTAAAGGAAGAGGCCAAGACCTCCGGCGCCGTCATCACCCTGGCAGGGGCTGATGATTGCTCACCGGTGGTAATGGATGCGATGAGGATCCATCAGGCATTGATAAATCTTTTGCGGAATGCGATCCAGTGTGCCTCCACATGCAATATCCGGGTGTCCTGGGAACAAAGAGATGAAGGGGTCTGTTTCAGTGTGGAAGATGACGGCCCGGGCGTGCCGTCGGAAAACCGGGCCGAGATTTTCGAGCCCTTCTTCACCACCAGGCCTGTGGGTGAAGGCACCGGTCTCGGTCTGGCCGTGGTTCACTCCGTTGCTGAGGAGCATGGAGGATGGGTCGAAGTCAGTGAAAGCGAAATGGGAGGAGCATGTTTTCGAATCATGATTCCCCATCAGTCAAGCGATTAGTGGCCGGAGAAGGCAACAGGAAAGGATAAGCCATGAATACCGAAGACACTGCCGGCGGCTTGGTGTTGATCGTTGAGGATGATAAAACCCTGGGGCTCTTACTGGCGGAGGAGATCAGGGACGCGGGCCTGGAGACCCTCTGGACGGCCACGGCCGAAGAAGCGGAAAAGGCTGTTGAGATAAGGTGGCCAGACCTTATTGTGTGTGACCTCAGGCTCCCCGGAATGGACGGCATGAGCTTTTTCAGAAAAATTCAAGAAAAGGCGGTCGATCCGGCTCCGGCGTTTCTCATGATTACGGCCTTCGGGAGCATTCAGGAGGCCGTGGATGCCTTGAAAGAGGGAGCCGAAGACTTTCTGACCAAACCCCTGGACCTGGAGCATTTCAGCCTTTCCGTGAAGCGCATCCTGGAAAGAAGGCGGTTGAGACAAATGGTCAGCCGGATGCAAGGGCTTCTCTCTTCAGAAAGCTTTCATGGAATGTATGGACGAAGCAGTTGCATGCGTCTGCTTTTTGAACAAATCTTGCAGGTTGCAAAGGCTCAGGGGCCGGTCTTGATTCTGGGTGAGAGTGGATCCGGAAAGGAATTGGTGGCCAGGGCCATACACAAGGAGAGTTCCAGGGCGGAAGGCCCGTTCTTGCCGGTCAATTGCGCGGGGATACCCGAGCATCTGCTGGAAAGCGAATTTTTCGGTCACGCGGAAGGCTCATTCACCGGTGCACGAAGGCGCCGCAACGGTCTCTTTGCCGAAGCGGAAGGCGGTTCCTTGCTCCTGGACGAGATTTCGGAAATGCCTCTTTTCCTCCAGGCCAAGCTCCTTCGCATACTGCAGGACGGCAAGGTCAGAAGAGTGGGGGAGAACCGGGAATACCAGGTGGACGTGCGAGTGCTTGCCGCCACTCACCAGGACGTTAATAAGGAGGTTCACCTGGGAAATTTCCGTGAAGACCTTTTCTTTCGGCTGGAGACCTTTACCCTCCAGGTTCCACCACTCAGGGAGCGGGGTGATGACGTGGAGCTGCTGGCAAGCAGATTCCTTCAGCAATTTTCATTGGCTCTAGACAAGAAAGTCGACGGATTTTCCACCCGTGCTCTGGACCGCATAATCAGTTATCCCTTCCCCGGTAACGTTCGCGAACTTCGCAATGCCGTGGAGCGGGCCGTTGCTTTTGCCTCGGGAAACCGAATACGCCTGGAAAACCTGCCCGCCAGGATCCGGAATAACCGCCACGCACAGGACAACCCCGAAAACGTTGTGTCCGGCTTGATCGAAGAGAAAGAAAAGCTCCTGCCTCTGGCCCAAGTGGAGCGGCGTTATATTCGACATGTGCTCAATGAAGTGGGTGGGAACAAGCGCCGGGCATCCGCCATTCTAGGTATTGGCCGTAGGACGCTCTACAGAAGGCTTGGGGAGGAGGAAAGAAAGAGGGCGGAATAGCGAAACCCGACATGATCGTGAGTTGCTGTTCTTTTCCCGTTTTGTGGATAATCATAAGGGATTAGTCTTGTGAGGATTTCTTCAAGACGAAAGACTGATCATATATAATCAGTGATCATATATGACCATCGCTGCTCAGCTTCCCACCCCGCCCATCCATGTCTATTCAACCAGATATCCCAATTAAATCAGTTGAATACAGATGAAGTGCCGGAAACACGAATTCAGGCACGAATCTTGATTAGTTTAATAAAACGGAAACCCTGTGGATACTATATGCCTGGAATATCAAATAGATAAGAGAGGGGGGTCCGAGGGCTCACCGCCTCACATGGGTCCGGTGTGCACCGGCGGTGACAGCGGGGGTTCTCTTTTTGACTGCCGGCATCATCACCGGGGCGGTATGGGCCAACTCGGCCTGGGGCCGCTATTGGGGATGGGACCCCAAGGAGA
>CAYYVD010000245.1:0-7735 GCA_964475045.1 uncultured Desulfobacterales bacterium | reverse complement strand
CCGCATGGAGGAGGAGGCCTTCGAGATCATCCACAAGATCGACGACATGGGCGGGATGCTCGTCGCCATCGAGAAGAACTACCCCCAGCAGGAGATCGCGGACGCCGCCTACCACTACCAGCAGCAGATCGATCGGAACGAGAAGGCCGTGGTGGGCGTGAACAAGTACCTCACCGAGGAGAGCCTTCCGGTGGAGGTCTTTCAGATCGACGAGGAGCTGGAGCGCCTTCAGATCGAGCGCACCACGCGCATTCGAAACGACCGGGACCAGTCCAAGGCCGAGGAGCAGCTCCAGAGGCTGGGAGAGGCCTGCACCGATGAACGGAACGTGATGCCGATTCTCGTCGATGCGGCCAAGGCCCACACCACGCTTCAGGAGATGTGCGACGTGTTTCGAAAGGTCTTCGGGGAGTACAGGGACCCGGGCATCTATTGACGGGCGGAGAGCGGCTTTTCAACGGACATGAAAAAGAGGGGTCTATGGAGCGACATCGAAGACTCAGGGTCATGGTCGCCAAGCCCGGTCTCGACGGTCACGACCGGGGGGCGCGCATCATCGCCCGGGCGTTTCGGGACGCTGGATTCGAGGTGGTCTACTCGGGCCTGCATCAGACGCCCGAGGAGATCGTTCAGGCCGCCGTTCAAGAGGACGTGGACATGATCGGGCTGTCGAGCCTCGCCGGAGCGCACCTCTACCTGTTCCCCGCGGTGGTGGAATCGCTCGCGGAGCGCGACGCCGGGGACATCGTGGTGATCGGGGGCGGCATCATCCCCGAGGAGGACATCCCCAAGCTGAAGACCGCCGGCATTCGAAAGATCTTCACGCCCGGAACCCCGCTGGACGAGATCGTGGCCTGGGTCCGGGACAACGTCAACCCCAAGGAGACCTGAGGAAGAGAGAACCCATGCCCTCGACGCAGGAAGTGGTGGACAAGGTCATCGCCGGGGACGTGCGCTCGGTCGCGCGGGTGATTCGGGACATCGACGACGGAATCCCTGCCGTCCGGGACGTGCTCAAGGCCCTCTACCCCCACACGGGAAAGGCCTACGTGATCGGCATCACCGGCGCCCCCGGGGTGGGGAAGAGCACCCTGGTGGATCAAATGATCGCGCACCTGCGGGCCGGAGGCAGGACCGTGGGCGTGCTGGCCGTGGATCCCACGAGCCCCTTCAGCGGCGGCGCCATTCTCGGGGACCGGGTCCGCATGCAGCGGCACAGCATGGACGACGGGGTGTTCATTCGCTCCCTGGCCACCCGGGGGCACTTCGGAGGGCTCACCCAGTCCACTCGAAGCGCCATCGACGTGCTGGACGCCATGGGCAAGGACATCGTCATCGTGGAGACCGTCGGGGTGGGCCAGGACGAGGTGGACGTGGTGCGTAGCGCCCACACCACGGTCATCTGCGTGATCCCCGGCATGGGGGACGACATTCAGGCCATCAAGGCGGGCATCCTGGAGGTCGGCGACATCTTTCTCATCAACAAGGCGGATCGAGAGGGCTCGGACAAGACCCTGAGCGACCTGCGGCTCATGATCGACATGGACCAGCAGAAGTACGACAAAGGGACCTGGAAGCCGCCCATCCTCAAGGCCCAGGCCGTGTTCGACCAGGGGGTGACCGAGCTCCTGGAGGAGATCGACCGCCACGCCGCGTACCTGCGGTCGGTGTACGGGGATCTGCGGTTCCGAGCGCGGAAGGACAAGGTCCTCGAAGAGCTGGCCGAGATGGTCAAGAGCCGGCTGATCGAGACGGTCCTGCACGGGCTCACGGAGACCGGGGAGTTCGAGGCGGCCGCCGACGCCATCGTCCGGGGGGAGCTGGATCCGTACACGGCATCCGACGACCTGGTCCTGCCCAAGCTCGTCCTGCCGGAGCCGGAATAGGCCCATGCCGGCCTGGGTGTGGTGGATCGGCCAGATCGTGCTGCTCGCGGCCGGGCTCTTCTTCGTGCTCTTCGGCGTCCACGTCCTGATCCTGGCCTATCGCCTGAACGACCCCTTCAGCTTCGCCATGACCTTTTTCGCCTCGAACCTCATCATTCTCATCAGCGCCACCGTGGCGGCCGGGCTGGTGATCCGCATGGTTCGCGCCCTGAGGGGCGGATCTGAAAACGACGTTTAATCATGTAGTTTATGCTTCTATTTGAAGTTTTTTATGAGTGTTTTGCCTGAATGGAGGAGGCCATGGCGGAACCGAGGAAGAAGGCGCCCTTCGGCAAACGGGTGATGAAGCTCAGGCGGGAGCGAAAGCTCAGCCTCAGGGACGTGGCCAATGAGACGGGCCTGGCCAAGGACTACCTCTCCAGCCTGGAGAAATGCGAGGTGATTCCTCCGGTGGCCGTGATCCTGCAGCTCTCCAGGGCCCTGGGCATCGACTCGGGCGTCCTGCTTCGAGAGGAGAAGGAGGCGGAGGGCCGGCAGCGGGAGCAGGACTACCAGAAGCGCACCGAGGCCTATGCCTACGAGACCCTGACCCCCGAGGCCCGGGACAAGCACCTCAAGGCCTTTCGCGTGCTCATCGACCCCGAGGCCGACCACGAGGGGGTGAGCTACCAGCACGCGGGCGAGGAGTTCATCTACGTGCTCAAGGGGAAGATCGAGGTCATGGTGGGGGAGAACCGCAACGTCCTCGGTCCCAACCAGACCATCCACTTCAACTCGAGCATCGTGCACAAGCTGCGGAACCTCAGCGCGCGCAAGGCCGAACTGGTCGTGGTCCTCTACACCCCCTGAGCGGTCCGCACCCGTGGACCCGCCTTCGGAAGGAAACCCTATGGCGTATCAGCTGACCGAAGAGCAGAAGATGATTCAGGCCATGGTCCGGGACTTCGCCCGGGAGGTGGTCCTCCCCGGTGCCGCAGAGCGGGACCGGACCAAGGCCTTCCCCCGGGACATCCTGGCGCAGATGGGGGAGCTGGGGCTCATGGGCATGAACGTGCCCGTGGAGTACAACGGCGCGGGCGTGGACACGGTGAGCTACTCCCTGGCCATGCAGGAGATCGCCTATGCCTGCGCCTCCACCGCGGTGGTCATGTCCGTGCACAACTCCGTGGCCTGCGGACCCATCTACCTGTTCGGGTCCGACCACCTCAAGGAGACCTACCTCAAGCCGCTGGCCGCCGGGGAGAAGATCGGGTCCTTCGCCCTGACCGAGCCCGGCGCCGGATCGGACCCCGGCGCCCAGAAGACCAAGGCATACCTGGACGGGGACGACTATGTGATCAACGGCACCAAGCTCTTCATCACCACGGGTAAGAACTCGGACCTCACCGTGGTCACCGCGTACACGGACGCGGACCGGAAGCACAGGGGCATCAGCGCCTTCGTGGTGGAAAAGGGCACCCCCGGGTTCTCCGTGGGCAAGGAGGAGGACAAGATGGGGCTGCGGGCCTCGGACACGGTGGAGCTCGTGTTCGAAGACTGCCGGGTGCCCAGGGAGAACCTCCTGGGAGAGGAAGGGGCCGGGTTCATGATCGCCATGGCCTCCCTGGACGGAGGCCGCATCGGCATCGCCTCCCAGTCCGTGGGCCTGGCCCAGGCCTGCCTGGACGCCGCCACCGCCTATGCCCGGGAGCGGGTCCAGTTCGGCCGGCCCATCAGCCAGTTTCAGGGTCTGCGCTGGATGATCGCGGACATGGCCACCCGGATCGAGGCGGCCAGGCTCCTCACCTTCAACGCGGCCTCCATGCGGGACCGGGGGGAGGACTTCGGCACCGCCGCCTCCATGGCCAAGCTCTACGCCTCGGAAACCGCCAACTGGGCCGCCTACCAGGCGCTTCAGATTCACGGCGGGTACGGGTACATCAAGGAGTTCCCCGTGGAGCGGTACTACCGGGACGCACGGGTGTTCACCATCTACGAGGGGACCTCGGAGATCCAGCGGAAGGTGATCGCCAATGCGGTGATCGGCCGTAAGGGCTGAGGCCGTTGGACCCCCTGTTCTCCCGTTACCGTCCCATCATTCCGGGTTTTTCCGACTTTCTGGAGGCCCTCCACCGGCCCCTGCCCGCCCACGTGCGCGTCAACCCGCTCAAGGCGTCCCCTCGAGAGGCCGAGGACCTGGCCGCCTCCCAGGGCGTTCGGCTGCATCGGTCCCACCCCACGGACGAGACCTTGTACACGGCCGAAGGCGAACGGTCCCCGGGGCGCCTCCTGGCCTACTTCCTCGGCTGCCTCCATCCCCAGGCGCTGACCTCCTGCCTCGCCGGCAGGGCCCTGGCCCCGGAACCGGGCGCCTGCGTCCTGGACCTGTGCGCCGCACCGGGAGGGAAGACCGCCCACCTGGCCGCGATCATGGCCAACCGGGGCCTGGTGGTTGCCAATGACCTGCACACGGGCCGTCACCCGGCCCTGGTCCACAACCTGGGGCGGCTCGGGGTGCTGAACGCGGTGGTCACGGCGTACCAGGCCCAGGAGTTTCCCAAGCGGCACCGGTTCTCCCGTGTCCTGGCGGACGTCCCCTGCTCGGGAGAGGGCGGGTACCGGGCGGGGCCCGGGCAAGGAGCCCCCGAGCGCGGCCCCAGAGCCGGGCGGTTTCCGGAGCTGCAGAGGCTGATTCTGGAGCGGGGCTTCGACCTGCTGGAGCCGGGCGGAACCCTGGTCTATGCGACCTGCACCTACAACCCCGAGGAGAACGAGGCCGTGGTGGACCACCTGCTGCGGCACCGGGACGCGGAGGTCCTTCCCTTCGATTCCGGCGTGGCCTCGGACCCCGGCCTCACGGTCTGGAACGAGGAGCGTTATGACCGGCGACTGGAGCACGCGCGACGGTTCTACCCTCACCGGGTCGATTCAGTGGGCTTCTTCGTGGCCCGCCTTGGCCGAAGAGGATGAGCGGCGGAGCCTCATGGCCTACATGGAGGAGCGGTTCGGCGTGCCGCCGGCCTTGTTCGAGGGCCTGCTCCTGTTTCGAAGAAAGAACACCTGGAGGATGCTTCGGAGCAGCGAGCACATGGCCAAGGCGGCGTCCCTCAAGCCGGCCTCGGTGGGCATTCGGGCCTTTCACCGGATCAAAAACTTCATCAAACCCACCACCCGTCTGGTCCAGATGGTGGGGAGCCACGCCACCCGGTCCCGCCTGGGCCTGAGCCGGGAGGACCTGGGCCGTCTGGCCCGTGGAGAGGTCCTGCCCTGTGACGCCGCCCTGGGCGACGGCTATGTCCTCCTCTTCCATGGCGGGCGTCCCCTTGGCCTGGGGCTGCTCGTCGGCGGGAGGTTGCGGTCCCAGATCCCCAAGAGCGAGGCGCGCTTTTTCTTGGATCTCTAAGGCGGCCCTCCTCGCGCTTGTGATGAGCGGATCGATTCACGCTGTCACAGAATTGGAAGCTTTCCAATGCTCAGACCCTGATTTATGGATGGGTACTGCTCAGACGCCTGCAGCAGGGGCACGCTTGTCGTTCAGTGGACGGAGCCAGCATGCCATTGATGGAATTGCCACAGGAGCGCCTCCTTGGCCTCCATCCCCAGGCAGCACGTTTCGAACCCCCTTCGACACGCCTTGATGAGCAGCTCGGTGGACAACAGGGCGCTTCTGTTCAGACTGGGATGAAACCGGGCAAAAATCAAGAGAAAAGTGTGGAGGATATTGCTTTTCCCCGTGATCTCTCGATATGATTGCGCTTCTATTGTGTTTTGTTCAGACAACACTTCTTGAATTTCTTTCCGCTCCCACATGGACACGCATCATTCCTTCCGACCGCATTTTTCAAAATTCGAGGAAGTCCAACCCCTTTTGCTTTGAGACAATTTCTGTAGAGCGTTTTGAGATGGGAATGGCGTGTTCGGATCTGATCATACCACGTGGGATAAGCGGCCTCTATGCTGCGCTTGAGCTCCGCTACCTTCCCGACTGTTCCCAACTCAGAACGATGCTCATCCAACGGATTCCATCGACGTTTCTTATAATCGATGGTATACGCTGCAACGTCATCCCCGATTCCCTCTTGTAGATTAAGACGCACACAACCGATAACCACGTCAGTACAGGGGCACTGCAGCTTCACGCAATATTGGTCAAAAAACAAATATTGCTCGCCATCAAGAGCGAGGGTAAATTGCTCGGCATACGGAATTACATCAATATAAACAATCATCGTATTGTTTCTTTCAATATCTTCAATAGGAAATTCAACCTGAAGTGATTCAATATCAGCTGTCGCTGTGATCTGTTGTTTATACAGAAAATATTCTTGATAGAGAAAATGATAGTCCTCGTCGCGAAAACACTCTTGCACCTTCTGGTGAAACGCCATATCCTGTTCCAACGACTCGTCACCCTTCGAGCTGTCCTCCACTTGGTAATCTTTGATATCGACCGTCACGCTTTTGGGGGTCCCCGATATTTCCGCCCCATGTGATGAAGCTACCGGAGAAAATTGTACGGTCACTCGATCACACCTACAGAGAGGATTCTCACAGATCTCGAACGCGCATTCATAGTGTTCGTCTCCATGGTGGCCTGGAAGCGTGGCAAAAACCTTGTGTGCCGTGTCATCTTTCGTAAATATCATCTCCAGTGTACTCCTTTTTCGTCAGATTTATGTGTGCTATGGAAGGATGTCCCTTTTCAGAAGCAGAAGAAAAATCAACTCGAGCAAATGCATTTGATCGATCCAATCTCCTCATGCTGGCACAACTCCAAGGCCCTCCCCTCGAGGGGGCAGGCTTTGTTCCCCTGAGAGGGGATTCTTTCCTGTCCGCGTCCGTCAGCCAGCTCAAGGGAGGGTGAGGCTGGGCTTGGAGGGGAGAGCTGGGGGGTCCGAGCGGAGGATCCCCCGAGAGAGGCCCCCGGAGAATCGGGGATTACCATGTAGAGGCTTCGGACAAGAAGAGATATAACGTAACAAAAAAGAAAGTGAAAGACCATAAAAAAGGGCTGCTTTGAGGCGTAAGCCTCAGGAATTTTTGTCTTGGCGGAAGTGCATGGGAATCGAACCCACCTGCGAGGTTGTTAGCCCCGCACACCGGATTTGAAGTCCGGGAGCCCCACCAGTGAGCTATCCACTTCCACGATGTATTGTAGGGACCGCCCTTGCGCCTGTCAATCCCTCGAGCAATCAGGCCCCCTCGAGAAGGATGCGCAGAACCCGGCGCAGGGGCTCCGCCGCCCCCCAGAGGAGCTGATCGCCGCAGGAGAAGGCAGCCAGGTAGTCCGGGCCCATGAGCATCTTTCGAATGCGTCCCACGGGCACCGTGAGGGTCCCGCTCACCGCGGCCGGGGTGAGCTGGCGCAGGGTGGGCTCCTTCTCGTTGGGAACCACCCGGACCCACGCGTTGCCGGAGGTCAGGATGTCTTCGATCTCGTTCAGGGGGACGTCCCGGTTCAGCTTGACGGTGAAGGCCTGGCTGTGGCAGCGCATGGCGCCCACACGGACGCAGATGCCGTCCACGGGGACGGGCGGGTCCAGACCGAGGATCTTGTTGGTCTCCACGAGGCCCTTCCACTCCTCCCGGGTCTGTCCGTTCTCCATGGGGCGGTCGATCCAGGGAAGCAGGTTGGCGGCCAGGGGGGCGCCGAACTGATCCACAGGAAAGGCCTCGCCTCGCATACTCTCGGTGAGCCGGGCGTCGATCTCCACGGCCGAGGAGGCGGGGTCCGCCAGGAGCTTCCGGGAGGCGTCGCTCAGCACGGCCATCTGGGCCACCAGCTCCCTCATGTTCTTGGCTCCGGCCCCGGAAGCGGCCTGGTAGGTCATGGAGGAGATCCAGGAGACGAGCCCCTCACGAAACAGGCC
>CAYYVD010000244.1:0-7768 GCA_964475045.1 uncultured Desulfobacterales bacterium | reverse complement strand
CAGGACCACCTCCTTGCCGCGTTGCCTGTGGTACCGGGCTAGCTTCATGAGGGCCAGGTTGGGGAGCCGTCCGTCCAGTTGGTGTAGGACCACGGTCCCGCGGGGAACCCGCAGGGGCGCTGCCGGCCTGGAAGGCTGGGCCGGGTTTCGAGGGAGATCGAGGCGTTTTTCAATCAGGTCCTCAGGGATGCGGTTTCGTGCGGCCGCTGAAACGCTCACCACGAACTGCGTGCGAGGCAGCATCGTGTCCAGCAGCCGAATCCAGGACGGGAAGCGATCCTTCCCGCACCGTCGATCCGGGCGGTGAAGCAGCATCAGGCCCGGTTCCTCCAGGGGCGTTCCACTGTGGGGAAAGGCGTCGATCATGTGCCGCGCCGCATCCAGCAGAGGAAGACAGAGGTCCTGCTCCAGGGGCGTTCCCTGTTTCCACCAGGCCTCGAAGTCGCACGCCTTGTCAGTCCAGGCTGAGGTGTCGATTTCCAGAAACCTCTCGACCAGCCCCTGCAAACGGGTCAGGCTCTGCAGGGCCGGGTAACGAGACTTCCGGATTCCCCGGTAGTGCAGCCGTTCCAGAAAGGCCACGGGATCGGTGCCGCAGCAAACCCGGCTGAACAGGGAGTGAAACCTCCGGACGCGGTGGAAAGGGTCCAGGAAATCAAAGTCCTCCCCGCCTCGCACCACCTCCAGGGATGGGCCGTAACCCAGGACAAGGTATTTTCGGTTGCCGTCGCTCAGCCCGAGCTTGCGCACGGGCACGGTCTCGAGAATCGTAGGGCCGGACCGGCGTCCGCGACACCACCGCGCCTCGCCGTTCGGATGAATCTCCAGACGGCTGCCGAGCCTGTTCGGCGAGCAGTGCATGCCGTCGTAAGGCACGTGGGGGGCCGTGAGCAGCTCCATGCGCAAAGGCCGGTCCGGGAAGCGAAGAAAGGCGGAGAGGTCGTACAGCAGGCCGGACAGAAAGGGCGCGCCCCCACAGGCCAGGGCGATCAATTGAATCCGCTCGCGTGATTCCTCGCCGGCCGGCAGCAGGGTCCACTTCGCGAGCCCGGCCCGCCCGTCGATCCGGAATGCGCCGTTGCCGTTCCTGGCGGCATTTTCGTAGCCGATGGCAAGCAGATACATGAAGGTCACCGGGAGGGGGGTCACGCACGGAGGGGGTCCCCCCTCGTGCCCCCTCGGTCCTCAGGGTCCATGTATGCTAGCTCCGCTCGGCCATGCCGTCAAGGTGAGCGCCCGTTGCACGGCATCCCCACCCCTCCCGGAAGGCCTTCTTTTCTGTCCGTGATTGACACGGACCGGAACTCCTCCGTATGATCACCGTCAGACAGGAGGACGCTCTCATGAAGGTCGGACGCAACGCCCCCTGCCCCTGCGGCAGCGGAAAAAAGTACAAGAAGTGCTGCCTGTCCAAGGAGACCCCGGACTATCGGGAGCTGGACCACCGGCGGTTGTCCAAGGCCCACGCCCGTCTGGTGAATCGCCTGTTCCCCTTTGCGGTACAGACCTTCGATGAGCCGGTCGTCGAGCTGGCCATGCTTGACTTTCTGCTGTGGCCCGATGAGGAAGAACTCGACGACGAGACCACCGAGCGGATCGCACCGATTTTCGGGCCCTGGTTCCTCTTTCAGTGGGAGTACGACGCCGGGGCTGCGGCGTACGAGCTCTCGGGACCCGAGGAGGCCACCGTGGCCGAGCTCTACCTCGAAGCCGAGGGAAGCCGGATCGACCCCTTGGAGCGCAGCCTGATTCAGGCCTTCAACCGCAAGCCGTTCACCTTCCTGGAGGTCCTGCGCGTGGACCTGAAGCAGGGCATGGAGGTGAAGGACGTGCTCACCGGCGATGTCACGGAAGTCCTCGATCGTGAGGCTACAAGGCACGTCGAGGCCGGGGACCTCATCTTCGGGACCGCCGCGCAGGTGAACGGCATCGGCATGCTGATCGGCGCGGGGATCACCCCCATCCCCCCAGGGCGGAAGCCCGAGATCATCGCCCTTCGAGCATGGCTGCGGGAAGAGGAGGAGGTCTCCGCCCTCGCGGACGAGGACCTCTTCAACTGGCAGGAGGAGGTCCGCGGACTCTACTTCGACCTGGAGGAATCGCTGCTCACACCGCCCCAGCTCTCCAACGCGGACGGCGAGCCCCTCGAGCTTCACCGGCTTCATTACGAGATCGACTCGGCAGAGGAGGCCTTCGACCGGCTGAGGGACCTTTGCGTGACCCAGGACGAGGACGAGCTTCGCGCCGATGCGGACCTGGACCGCAAAGGCCGTGTGACAGGGGCCGTGATCCCCTGGGACCGGGAATGGTACCGGAACCAACCGGATTCGAGCGCCACCGTGCTGGGACACCTGAGCATCGAGGGCCGCCGGTTGACCGTGGAGGTCAACTCGGCCGAGCGGGCTCAGAGGATTCAGGCGGAGATCGCGGCCAGGCTGGGCAACGCCGCCCTGCTCCTCGAGGACCAGGTGGAGGAAACCGACGATCTGCTCGAGAAGGCGCGGGAGACCCTGGACGCCCACACCGGCGCCACGGAGCAGGACGACCTCCTGGAGAACCCCGAGGTCCGGAAGCAGGTCGAGGACATGATCGCCGGCCACTGGGAAGGCTGGATCCACGAGGAACTGCCGGCCCTCGAAGGCCGCACCCCCGCGCAGGCCGTCCAGACCCCGGACGGCCGCGAGGCGGTGGAGGCCCTCCTCGAGAGCATCCAGAGGAACCCCGGCCTGGATCCCCTGACGGCCGAGGCCAACCGCAAAGGCGTAAAGCGTACGAAAGAGCTCCTGGGGCTCTGATTCCCGCTCCGGACCGCCCTGAAGCCTTCACCGGCCGGCCCGACTTCTCGTTCCGGGCTCCTGCCCGGACGTCGTTCCGACCCCCTCGAAACGGAGGAGCCCCATGCCCATTCCCGGCCGGCTGCTCACCACGGCCATGGCGGTCATGCCCCACACGGACGCGGACCGCGCCCTGGAGGACGCCCTCTCCCTGGACATCCCCTTCTGGCCCCAGCTCCCGAGGCTGAGCTACCGGGAGGACATGTACGTCCAGGCGGCCGAGCACTTCCCGGGCATCGTCCTGGACCTGGAGAACCGCACCCTGGGCTTCTCCACGGACAAGTTCCTCCTCGAGCTCGAGGAGACCCTGACCCGGTTCGACGACCCCGAGACCTTTGACGTGAGCCCGGCCTTCTCCGAGGTCTACCCCCGGTTCCTCCAGCTGGACCTCTCGGACCGGCCCGCCATTCGCGGCCAGCTCGAGGGGCCCGTGAGCTTCGGGTTCAACGTCAAGGACCAGGACGACCGGCCCGTCCTCTTCGACGACACGGTCCGGCCCTTCCTGCTGGAGTTCATGGCGAAACGCGTCAACGTCCAGCTCGCCCGGCTCCAGGAGCGCAACCCCAACGCCTTCATGTACGTGGACGAGCCCGGCCTCCAGTTCGTGTTCAGCGGCATGTCCGGGTACGGCGAGGCCGCGGCCCGGCGGGACCTGGACGCCTTCTTCGCCATGATCGACCGGCCCCGCGGCGTCCACCTCTGCGGCAACCCGGACTGGAGCTTCCTCCTGGCCCTGGACCTGGACATTCTCTCCCTGGACGTCTTCGCCAACGGGGAGCTCTTCGTCTCCTACGCCGACGGCATCTCCCGATTCCTCGAGCGGGGCGGCGTCCTGGCCTGGGGCGTGGTCCCGACCAACGTGGAGCCCTTCGAGCAGGAGAGCCTGGACTCCCTCGTCCGCATGATGCAGGACCTCTGGGAGACCCTGGGAAAACGCGGCGTGGACCTCGAGCGGCTCCTGGACCAGAGCCTGATCTCCCCGGCCACCTGCTGCCTGGTCAACCCGGACGGCACCGGGACCGTGGAGAAGGCCTTTGCCGTGGTCCGGGAGCTGAGCACCCGTCTGAAGGAGGCCTACAACACGCCTTTCTCTTGAACACCCCGCGTTTTGAACCTATCGTATTCCAAGAAGGCCCCAACCACAGACGAGGACGATCATGCTGAAGGTGTCCAAGCAATCCAGGCTGGCTTCCGGCGAGGTGATCGAGCGCGCCTCCCGCTTCTTCGGCCCGAGCGGCGAGCGGCTCGAAGAGACGCACCGGGATGCGTGCTGCATCTCCTTTCAAGGGGGAGGCGGGTTCGTCACCGTCTCGGTGGACGATCAGGGAAAGAAAAGGGAGGTCGACGTGGAGACCCGGGAGTTCGAGCACCAGGCCGAGCGGTTCCTGGACGAGCTTTGATTCCTCGAGGAAGAACGGTCATGGAAAAGCCTGCTCCCGTAACCCCCGGCGAGATCCTGCTCGAAGACTTCCTGAGGCCCATGGGCATCAGCCGGTATCGCCTGGCCAAGGAGATCGGTGTTCCCGCCCAGCGCATCCGTGAGATCGTGCTGGCAAAACGCACCGTCTCCGCGGACACGGACCTGCGGTTGTGCCGGTCCTTCGGCCTGAGCAACGGCTACCGGCTCCGCGCACAAGCCGCCCATGACAGCGAGGTGGCCGAGCGACGGATCGGAGAGGACCTGTCCAGGATCAGGCCCTGGACCCAGGTCGCGGCGCCGAAGAACGAGCCCGACAACCAGGACAGGCAAGACAGCTGAGGAAAAAGCGCCCGCGACCTCCAGACCGCCCCCTCGGATACTTGACAAACAGCAAAAGCACAAACACTCAGAATCACGGGAGTATCCGATTCGGGTGCCTGTGCACAGCAAACCTCTTTTGACACGCGTAACGTGTCGGGTTACATTTTGGCCATATGATTCAAAAGTCCAAACACAAAGGACTGAGTCGGCTATTCGAGTCCGGTATCACTGGCGGTGTTGATCCTCAGCAAGTAGCCAAGATCAGGAGAATCCTCGCTCTCCTTGAAACGGCGGAAACACTTGAAGACATGGATCTGCCGGGCCTGGATCTTCACCCGCTCAAAGGCAATCGCAAAGGGACCTGGGCGGTCAAAGTCAGTGGGAACTGGCGAATGACATTCAAGATACAAAACAGTGATGCCTTCTGATTTTGTCTTTGATCAAGCCCGCAATTCATCGCTTCAACTCGTCGTCCTTGAAATCCAGGCTGTCGAGCGTTGTATCGCGAAGCTGGTCGCGTTGAAACTGCTTCCCGTCTCCCTTTCCCCTCCCTTCGTACCGCTCCGCCATCGCCCGGGCCTCGGCCCGCACCGCCTCACGAAGGGCCTCGGGCTCCAGCACCTCGGCCGCCGAGCCCCACCCCATGACCCAGAACCGGATCTCCTCCAGGCCCGCCACCTCGGCCTCGAACAGGACCGACCCGTCCTCCTGCACGGTCACCTCCTGGGTCTCGTGCCACACGGTCTCCCGAATGTACCCGGCCACCTCGGGCGCGAACCAGACCTTCACCCGCACGGGCTCGCCCTGAAACATCCCCAGGCTCGGCCGCAGAAAGGCCTCCAGGTCGAAGTCCTCGGGCACCTCGAACCGCGCCCGGGTCTCCGAGAGCAGCCGAATGCGGTCCAGCGCGAAGATTCGCACCTCGCCCCGCTTGTGGCAGTACCCGATCAGGTAGAACGTCCCCTTGAAGAACCAGATCCGGTAGGGATCCACCCGCCGCCGGCTCTCGCTTCGCCGGCTCATGGTGTAGTAGACGATCTCGAGGGTCCTCCTCCCCTCGGTCGCGGCCTCCGCCCGCTGGATCATCTCCCGAAACCGCCCGTAGTCCTTGTACGGCTTCACCCCCACGTGCAGGGTCTGCTCCACCCGCTCGAGATACGCCACCGACTCGGGCGGAAGCGTGGTCCGCACCTTCTGAAAGAGCGAGTCCAGGGCCTCGTGAAAGACCGTGCCATGGCCCTTTCCTCCAATCCCCCGCCGTGAACTCCCAGACAGACAGGATGAAAGACGTCCCGCGTTTTCCCCGGCCCCGCTCCGGCATCACGCCGAAAACAGTGTCTCCAGGTGACGCCAGGAGAGCACCCGGCCGGCGGAGCGCTCCTGGGAATCGTCGCCGCCGTAGACCACGTGGCAGCGGCCCCGGCCTCTCGCCGGAAGCGGTGGTCTCCAGGGGCATCTCCATCGTTCCCGAGGGGCGGCGGATCTTCACGAACCTGACCGTCACGGAGAACCTCATGGTCGGCGCCGTGAACCGGTGGGATCGGCGTTCCATGAAGGCGGACAGGGAGAGGATCATGGAGATGTTCCCGTCGCTGCGTCGCAGAAGCAAACAGGCCGGCGGGAGCCTCAGCGGCGGGGAGCAACAGATGCTGGCCATCGCGAGGGGTCTCATGGCCCACCCGGAGCTGCTCCTCCTCGACGAGCCTTCCATGGGGCTCGCCCCGATCATGTGCAAGACGATCTTCACCATCCTGAAACGAATCAACGAACAGGGGACGACCATCCTTCTCGTGGAGCAGAACGCCCGTCTCGCTCTGGAGTTTGCCGGCAAGGGGTACGTCATGGTCGTGGGGAGGATCCTCAAGTCGGGTTCCCGGGAAGAGCTGCTGGAGGACGACTTCGTGAGGAAGGCCTACCTCGGTTTACAGGAGTGATGCCGGATGCCCTTGCTCGAGCTGAAGCAGCTGGGTGTGACCTTCGGGGGCGTGGCCGCCCTGGAGCGGGTCGACATGGCCGTCGAGGAGGGGGAAATCCACGGTCTCATCGGCCCCAACGGGGCGGGAAAGTCGACGCTCTTCAACGCCGTGACCGGCGTGGCGAGGCCCACCCGAGGGCAGGTCTTTTTCAACGGTGTGGAGATCACCGGCATGAAGCCCTTCGACGCGGCTCGGACGGGGATCGCCCGGACGTTTCAGAACCTGCGCCTGTTCAACGGCATGACCGTTCTCGACAACGTGACCGTGGCCGGGCTCTGTGGAAGGAAGACCCGCTTCTGGGGGTCGCTCCTGGGCGGAGGGCAGACGCGCCGCGAGGATGAGGAGATCAAGCAAAAGGCCCTGTCCATTCTGGAGATGCTGGGGCTCGCGGACTCGAAAGACACCGTGATCGGTGGGCTGCCCTATGGAAAGCGCAAGGCCGTGGAGCTTGCCCGGGCCCTTGCGACGGACCCCAAGATCATCCTGCTGGACGAACCGGGGGCGGGCATGAACGCGGAGGAGAGCGAGCAGGTGATGGCCATCCTGACCACGGTCAAGGAAAAGGGATACACCACCTGCCTGGTGGAGCACGACATGCGGATGGTGATGGAGCTGTCGGATTCCATCACCGTGATCGACTTCGGGAAGGTGATTGCGGAAGGAAGCCCCGAGTACGTTTCGAGCCACGAAAAGGTGGTCGAGGCCTACCTGGGAAAATAGGGACACAGAGGGGTTCGGATCGAAGATGCTGAAATCGGAGGCCGTCATTGTCGGCGGCGGGGTGATCGGGTGCTCCGTTGCGTATCACCTCGCCAAGGCCGGCATGAAGGACACCATCATTCTGGAGAAGGAGTTTCTGGCCAGCAAGGCCTCCGGCATCTGTCCGGGAGGCATTCGGCAGCAGTGGTCCAGCGAGCTGGGCTGTCGCCTCGCCCGTGAGTCCGCCGGGTTCTTCGGGCGTCTCGGGGAGGAGCTCCGCCCGGAAACCTCGATGGACTTCGTCCAGTCGGGATACCTCTTCCTGGCCCACACGCCCGAGACCCTCGAGCAGTACCGAGAGAACGTGCGGCTTCAAAACGGCCTGGGGGTCCCCTCGTGCATTCTGAATCCCGGGGACATTCAGCGGCGCGTGCCGGACCTCAACCTGGAAGGGGTCCTGGGCGGGGCCTACTGCGGGGAAGACGGGTTCATGGAGGACTGCAACGGGCTCACCAACC
>CAYYVD010000243.1:0-7768 GCA_964475045.1 uncultured Desulfobacterales bacterium | reverse complement strand
CGAGGTCATCTTCGAGGAGTTCAAGGGAACGGGCAACATGGAGATCCACCTGGACCGAAAGCTGAGCGATCGACGGGTGTTCCCCTCCATCGACATCAACCGGTCCGGTACCCGCAAGGAGGAGCTGCTCATCGAGCAGGCCGACCTGAACCGCATCTGGATCCTCAGAAAGCTCTTGGCCCCCCTGACCCCGGTGGACAGCATGGAGTTTTTGCTGGACAAAATGAAGGGCACGAGAGATAATAAGGACTTTTTGGCTTCCATGAGCGATTAGCCCGAATGCAGAAGAAAACGAGGTCCGACCATGAAGAAAGACATGCATCCCGATGTGCACAAGACCATTGTCCACTGCGCCTGTGGGAACGAGTTCGAGACCGCCTCCACGGCCCGGGAGATCAAGGTGGAAATCTGCTCCGCCTGCCATCCCTTCTTCACGGGCAAGCAGAAGCTGGTGGACTCGGCCGGTCGCGTGGAACGGTTCAAGAAGAAGTACGCCAAATACAACAAGGGACAGGGAAACGCTTGAGCGTTTGAAGCTCCTTTTCAGGGTTCTTCCCCCCGTACATTCCCCCGCTCCGGGGGAATTTCTTTGTCCGAGGCGTTCGGTTCATGTTCGAGAAGCTCAAGGAGATCGAGACCCGTTTCGAGCGCCTGGAGACGGAGCTCGCCAGGCCCGAGGTGGTCTCCGACCAGAAGACCTATCAGGCGCTCATGAAGGAGCATGCCGGTCTCGCGCCCATTGTTGCGGCGTATCGCTCCTACAAAGAGGTCTGGAACGAGCTCGAGAGCAGCCGCAGCCTGCTGGACGACACGGACCCCGGGATTCGGAAGCTGGCCCGGGACGAGATCCAGGGCCTCGAGGAAAGGCTCCACGGGCTGGAGTCGAAGCTCAAGGTGCTTCTTCTGCCCCGGGATCCCAATGACGAGAAGAACATCATCCTGGAGATTCGAGCGGGTACGGGGGGCGAGGAGGCCGCCCTGTTCGCCGCGGACCTCTTCCGCATGTATGCCCGGTATGCAGAGCTGCGGGGGTGGCGCATCGAGACCTTGAACCTGAGCGACACGGGCATCGGCGGGTTCAAGGAGGTGATCCTGCTGATTCAGGGGCGGAACGCGTACAGCCGGCTCAAGCACGAAGGCGGCGTTCACCGGGTACAGCGGGTGCCTGAAACCGAGACCCAGGGGCGAATCCACACCTCGGCGGTCACGGTGGCCGTGCTTCCGGAGGCCGAGGAGGTGGATGTGGAGATCAACCCGGAGGAGCTCCGGGTCGACGTGTTTCGGGCCTCGGGTCACGGGGGACAGCACGTGAACGTGACGGACTCGGCCGTGCGCATTACCCACCTCCCCACGGGGCTGGTGGTGAGCTGCCAGGACGAGAAGAGCCAGCACAAGAACAAGGCCAAGGCCATGAAGGTCCTGCGGTCCCGGATGCTGGACCGCCAGCAGGCGGAGCAGCAGAGCCGCATCTCCGAGGAACGCCGGAGCATGGTGGGGTCCGGAGATCGCAGCGAGAAGATCCGCACCTACAACTTCCCCCAGGGCCGGGTCTCGGATCACCGGATCGGCCTCACCCTGTACAAGCTGGACAGCATTCTTCAGGGAGACCTGGACCCCCTCATCGATCCCCTGATCACGCATTTCCAGGCCGAGGCACTCAAGGGTTCCTGAGAACGCATCCTCCCGGCGCCCGCCGCCCGATCGAGAGCGATCATGCCGCCCCGACCCTGGACCATCAAGCCCCTCATCGACGTCACAGCCGACTACCTCCGGCAAAAGGGAATCGACAGCCCCCGACTCGATGCGGAGCTCCTTCTCTCCCATCTCCTCCGTTGTCGCCGGCTGGACCTCTACCTCCGGTTCGATCAGCCCCTGAGCGAGGAAGAGCTCTCCGGATACCGCAGCCTCGTCCGGAGGCGTGCCGGCCGGGAGCCGCTTCAGTACATCCGCGGCCGACAGGAGTTCTGGTCCCTCGATTTCGAGGTGGGACCGGGTGTCCTGATTCCGAGACCGGAGACCGAGCTTCTCGTGGAGACGGCCCTCGCCCTTCATCGCGAGGGGAACATCCCGGGAGGCGTCGCGCCGCGGATCCTCGACCTGGGAACGGGGTCCGGTATCCTGGCCGTCTGCATGGCCGGCGAGATCGAGGCGGCCCGCGTCTGGGCGAGCGACGTCTCCATGGAGGCCCTGGCCCGTGCGCGGAGAAACGCGCGCAGCTACGGTCTGGATGAGCGAATCTCCTGGGTGCAGGGGGACCTCTTCGGCCCGTTCAGGCCCTCCGATGAGAACCGGTTCGACCTCATCCTCGCCAACCCCCCCTACGTTCCGGAGGAGGAGCTTCAGGCCCTCGCGCCGGAGGTCCGGGACCACGAGCCCAGGCAGGCCCTGGACGGCGGACCGGGCGGCATGGAGGCGGTTCGCCGCATCCTGGAAGACGCCCCGGCCTTTCTGTCGCGGGGGGGACGGCTCCTGGTGGAGCTGGACCCGCGGCAGGCGGAGGAGGCCCTGAGAACGGCGGAGGAAGCCGGGGCCTACGACCGGGTCGAGGCGATCCCCGACCACTCCCACCGGACCCGGGCCGTCTCCGCGCGGGTGGGGCATCCCGGGCGGGCGTCCGCCGCCTGAAAGGGGCAAACCGGGAAAGAGGAACGCTCTACCGGGCGTGATAGGCGTCGCGACCGGAGGCGGGAAGGGCCAGAGAGAAGTATCGCTCCTCGTCGAAGGGGTAGTCCCAGCACCCCCGAAGGTGACGAATGGTTCCCCCGAATCGCGTCTTGAACCGGAAGAGGCCGTGCCACCGGGGGAGGGCCTCCACGCCGGCCGTCTCCACAACGACTCCTCGGTGAAACGCCCTGCGAACGCAGTACCTCGCCTTCCGGTGCATCCCCAGCAGAATGGATCGTGCCGACCGGTCGAGGTCCATCACCACGGTGTCGGGCGGCTGCATGTCGGTCAGGGCCTTGCGCAGGTTCCAGCGGCGGCAGGCGAAGTTCATGCGGAGCTCCCGCACCCTGGGCTCGGGCGGCCTTGAATCGGGCCCAGAACTTGCTCTGGAACAGGTTGGCGTCATGCCGCACCCGCTTCGGGGGGATCTCCTTCACCTGTTTGGATTCCGACGCCATCCATTCAAACTCACCACGATCGGCCGTGCTGTCAACCCGCAATCCCGCGAGGAGCCGCCGGCGGCTCAGACGTCCGCATTCAGACGCCGGTCCCAGTCGAACTCCCGAGCGGTCACGGCGTCCTCCATGCGGCGGATCCTGCGGTCCAGCCGCTCGTAGCGTCGCTTGAGCCGATCCACGGCCCCGTGGCGGGAGTGGACGTAGCTGTCGTAGAACTCCTGGTGGGCCTCGTCTTCGATGGGAATCACCGGCTCGGGCTTCATGAGGAGGGCCCCGAGGAAGTAGAGTCCGGTGACGGGCCAGAACCCGCTGATCAGCAGGGCGATCACGGCGACCGCGCGCGTCCAGAAGACGGAGAAGTCGAAGGCCTCGGCAAGGCCGCGGCACACCCCGAGGATCACCCCGCGGCGGGATCGGTGGAGCCCGGTTCGAAAAATGTGGTCCATGGATTTCATGAGTGCTGTCCTTTCTCGTCTCGCTCCATGAGGAGGGTCTCCAGGGCCTCCACGCGGGTTTCCATGCGGTTCAGCCCTTCGTAGATCTCCTGAATCACCCGGGCCTCCTCGGCCTGGGACCGCCGGCCCTTGGCGGAGATCCCTCCCTTGAGGATGTTGACGGCCATGAGGAGGGTGCTCCCGATGATGGCCAGGGCAAGGATGGTTCCACCGAAGACGATGGAAAGAATCAGGACGGCGTGCATGTCGATTCTCCGTGGATTTCGCTGCTGAGAGGGTGCGCGCGACGAGCCTCCCGCCCCTTATACCACTCCGCCGATGCTCCTGAATAGCCCAAACGATGCGGCTTCTCCCGCCGAGACCTAGGAGGCGTGATCGGCTCCTTCACGCCGCGAAAGGGAGGACTTCAGGTCCCGGAGCTGCTGCTCGATCTCCTCGTCCACCGAGAGATCGCTGAAGGCCTGCTCGAGGGATCCCCGCCGTCCCAGGTTCACCAGGTCGGCCTCGGCCTCCATCCGGTCGATCCGCTGCTCGAAGGCCTCGAAGCGGCGCACCGCGTCCGTGCTGTCTATTCGGCGGATCTCCTGCTCGGCCTGCTTCTTTCGGTTGGCGTGGACGTGCCGCTGGACCAGCACGCGCTGCTTCTCCCGGGCGGTGTTCAGGCGCTGCTCGAGCTGCCCGATGTCCTCCTGGTACTGTTCGGTGAGGGCCCTGCACTGCTCGTGGTCCTGATCCAGGGAGGCCGCCCGATCCGCGTGCCGGCGTCTCTCCGTGAGGGCCTCCCGGGCGAGATCGTCCCGTCCCTTTCGGACCGCCAGGGCGGCGCGCTCCTCCCACTGTTGTTCCCGCTCCCGGGCCTCGGAGAGCTGCCGCTCGACCTTCCGGGTCTCGGCCATGGCCCCGGCGCAGGAGGCCTTGAGCTCCACCAGGGTGTCCTCCATCTCCCGGATCATGAGCCGGATCAGCTTTTCCGGATCCTCAGCCCGATCGAGCATGGCGTTGATGTTGGCGCTGACGATGTCGCGGAATCTCGTGAAAATGCCCATGTCGAACCTCCCTGCTTCGGTCTGGATCGCTCCATGCGGATGGGGTTGGGGTGCTTCTCTGTGTGCCTTGGGACCGTTCCCTCGCATCAACCGTGCCAGGGGCCCGGAAACGAAAAATTGCGCGGGTTTCGAGGGGTTGTCTGCTTGACGCATGGTTGGGGATGTGGTAATAGGGACCTAAAAGCGACGCTTGAACCCAACAATTGGTAAAATGAGCCATATCCCACGAGGTCAAGGACCCCGAAACAGCCCTTCGGGCGGCATGCCGGTTCGTGTGCCCGAGGCGCTGGGCCAGTCCGATGCCTTTCTGTCCTTTCGAGAGCGCCTCTCCCGGGTCGCCCCCATCGAGCGGCCCGTGCTCCTCGTGGGCGAGCGGGGGACCGGCAAGGAGCTGGCCGCCTCGAGGCTGCACTACCTCTCCGGCCGGTGGCAGGGGCCCTTGGTGGCGCTCAATTGCTCGGCCCTCAGCCCGTCCCTGATCGAGTCCGAGCTCTTCGGCTACGAGAAGGGGGCGTTCACCGGGGCGGAGCAGCGGAGGACCGGCCGTTTCGAGGCGGCGGACGGAGGGACCCTGTTGCTGGACGAGATCGGCTCCATCCCCATGGAGGTCCAGGAGAAGATCCTGCGCGTGGTGGAGTACGGCGTGTTCGAGCGCGTGGGGAGCCCGGAGGCGGTCGAGGCGGACGTGCGGATCATCGGGGCCACCAACGCCGACCTGCCCGCACTGGCCGAGGAGGGCCGCTTCAAACGGGACCTGCTGGACCGGCTCTCCTTCGAGGTGCTCGTCCTCCCGCCCCTCCGCGACCGGCACGAGGACATCCTGTTCCTCGCCGGCCACTTCGCGGCCCGGATGGCCTACGAGCTGGGGCGCGAGGAGGTGCCGCGGTTCTCCGAGGAGGCCGGAGCGGCGCTCGAGGCACACCCCTGGCCCGGGAACATCCGGGAGCTGAAGAACGTGGTGGAGCGGGCCGTGTACCGCGCCGACACGGCCCTGATCGAAGAGGTGGTGTTCGATCCCTTCCCCGAAGGCCGCGGGACCGATGGAGCCGTTCCCGGAGCGAGCCGTTCCCATGCACCGGCCTGCGGCGAGCCCGAGCAGCTCTGGACGGCGCCCCTCCGGGAGGCCGTACGACGCCTGGAGATCGAGCGCCTTCGCCAAGCCCTGGAAGCGGCCCGGTACAACCAGAAGAAGGCGGCCGGCGCCCTGGGTTTGACCTATCACCAGTTTCGGGGGCTCTTTCGCAAGCATCGGGATGCCGTGGAGCCGTGAACCGGCCTCCTTCGGCTTCCCCCCTTGACATCGCCCGGAACAGGAAGTACATTCAAGGCAACGATGGCACGAAGCCGTCGCTGTTGATCCACCTCAGTCGGAAAGAACGAGCAGGAAACAGGCCACGAAGGCAATCCTCCTGGGAAAAGGAGGGGAGGCGGTCGTGGCTTTTTTTTGCCCGGCCGTGCGTGCCCGGCGGGCGAAGGAGACGAACATGACGGATGATCAGAGAGAAACCCGGGAGGACTTTCAGCGCTGTGCGGAGTTCCACGGCCACGTGTGCCCCGGCCTGGCCATCGGGTACCGGGCCGCCAAGGCCGGCCTGGCGTGGCTCGAGGAGCACCGGGCCGAGGACGAGGAGCTGGTGGCCGTGGTGGAGACCGATGCCTGCGGCGTGGACGCCGTCCAGGTGCTTACCGGGTGTACCTTCGGCAAGGGGAACCTCGTTTACCGGGACTACGGGAAGCAGGCCTTCACCCTGCTGGGACGTCGTTCCGGGAAGGGCGTTCGCTTTTGCCTCCGGGACGGGGCGCTGTGGCTCGAGGACGAGCATCGTGCCCTCATGGCAAAGATTCGGGAGGGCAGCGCTTCAGAGGAGGATCGGGAAGCCTTCTGGGCCCGCCACCGGCGGAAATGCGAGGAGATCCTCGCGAGGCCGTTGGACGCGCTGTTTTCTACAGACCCCGTGGAGGTGGACCTCCCGCCCAAGGCGGTCATCGAGGAGTCCGTTCCCTGTGGGGCCTGCGGCGAGCCCACCATGCCGGCCAAGATGGTGGCGTCGGGAGGAAGGCGGCTCTGCCGGGGATGCGCTTGAGTATGCTGCGGCTCCCATGCTCTCTTGCACGAGAGAGGATCGCGAAGGAGAAAAGGAGAAGAAGATGATCTCAAACCGTGATGGTGTCGATAAATACCCGAAGCCTCGAGACCTGTCTTCGGCATTTCAACAGGTGATAGCGCTACCCGCGGCGCGTGAGCGGGTTTTTGCGAAGGCGTCAAAACGTTGGATACTTCGGATCACTGCGGCCGTCGCGCTCCTGTTGCTGTGGGGGCCGGGATGGGCGACGCCTCCCGCTACAGCGGCCGGCGAGCGAATTCAGGAGGTCCGTATCGGTGACGGAAAAGGGGATTGGGGATACCCCAACGCATTCCGTCACTACCCGAGGGGACCGGGGTACGTGCGGATGAGCTGGGTGTTCGACACCCTGGCCTGGAAGGACGAGAACGGCTTTGTCCCCTCTCTGGCCGAGGCCTGGCGATACGAGCCCGAGGAGAAGCGCTTTGTCTTCGACCTCCGGAAGGACGTCCAGTGGCACGACGGCAAACCGTTTCGAGCCGAGGACGTGGTCTTCACCATCCGCTACTTCAAGAAGCATCCCTACTCCGGGTGGGTGCCCATGGAAAACGTCTCCGGAGCGGAAAAGACGGGCCCTTCCCAGGTGGCCGTGAACCTCATCGAGCCGGACGCCTCGTTCATGACCTACGTGGGGGGCACCATGCCGATCCTTCCCGAGCACATCTGGGCGGCGGTGGAGGATCCCAGGAGCTTTGGTGATCCGGAGGCCTTCGTGGGTACGGGGCCTTACCGGTTCGTGGAGTTCAACAAGGCCAAGGGGATCTACCTCTACGATGCCTTCGACGCCTATTACGGGGGGAGGCCCCGCGCCGGCCGCCTCATCTACATCAAGGCGGGAAACCCCCTGATGACGCTTCTGAGCGGAAAGGCCGACCTGGTGAACATCAAGCCGGACATGGCCGAAACGCTCCGGAACAAGGGCATGAAGGTCCTGGAGAACCCGAGGGGGTGGAACAAGAAGCAGATGATCAACCACCGGAAGCCGCCGTCGCCAATCTGGAAACCCTTCTGGATGCACCCGG
>CAYYVD010000242.1:0-7790 GCA_964475045.1 uncultured Desulfobacterales bacterium | reverse complement strand
CGATTTTCTGAGACATGGAAATCTTCCTGTTGGCGCAGGAGATCCCGGCGGAACCGTTCGACGGGAAGGCGCTTCGCAGGCTGCTGCCGGAGCTCCGGGCGTTGAGCCGTCGACCGGTGGACGCGTACCTGGCGGAGCTCCCAAAGCGGTGCGCCTCCTGTGGCGTTCTGCTGGCCTTTCTGACGGACGGACCCTGTGCGAGGGCTGCTACATGGACGTCCTGTCGCCGGCAAGGACCTGTGATCCCTGGGCGGTCTACACCGCCAAGTCCTTGCTGGAAAGCGGCGGGAGCGGCCAGACGCTGACGCCGACGCAGGAGGAGATCCTGCGGATTCTCGAGGAGACCGGAGGCATCGAGCCGGGGGACCTGAGGGAGCAGGTGGGCTTGCCTCGGGCGGATTTCGAGCGGGAGATCGCCGCGCTGCGGCACATGGAAAAGCTTCGGGCGGAGATGCGCGACGGCGTCAAGGTGCCAGTGGTAGGGGGAAGCGCCATGGAAGGAGAACCACGGCTTGGCCCTGCGGATGTCGAGACCGCCCTCGAGGGGCTCGGCCTGGAGACCCGGGTCATGACGTTCGACGATTCCACCGCCACGGCGCTCCGGGCGGCCGAGGCCATCGGCACGGAGCTGGGAAGCATCGTCAAGAGCCTCTGTTTCGTGGTGGCCGGCGAACCCGTGATCGTGCTCACCGCCGGGGACCGGCGGGTGGACGATCGAAAGCTCAGTGCCCTTTACGGTGTGGGGCGCAAAAAGGTCAGGATCGCCGATGCGGAAACGACGATCGAAAGGACCGGCTATGCGCCCGGGGGCGTGCCTCCGGTGGGGCACCGGACACCGCTTCCGGTTTTGATCGACGAGACCCTGTCGGGCTTCGAAGTGGTCTACGCGGCTGCGGGCTCGGCAAACGCCATCTTCGCCGTCCCCTACGCAGCCCTGGTCGACATGACCAGGGGAAGAATCGCGGATGTGGCGAAAGCATGAAGAGGGCGAGGGTGGGTGTGACGGATCAGGCCCGCGCTAGCAAAAGGGTTTGTTTTCAGGTGCTTCCGTGATATGCTCACGGCTGCTATCACATCGCGAGCATGATCTCGGTTTTTTCTTTCGTCTATTCCTCTTCTCATCACGCTTTGCACACGCCGGGGGTCATCGTGTCCGCAAAGCCCACCTATGAGGACCTGGAAGAGCGCGTTCAGAAGCTGGAGCGAACCGTCCGGGATCTCGGGGAGGACGAGCAGCGGTACCGGACGATCTTTGAGCGCAACCGGAACCCGATCGTCGATGCCGGTGGGAGCACCGTGGGGGTGGTCCTGGTCTTTCGGGACATCACGGAGAAGATCAAGCTGGAGACGGAGCTCCGCCAGGCCCACAAGATGGAGGCCATCGGCAACCTCGCCGGCGGGATCGCCCACGAGTTCAACAACGTCCTCGGCATCATCCTCGGGAATGCGGAGCTGGCCCTCGCCGACCTGGAGGAGTGGCACCCCGTCTCGGAAAACCTGAACGAGATCAGAATGGCCAGCCTCCGGGCAAAGGACGTGGTCAAGCAGCTGCTGGCGTTCAGCCGCAAGATGGACACCAGGCGCGAGCCTGTGGACGTCAGGATCATCGTCAAGGAGACGCTGAAGCTCCCGCGTGCCGCCATTCCCTCCTACATCCGCATCCGTGAGGTGATCCCCCCTGAGGTCGATCCCTTGGATGCCGATCCCACGCAGATTCACCAGCTCCTGATCAACCTGTGCAACAACGCCGCACAAGCGATGAGCGAAGACGGGGGCCGGCTGACGATCGAGCTGTCCAATGTCGACCTGGATTTCGAGGCGGCCTCCAAGCACCCGGACTTGCAGCCGGGGGCCCATGTCCGGTTCAGCGTTTTCGACACGGGGTGCGGGATCCCCGCGGATCTGCTGGACCGGGTGTTCGATCCCTACTTCACGACCAAGGAGGTGGGCAAGGGCACCGGCATGGGCCTGGCCGTGGTGCACGGGATCGTGAAGGCCCACCCACGGGGCCATCCACGTGGAAAGCCGTGTCGGCCAAGGGACGGCCTTTCACGTCTACTTCCCGTCCAGCCGGGAGAAGGCTCGTCACACGGAAGCCGAGCTGGGAATGCTCCCGGGAGAGAACGAGAGAATCCTCCTCGTGGACGACGAACCGGCCATCGTGTGGTTGTGCGACAAGGCCCTCCGTCAGCTCGGGTATTCCGTGGACTCGAGCACGGACCCCCTCGAGGTCAAGGCGCTTTTCGAAGCGGATCCCTACGGGTACGATCTCGTGATCTCGGACATGGCGATGCCCCACATGACGGGGGATCGGCTGGCACAGGAGCTCATCCGCATCCGTCCCGACGTGCCCGTCATCCTCTGCACGGGGTTCAGCGAGAGGATTTCTCCGGAGAAGGCCGCGGACCTGGGGATCCGGGAGTTGGTCCACAAGCCCATCCTGAGAAGTGAGCTGGCCAGCGTGGTTCGAAGGGTTCTCGACGAGAGAAAATCCTCCTCCTCGTCCTGGTCGTCTTGTTCGTGATCGCCGCCGGCGCCTTCGTCAACGCCCTGGTGCACGGGCACGTGGGCACGGCCCTCCTTTTCGGGCTGGTGGGCCTGGGCGTCTTCAACGTGGTCAGGGACCTCGCATCCAAAATGGCCGGCCGAAGAGGGCGGGTCTGATCCAGAGAGGGAGCAGGTGCTGCGGCCAAAGGGGCAACGAAGAATCCATCTCAGCAGGCACCCCCTGCCGTGACGGCAAGGCGACTCCGAGGAGGCCGCAGCCGAGCCGGGCCCGGACTGATCCATGGCCATCGCGGCCGGGAGGGTCTAGAGGTGCGGCTCGATGGTTTTTGTGAAATAATAACGCATGAAAAGGGCGGAAAATGGATGATCAAACCCTGTTCACCCTGATGGTGGACTTGCACCGTGACGGGACACGCCAGGGACCGGGGAGCGATGAAGAGACCCTGCGTGCGCTCGAGCTGACGCGGCTTGATCGGGATGCGGGGCTTCAGGTGGCTGACATCGGCTGCGGCACGGGCGCCTCAACCCTGGTGCTGGCGAGGAGGCTTCCAAACGCCCGAATCCTGGCCGTCGATCTGTTCCCCGAGTTTCTCGACATCCTTGCGGAGCGAGCGCTTGCAGCAGGTTGCTCCGAACGGGTTGAAACCATTGCGGAATCGATGGGGTCCCTTTCGTTTGCGGCCGAATCCCTGGACCTCATCTGGTCCGAGGGCGCCATCTACAACATGGGCTTCAGCGCGGGCATCGAGGCCTGGTGGCCGTTTCTGCGACCAAGGGGTGTGATGGCGGTCTCGGAGATTACCTGGCTGCGTCCCGACCCCCCAGAGGAGATCCGGCAGCACTGGAACTCCGAATACCCCGAGATCGCGATCGCTTCCGAGAAGATCGCGGTCCTCGAGCGCCTGGGCTTTGACCTCCTGGGGTACCTCGTGCTTCCTTCGACCAATTGGATAGACAACTACTATGAGCCCACCGAAGGGCGCATGGCATCGTTTCTCGAGCGTCATGCCGGTCTACCGGAAGCGGAAGAGCTCGTTGAGATGGAACGCAAGGAGGCTGATCTCTACAAGCGCTACCAGGACTGGTTCAGCTACGGATTCTACGTGGCACGCAAACGATGATCCGAAGACTTCATCCATCCCATAATAGGAAGGTCAGTATGCAATAGGGCCACACCAAGTTTTCTGTTGGAAGGACTGGCTTCAATGGGCTGGGAAGACAGAGGTTGTAACTGTGACTAGGAAACCGACGTATGAGGAACTGGATCAGCGGGTTTGAAAATTGGAAAACGCCAAAACCGAGCGCAAACAGGGTGAGAAGGCACTCCGGGAGAACAAGACCACGGTCAAGGAAAAAATTCAGTCTATCCTCGAACCGGAGAAAAGTAGGGGAACGCTGGACCTTGGCGATATCATAGATTGTCAGGCGCTGCAAACCATGATGGAGGACTTTTACCGGCTGAACGGTGCATTCTCGTGCCGGCATTCGCTGGTGTCCTTCGGTCCCGGCACAACGGACGGCTCTCTTTGCGGTCTGGTACACCGGATGGGGACCAAGCCGGGACCAAGCCGGGACCATGTCCGCACGAGTGGCCGTATGGTTGCCGAACGGCAGCGCTTGGGGCCTATCCGTCCTCTGCCGTACTGGACAGCCGGTCGAAGACCCACTGCCCGGCCTTGCGAAAGACGGCGTCTTTGCTCCAGAGCAGGTAGACGGGAGACGTGTGCGCCTGCTTTTCCAGGAGCAGCGGCAGGTAGAAGAGCCCGCTTTCCGAAGCCGTTTCCTCGACGAACCGCTCCGGAAGAAAACCCCAACCCAGCCCGAGCCGAATCATGGACAGCGCCGTGTGGTAGCTCTCGAGGACCCAGCTGCGGCTGCTGAACATGGTCATCTCCAGGCCGCGCTCCTCTCCCCTTCCCGTGACGACGACCTGCTTCTCCCTTTCCGTGGAGATGGCGCGGGCGATCAAGAGCGACGAGGAGCTGAAGTGCGTGGTCGCCTCGGTCCGCGCCACGGAGACGGCCACCGCCCGGCTTCGGGATGCGATTCGGCCCGGGATCACGGAGAACGAGCTGCGGGCCCTGTTCCACCAGGCCGTCATCGCCCAGAACGGGGACTACGGCGAGACCCGCCTTCTCAGTTCGGGGGACCGCACCAACCCGTGGTTCCAGGAGCCGCCCGTGTCCCGACTCGTCACCTCGTGGCACGCGCTGGTGGCCGACGCGTGCGAGCGGGGCCGGGATCTGGCCGCACCCTTTCGATCGTTTCTCGCCGGTGCCCTCGAGAGCTCTCCCGAGAGGCTCCGGGCCAAGGCGGCGGCCCTGGGCGCAATCCTGGGAAGGCGGCCCACAGCGATCCCGCCGGATGCTCGGCACGTGGACTACGACGTCATCCCGCTGAACATTTCCGACGGCTGTCTCTACAAGTGCCGCTTCTGCCGGCTGAAGAACGACATCCCCTTCGCCTCGAGGACCCGGAAGGAGATCGAGGACCAGATCGGGGCGCTGGCCGCGTTGTACGGCAGGGACCTGATCAACTACAACGGGCTTTTCCTGGGAGAGCACGACGCCTTGAGCGCCGACCCGGAACTGCTCCTGTGGGCCGTTCGAAGGGCCTTCTCCGCACTGGAGCTCGGCCAAGGGTACATGAAAGGGAGAAACCTCTTCCTGTTCGGTAGCCCCGACGCCCTGCTCGGAGCCGACGCCGGGCTCTTCGACGCGTTGAACGCCTTGGACGTCCGGACCTGCATCAACATCGGCCTCGAGTCGGCCGACCCGGAGACCCTGGCCCGACTGGGAAAACCTGTGGGCGCGCGTCGCGTGAGGGCGGGCTTTCGAAAGCTTCGGGAGATCAACGCCCGATACCGCCGCATCGAGATCACGGCCAACTTTCTTCTGGGGGAGACGCTGCCGTCCGGGCACGAGCCGTCGCTCCTGGAGCTGTGCGCGGAGAGCGGGCCGCCCCCGCATGGGAAGGGAACGATCTATCTTTCGACGGGAAGCCCCTGGCCTACATGGACGAGATGCGGTTCATTGACATGGGAGGCGAGATGGCCCCCCAGATCGCCGCCCTGAAGGGCGGCGAGGTCGATCTCATCGACGCGTCGGACAACCCCGGCCCGCAGATCATGCAGGCGGTCAAAGGCGACGGGAACGTCAAGGTCCTCCCCGTGGCCACTGCAACGACCCGAGTGCTTCGAATGCGTGTGGACCTGGGGGTCACCCCCTGGACGCATCGTCCGCTGGGCACCATGGTGCCCAACCTCGCCTACGTGGCGGACGAGCAGGGCAAGCCGGTGCCCTGGAACGAGACCCGCTGGGTGGACGAGGAGTACAGCCGGCTGCTCGCCGAGGCGAGTGGCACCCTCGACGTCGCCGAGCGCAAGAAGCTCTTCTGCAGGCTGGAGGAGATCCAGCTGGAACGGGGCTCCATCGGCATCGCCTACTGGATGAACACGTGGATGGTCCCCAACAAGCGGCTGAAAAACGTCGAGGCCCACCCCAACCTTCTTCTCCTGTTCAACGAGGCTTGGCTGGATTCATAAGCGCCGGGAACAAGGAACCGGGGCGCTGGTTCATCATCTCCCCGTCTCGAGTGAGCGGAGGTCGTGGGCCGGCGTCCCTCGGGTGTTCGAAGGAGTGGCTGCCTTTCACCACGCGGAGAACCCTTTCTCCTGAATCCGGCAACCAACGGGTCGCACCGGGACGTTTTGCATCTGGTCGTTTTCGACAAAGGCGATGTCCGCCTCGCCCTCGGCCTTGATAGGGAACCGGCGGGTCACCTTGAAAACCCTTGGATTTTTCGATAGCAAATGAGTTTAACAGCATTCGATGTTGACAGTAGCGGTGATTCTCTTGTATTCTCGCTTTCATGGACCCCTTGACCTACCAGGTGTTTCTTCGACTCAACCCCTGGGTGGAGGACCCGGCGCTCTGGCCGGGGTGCGCGGAAGCCCGGGTGCCCGAGCACTACATTCCGCGGAAAGTGTCCCTTTCGTTCGAAAAGGACCGGGCCCTGCTGGTCACCGGCCCCCGCCAGGCCGGGAAGTCCACCCTTGTCTGGCACCTCTTGGCTGGGGAGTCGTCCCCCTGGGCCTACCTGAACTGTGAAGAACCCTCGGTGCGGGAGCTGTGCCGGTCCCCCGGCCTCTTCCTCGACGAGCTGGAGCGGGTGGCGCCCGGGGCAGCGGGGGTGTTCTTCGACGAGGTTCAGCACCTCGAGGAGGCGGCCCTGTTCCTCAAGGGGGTGGTGGACTTGAAGCCGGGTGTGTGCGTGGTGGCCACGGGGTCCTCCAGCTTCCATCTGCGGGCGCGGACCCGGGAGTCCCTGGCCGGTCGCGCAAGGCGGTGCCTGCTGCTTCCGTTCAGCCTGGCCGAGGTCTCCGCGCGTCTTGGAGCGCCTACGGTCAGGACCATGGAGCGGCGCCGCATGGCGGAAACCCTCATGGTCCGGGGCGGGTACCCGGAGGCGTTTCTCAGCAAACAGCCCCGGGATATCCTGGGCCCGCTGGTGGAGGCCTTTGTGCTGCGGGATGCCTCGGACCTCTACCGCATCCGGAACCCCCAGGCCTTTCGGCGGCTGCTGGGTCTGGTGGCCTCTCAGACGGGCGATCTGGTGAACTTCTCCCACTGGGCCGAGGTGCTGGGCATCAGCGTCAGCACGGTCGGTCAGTACCTCGCGATCCTGGAGGAGAGCCACATCATTCGCCTGCTTCCCCCTTACGTGGGGGGGAAACGCGCCGAGCTCACCTCCCGTCCCAAGGCCTACTTCCTGGACAACGGGCTTCGGAACTACCTTTTCGGGGGGCTCTCCCCCCTGGGCGAGCGGCAGGATGCAGGCAAGGTGGTGGAGCACTTCGTGTTCACCGAGGTTTCCAAGGCGATCGACCCCTTTCACGACGCCCTCTACTACTGGCGCAGCGTTTCCAACGCGGAGGTGGACTTCGTGCTCCTGCGGGGGGACCGGCTGACGGTCTTCGAGGTCAAGGCCTCGACCATGAAGCGACCCGGGATCCCCCGCGCACTTCGCAGCTTCATCCAGGCCTATGGGCCGGCCGAGGCGTTCGTGGTGAACACGGGCCTTCAGGCGGAGGTGGATGTGGAGGGTACACCGGTGCGCTTTGTCCTCGTTTCGGACCTTCCGGATCTGATATGAATGAGACGCCTTGTTAACTTTTCCCTCCTCGGAGCTCGATCAGGGGTTTTATTTCTCGGCAGCACGATTCGGACGACCTTACTGCTATGTCCGGGAAATCGCCCGTGTGGAAGGAAAACCCAAGTTCG
>CAYYVD010000241.1:0-7800 GCA_964475045.1 uncultured Desulfobacterales bacterium | reverse complement strand
GGCTCGGCGTGGATACCATGGGAGCGCCCGATCATGACGGTGCGCTTGTGCTCGAAGGCCCGCTCTTTCAGCACCGAGAGAAGCGTCTTCACGTCCTCGATGATCAGGCTCATGGCCTCCTTGAGCAGCAGGGCGAAGCTCGTGTCCAGGACGTCGGAGCTGGTCAGGCCCATGTGGATGAACCGGCTGTCGGGTCCCACATGCTCGGCCACGCTGGCGAGAAAGGCGATGACGTCGTGCCTGGTCTCCTCCTCGATCTCGAGGATGCGCTCCACAGAGAAGGCCGCCTTCTCCCGAATGGTCTCAAGCGCCTCCCGGGGAACCATCCCCTCCTCGGCCATGGCCTCGCAGGCCTGAACCTCCACCTCCAGCCACTTGGCATACCGGTTCTCGTCCGTCCAGATGCGGCCCATCTCCGGTCGCGTGTATCTCTGGATCATGGTCTTTCTTCACCTTTCTGCCAGGGGAGCCGAACAAAAGATAGGAAGTTATATATAAATGAACTGCAATTATAAGAAGAAACCGATCAAAAGCAAGCTTTTTCTGCCCTCTTTACCATGTGACATTCAGGGGTTCAAGCCAAAGCGGTCTTCCGGACAAGGCATGCGGCCGGCAAACCGCTGCGCTGGGACCTGAAGGTTCCTCGATCCAAAGGGGGACAGGAGGCTGGGGTCCGATCAGAGCAGGATTCTGTTTTCCAGGGATCGGGTCTCTCCGGCCGCGATGACCCGGATGGCGGGCCTTCCTCGAACGGGGCACTTGTTCTCACATATGCCGCACCCCACGCACTGCTTCAGGTCCACATAGGGAAGCTGCACGCGGCGCTCTTCGCCGTCCGCCCCGGGCACGCTCTCCTCGCGCAGGGTGATGGCCTTGGGCGAGGAAGGACAGTGCTCCTCGCAGACGATGCACGGTCCGTTCCCGGACCAGGGCAGGCACCGGCCTCGCTCCAGAAACGCCGAGCCGATGCGCACCGGGGTCTCCACCTTCTCCCGGGCCCGAAGCGGCCGAATGGCGCCGGTGGGGCACACCCCGCCGCACAGGGTGCAGGTGTACTCGCAGTACCCCTGAAGCATGTTCAGACGGGGCGTCCAGAACCCGGCCATGCCCGCCTCGCCGAGGGTGGGCTGGATCACGTTCGTGGGGCAGACCTTCATGCAGAGCCCGCAGCGCTGGCACTGCCGAAGAAAATCCGATTCCTGAAGGGAGCCCGGGGGGCGAATCAGCCGGGCGTCCGGCACCCCGGTGGCCCGGGGATCCAGACGGCCCAGAAAGGGCAGGGACACGCCCGCCAGGAGCCCCCCCAGGACCGCCCGCCGGCCCATGTCCGGGGCGGGACGGAGGCGCGGTCGCCCCAGGGTCAGGCGAAAGCGAAGGGCGTCCTCCGGGCAGGCGTGGAAGCAGTTGAAGCAGAGCACGCACTCGGCGGACCGCCACTCTTCCCCGGGCTCGGGCGAGGCCGCCCCCTGGCACTCGGCCGTGCACCGGCCGCAGTGGGTGCAGGCCGCTTCGTCCTTTTCCAGGCGAAGCAGCTGCAGGCGGCTGCACACACCGAGGAGGGCCCCCAGGGGGCAGAGCACGCGGCACCAGAACCGGGGACGAATGCGATTCAGGAACAGGACCAGCAGGAAGAGCCCCCCGATGAACCAGCCGGTCTGCACTCCGGTGTGCCCGTACCCGAAGACCGGGGCCACCAGCACCTCGGCCCCGTAGCTCATCAGGTTGAGCAGCTTGAACTCGCTGCGGGCCAGGGCGTCGAACCCCGCTTTGAGCGCCTCTCCCACGCCCGGCAGCACGGACAGGGCGATGGAACGGAACAGGAAGCTGATGGGGTCCATCCAGCCCGCTGCGTTGAGCCCGAGGACCGCCGCCAGGAGCAGGGCGATCAGGATGAAGTACTTGACCCGGTTGGCCCTCGTGCGCCGGGAAGCCCGAATGCGGTCCTTTCCCTGGAGGGCCGGCTTCACCCGTCCGACCCAGTGGTGGAGGGTCCCGAACGGGCAGACGAACCCGCAGAAGAGGCGGCCGAAGAGCACGGTGACCAGGAGCACGATTCCGGCCCAGAACGCCCCCTGAATGAGGACGTGCGCCGAGAGCAGGGTGCTCAGAACCACCAGCGGATCCAGCTGGAAGAAGAACCCCACAGGCCCTTCGATGGTCAGCTCGGCCTCCCCGGAGAACGCGAGGGAGTAGCTCTGGACCACGTCCTGGGGCAGCCGGCTCTCCACCAGAAGAACGACGAAGAGCCCAAAGAACACGATCTGGCTGACCCGCCGCACCCAGACCAGGTGGCTCGCCTTCACAGGATCACCTGCTTGGAATGGAGGCTTTGGACATCGGAGGTGCCCAGCCCCCACTTCTCCGCCAGGGTGACGGCCCCGATCCGGCTCGGGCTCATGTCGAACAAGGAAGCGGCCCGGGCGTCCGCCGCTACGGGATCGTTGCTGAGGATCAGCGTATTCTTCACGGCCACATCCTCGAGGCTGCCGCCCACGGGTCCGTTTTGCGCCAGAATTCGAATCCCGTCCACGAGGGTGACCGCGGGCCGGAAGAACTGGGCCAGGTCCACGATGGTCTGGTGGATGTCCTGGTGGAGAGCGTGGCGTCTTCCGCCCACGCCGCCGATCCAGTTCTTCATGCCGAGGGTCAGGGTGCTCAACCCGTGGGTCTTGGCGATGGGCAGGTTGATCACGCAGTCCGCCTCCACCAGGGGCCGGTACACGGGCCAGACGTCCAGGCGGTGCCCGTGAATGCGCATGTCCCGCATCAGGGTGCTCCTGGGAAACACCAGGTCCGCGCCGGTTCGCTCGGCCACCTCTCCGGCGCCGCTCAACGCAAAGCATCGCCGGGCGTCGTGAATGGTGTGGTCCACGATGCGAACGGTCTTCGCCCCGGCGTCCTGGCAGAGCTCCACCACCGCCTCCAGCACCGACGGATGGGTGGTGGCGGCCATCTCCGGCGGCCGGGCCCAGGACAGGTTCGGCTTGAGCGCCACCACGTCCCCGCGGGAGACGAATCGGCCCACACCACCGGCGGCCTCGAAGACCTTGCGGACGAGCGCCTTGGCGTCATATCCCTCGCTCCGCCCGACGCCCTCCACGAGAAACGCGCCCTCCGCGGTATTCCCCCGAAGAGGAAGCACCCCCACGCCCACCACCCCGGCAACAATTCCCCCCCCGAGCCGGGCCATCCGCTTCAGGGACTCCCGCCGCGTCATGCACCGTTGCTCACCCATGTCGTTTCTCCTCGCCGTTTTCTACCCTCCCTCGAGGGCCGCCAGAATCGCCTTCATGAAGGCGGGCAGATCGTCGGGGTTCCGGCTGGTGATGAGGTTTCGGTCCACCACCACCTCCCGGTCCACCCACTCCGCTCCGGCGTGGACCAGGTCGTCCTTGATGGCATAAAACGAGGTCACCGTGCGGCCCGGCAAGGCCCCGGCCGATGCCAGCATCCAGCCCGCATGACAGATCGCCGCCACCACCTTCCCCTGCTCGAAGAGGTCCCGCACCAAGGCCACCATGGCGTGATTTCGGCGCATGTGGTCCGGCGCATAGCCGCCCGGAATCACGATCCCGTCGAAGTCCGCCGCCTGGACACGATCCGCGCCTGCGTCCGCTCGGGTGGGAAGACCTCCTTTGCCCGTGTACGTCTTTCCCGCCTCGGGTCCCACCACGGTCACCTCCACCTCCGCCTCCTTGAGCCGGTAGTAGGGGATCCAGAACTCGAGATCATTGACCAGGTCCTCCGTCAGCAGGGCCACCTTCTTTCCTTTGAGAGCCATTGTTCTTCTCCATGGTTTCGAGTGAACGGCGCCTTCTCGCATGCTTTCTCCATGGATTCAACGAAAACCACGAATCCGAAAAATCCAATCCAGCCCTCCCACAAAAAGGGCATCGCGCGGGGAGCATGTCGATCGGTCCAACACGAATTTCGGGGACACCATACGAAATTCAAGAAATCCCGTGAAAAAAGGGATCCATTTTCCGAGTTTCGTATGGTGTCCCCGAAATTCTGTCCTCCGAAACATCCTCACGGACGAGGAGTTCAGCGGCCTCCGGTTCGCGCAGTGGGATCGGAAGGACGGTTTTGACGGTCCGTCTTCACCGTGTGGTAGATCCGGTAGAGGGCGGTCCCATGGGTCAGGACGACCAGGGCCCAGAGTGCGGCCTCGAGAAACCCGAACAGGCTACCGGCGGCGAGCAGGATGATCCGCTCCGGGCGTTCCATGAGGCCCACGTCGCAACGGGGAATCACGAGCTCTGCACGGGCCCGCACGTAGCTCACCATGAAGGCGCCCAGCACCACGGCCAGGACCAGCAGGGTGCGCAGCAGATCGCCGGCGGCGGCGTAGTGGGCGAGGAGCCCGGAGAACACGAGGAAGTCCGAGTACCGGTCCACCACCGAGTCGGTGAAGGCCCCCACAGCCGAACCGCCTCCGCCGGCCCGGGCCACGGCGCCGTCGAGCATGTCGAAAAGCCCGGCCAGCAGGACGATGAGGCCTGCGGCGAACCAGACCCCCGCGAAGTAGGCCCACGCCGCCCCGACGTTGACGACCAGCCCGGTGAGGGTGAGGGCGTTGGGAGAGACGCCCCGCCGGTCCAGCGCCCGGGCCAAGGCCCTCAAGGCGGACTCGACGGGCTTTCCCACATAGCGGCGGATCATAGGCGACTCAGCGCTTGACCTTTCCCTGAATGAAGCGCTCCACCAGGTCCCGGGCCTTGCCGTCCGTGTACTGAACCGGCGGGTGCTTCATGGTGTAGGAGGAGATGCTCTTGAGGGGGCCGGCGATGCCCCGGTCCAGGGCCAGACGACAGCAGCGGATGGCGTCGATGGTCACGCCGCCCGAGTTGGGCGAGTCCTGAACCGAGAGCCTCAGCTCCAGGTCCATGGGCACTCCGGCGAAGCCTCTGCCCTCCATGCGCAGGAAGCAGACCTTGTTGTCCTTCTGCCAGGGGACGTAGTCGGACGGTCCGATGTGGATGTTTTCCTCGGCCAGGGGGGTGTCCAGCTGGCTCTGCACCGCGTCGGTCTTGGAGATCCGCTTGGACTCCAGGCGATCCCGGTTCAGCATGTTCAAAAAATCCGTATTGCCGCCCGTGTTGAGCTGGTAGGTCCGCTCCAGGCGAATGCCCCGTTCCGTGAACAGGCGCGCGAGCACCCGGTGGACGATGGTGGCCCCCATCTGGCTCTTGACGTCGTCCCCGATGCAGGGGAGGCCCCGCTCCTGGAAACGCCGGGACCAGCCCGAATCGCTCACGATGAACACGGGCATGCAGTTGATCAAAGCGACGCCCGCATCCAGGCAGCACTCGGCGTAGAATTCAGTCGCCTGCTGGGAGCCCACCGGAAGATAGTTCAACAGGATCCGGGCCCCGGACTCCCGCAGGACGCGGACCACGTCCACGGGCGGCTTTCGGGCCGGGACGAAGGTCCTCTCCCGGGCATAGCCTGTCATGTGCTCGGCCACGCCATCGAGGATCGGCCCCATCTGAACGGTCACCTCGCTCCGAGCCATGCGCGCTCGAATGGGGTAGGCGCAGTTGGGATGTGCGTTCACGGCCAGGTCCACGCGCTTTCCCACCTTCCGGCTGTCCACGTCGAACGCGGCCGCCACCTCGATGTCTTCCGGGAGGTATCCGCCCAGGTCGTAGTGCATGAGCCCGAGGTGTCCATCCCGATCCTTGTAGTCCCGGTAGTAGTCGATCCCTTGAAGGAGAGAAGCAGCACAGTTCCCAACACCGACGATTGCAATTCGAATTCTTCCGTTCCGCGCCATGGCTTCCCGTCGTCCCTGAGGATTATCGCACACTTGAGCTGGATTGGGTTGAATCTTACCACCCCTGTCGAACAAAAATCAAACCATAATCACACAATCCGGACCTTCTCGGCCCTCCGGCCCACCCCTGGATTTGGCGTTGACCGGCTTCGGCCTTTGTCCTATGTTGTGCGCATTCCAAAGCGGCCCCGCCTCCTGGAACATGTCGCCGCGAGCCGGCCGCACGCACCCCCCGATCAAAGGACCCTGCACCATGAAACGGCTCCTGGTCCTTGCACTCGTGCTGATCCTGACCCCGGGAACCTCCGCAGCAGCCGCCCTCTTGGAGGGCCGCGGCTGCATTCGTCTCGACGACTCCGTCGATCTTCGGCAGGCCCGGCTCCTGGTGCGCAACGCCGCCCTCCACCGGGCCATCGCCTCCAGCGGCGTCCTGGCCGAGCTCCCCCTGGACGCACCACCGGCCTTGACCCGGGGCATCGTTCAGATCCTGCGCTCCGGGCACCTGGAGGCCGTGCGCGTCCTGGAGCACACCGAAACCGACGATGTGGTCTGCGAAACCGTGGAGGTGCGGGCGGATCTCGAGACGCTTCGGCGGGTCGCTCGACGCGAAGTCGCCCGGACCGCACCGGGCGGGGAACCGGCGCTCGCCGACAACGACTGCCTGAGCCTTCTGGCCCTCGAGGAAAACGAGGACCGCTACGGCCGGCGCGTCACCGCCGTGGTGCGTGTGGAGCGATCCACGGGGCCGCTGCACTCGCCCGCGCACCGTCGAAACAAGCCCTGGTACAAGGTCTGCATCGACTACCTCGGCCCGGGCGGGGTCCCATGGGACGGGGATGCGCACTACATCGACGACTCGGCCGATGGGCTTCTGCAGGGCGAGCTGCGCACTGTGGACTTCCATGTGCCCGAAGGCGTCGAATCCTACCGGGTCTGGCTTCCCGAGAAGCCCGAAAAACAGCCCGTGACCCGGACCTCCACCGGCACGAAAGGACCGGAGAGAACGGTCTCGAAGGCCCCGGAGCCGGAGGCCGCACCGAGACCCGTGGAATCCGTGGAGGCCTCGGACGGACCGGACGGTTTGCGCGTGGAGATCCTGTCGAACGGGCCCATCCAACGGCACCGGCCGTTTTACATGGATGGTCCGCCCAGGCTGGTCATCGACCTGCCGGGGCGGTGGGAGCGCCCCGGGTTCCACGCACGGCGTCTCGACAGCCCCGTGGCCGAATGCATTCGAGTCGGGCATCACCCCGACAAGCTCCGCCTGGTGCTGGATCTCCGCCGGGACGGCCCGCCGCCCGAGGCCGTGATTCAGGAGACGCCCAAAGGACTCGTCGTGGAGATCCGCGCCAGATGAGGTGAACCCGAAACGTAAAACAGGAGGGCAGGGACGACGTGGCAGACCGGCTGATCTGGATCGATCTGGAGATGACGGGGCTCGACCCGGACCGGGGAGGCATCCTGGAGATCGCCACCCTGGTCTCGGACAGCGAGCTGCGCATTCTGGCCGAGGGACCCAACCTGGCGATTCGGCAGCCTCCGTCCGTCATGGAGGCCATGGAGGCCTGGAGCCGCACCCACCATCAGGCCTCAGGGCTCCTGGACCGGTCCGAGGCCTCGCTCTACGACACCCGTTCGGCCGAGCAGGAGACCCTCGCCTTCCTGCGCACCCTCTGCGAGCCGGGGGCGTCCCCCCTGTGCGGCAACTCCATCTGGCAGGACCGGCGGTTTCTGGTCAAACACACGCCGGAGCTCGAGGGGTTCTTTCACTACCGCAACATCGACGTGAGCAGCCTCAAAGAGCTTGTCCGCCGATGGTATCCTACGCTGCCCTCCTACCCCAAAACCAAGGCCCACCTCGCCATGAGCGATATTCAGGAGTCGCTCGCCGAACTGGCCTACTACCGGGAACATGTTTTCAGGGATGTATGAGCGGGGGGACAAGGGCAACCGTGCCGGCTGCGGTTGTAGAGGGGTCGAGCCTTGTTCAATCAAGACTCGACCCCGTTGTCATGGTCGGAGCA
>CAYYVD010000240.1:0-7822 GCA_964475045.1 uncultured Desulfobacterales bacterium | reverse complement strand
GTTTCAGAGCTTCAAGGCCGGTCAGGTGGCGGCCGGGCACACCTCGAAGGCGCCCTATCAACGACGCACCACCAACCCGTCCGAATCGATGCTGGATATGCTTTCCAGGCTGGAGCTCACCGCTTCGGATCAAGAGGAGCTCTTCCGCCATTCGCAGCAGGCGGGGATCCGTTTTCTCTCCTCACCGTTTGATCTGGAGAGCATCGACACCCTGGCCTCCCTGGGGCTGGACCTCTTCAAGATCCCGTCCGGGGAGATCACCAACCTGCCTTACCTCCAAAAGGTCGGCGCGCTTGGACATCGGGTGCTCCTTTCGACGGGTATGAGCGACCTGGGGGAGGTCGAGGACGCCCTCAACGTCCTGACATATGCCGGGACCCGAAAGGAGGACATCTGCGTTCTTCATTGCACGACGGAGTACCCCGCGAGCATGGACGAGTTGAACCTCCATGCAATGAGAACGATGGGCAGGGCCTTTCAGGTTTCCGTGGGCTACTCGGATCACAGTCTGGGGGTCGAGATCCCGATTGCAGCAGCGGCGCTCGGCGCCCGGGTCATCGAGAAGCACTTCACGCTCGACCGGGGCATGGAGGGCCCGGACCACGAGGCCTCCATTGAGCCCGAGGGGTTGAAGGCGATGGTGACGTCGATTCGAAATGTGGAAAGGGCGCTGGGCTCCCTGGAGAAGAGGCCCACCCCTTCCGAGCTCCACAACCGCCAGGTGGCTCGAAAGAGCCTGGTCGCCGCCCACACGATCCGGAAGGGAGAGCTCTACACGGCCGAGAACATGGCGGTGAAGAGGCCCGGGACGGGGATCAGCCCCATGCGCTGGGACGAGATGCAGGGAAAAACCGCCTGCCGGGATTTTGAACGGGATGAGCTCCTCGAGTACTGAACAGCGCCGCAAGGTTTGTGTCGTCACGGGCACACGGGCGGAGTACGGCCTTCTGTACGAGGTCATCAAGACCCTCCATCAGGATCCGGCCTTCGCCCTTCAGCTCGCCGTGACCGGAACCCATCTCTCGCCGGAGTTCGGCATGACTGTGAGGGAGATCGAGGGCGACGGGTTTCCTGTTGCAGAACGGGTTGAAGTCCTGCTCTCCTCCGACACCGAAACCGCTGTCGCGACCTCCATGGGCCTCGCCCTCATCGGGTTCGCCAAGGCCTATGATCGGCTCCATCCCGATGTCTTGGTCGTGGTCGGCGATCGCTTCGAGGTTTTCGCGGCGGTGGCGGCGGCCGTGCCTTTCCGAATCCCGGTTGCCCACATTCATGGAGGGGAGTCCACCGAGGGGGCCATGGACGAGCTCTTTCGCCATGCCATCACGAAGATGAGTCACATGCACTTCCCTGCGGCGGAAGGTTACGCGAGGAGAATCCGGCAGATGGGGGAGGCCCCGGAGGCTGTCCACTGCTTCGGAGCGCTTGCGTCCGACAACATCCGCAATCTACACCTTCTGGACCGGGAGGCCCTTTCCGAAGCGCTGGAGGTCCCGGTTGATCGGCCCTGGGGAGTCGTGACGTACCATCCGGTCACCCTCGAGACGGGATCGGCCGTCGAGGAGATTGGGGAGGTTCTGGAGGCGTTGGGCCGTTTCCCCGAGGTCTTCTGGATCGTCACGTCCCCCAACGCGGACGTGGAAGGCCGGACCCTTTTGAGACGACTGCAGGCCTTCGCAGCCGAGCACGCCGAGCATGCGAGGCTCTTCCATTCCCTGGGTCGTCTGCGGTACCTTTCTCTCCTCCAATGGTCGGTCGTCATGGTGGGGAACTCGTCTTCCGGAATCATCGAGGCCCCTTTTTTCATGCTCCCTGTAGTGAACATCGGAAGCCGCCAGGAGGGGAGGATTCGGGCCGAAAACATCGTGGATGTCCCTTTTTGCAAGGCCGATGCCGTCTCGAAAGGGATCGAGAAGGCGATGTCCGCCGCATTCCGGGCCGATCTGGAGACCCTCGAGAACCCATACGCCGGGGCGAACGTCGCCCGGAGCATCGTTGATTTTCTGAAGGCCGCCGATCTGGAGAGGTACTCAGTGAAGCGGTTCAGGGATATTACCGAATGAGAACGGAGCACCCGTGGAAAAGGAGAAACTGAAAGCGCTACTCATACCCGGGACCCTGACGATCCGGCAGGGTGTGCAGAAGCTGAACGAGGCCGGGGAGAAGATCCTCTTCGTGGTGGAGGAGAGCGGGCGGCTTCTCGGGACCGTCACGGACGGGGACATCCGGAGAGCCATCCTTCACGGGATGGATTTCGACAGGGGCATCCAGGAGGTGATGCAGACTCGATGCACGACCATCGAGAGATCCCATCCTTCGCTTCTGGAGAGTGCACGGGAAGCGATGATCAAGAAAAAGGTCGCGCAGATCCCGGTGCTCGATGAAAGTGGGCGGATCGCGGACATCATCAGCTGGACGGATGTGCTGGAGGACAAGGAGGCGCTCCCGACCCATGCGGAGCACCCCAACCACGTCGTCATCATGGCCGGCGGCAGGGGCACGAGAATGGATCCCTTCACCAAGATCCTTCCAAAGCCCCTGATTCCAGTGGGGAACAAGCCCGTCGTGGAGATCATCATGGATCGGTTCTTCCGGTACGGTTTCCATCGATTCCTCTACACCATCAATTACAAGAAGGAGTACATGAAGCTCTACCTTCGAGAGAAGAGCTCGGCCTATGAGATTGAATGGATCGAGGAAGAGGACTTCCTGGGCACGGCGGGCAGCCTGTCGCTCCTGGATGGACGGTTCAACGAAACGGTTTTCGTCACCAACTGCGACACCCTGCTGGATGTGAATTTCGAGGAGATCCTCAAATGGCACCGGGAGCACGAGGCGGCCCTGACGGTGATCGGGTGCCACAACGAGGTGAAGATCCCGTTCGGGGTCATCCAGATGCAAAACGGCCGGCTCGATCGGCTATCCGAAAAGCCGGTGCACGACGTGATCATCAACACCGGAGTCTATGTGATGGAGCCCCGTGTCATCTCTTACATCCCCAAGGAGACCCCCTTCGATATGAACCAGCTGATTTCCAGGGTGAGCGCTAAGGAGAAGGTGAGCGTCTTCCCCATTTACGGCGGATGGCTGGACATCGGAAAGTGGGACGAGTATCGGAAGTCTGTGAGGGTCTTCGAAGGGCTGGACGGTGGATATTTCTAATCGGCCCATCTGCCTGATCGGCCGGGGCTCGATCGGAGCCCGGCACTTGGAGAACCTGTCGGCCCTCGGCTGCCGGAACGTCGTGGCCTATTCGGAGACCGGGGACGGGGAAAAAGACCGTGCCTTTGAAAAGAGATACGGGGTGAAGACCTTCCACCGGCCTCATGAAATCGAGGACCTTGCCCCGATCGCATTCATCATTGCCGTGCCTACCAGCCGGCATCTCGAGTTCGCAAGGTGGGCGGCCCTTCAAAACGCTCACATCTTCATGGAGAAGCCCCTGTCCGACTCCTTGGACGGGCTGGAAGGGCTCCGGGAGGAGCTGCTGCGGCGAGGGTTGACCTTTCGGGTGGGCAACAATCTCCGCTTTCACCCGTACCTCAGGAAGCTCAAAGCCATGCTGGAGGACGGCTCCTTCGGCATGCCTTACTTCGCAAGGTTCATGGTGGGGCAGTATCTTCCGGACTGGCATCCCTGGGAGGACTACCGGACGAGCTACAGCGCTCGAAAGGCGCTGGGCGGAGGGGTCGTTCTGACCCTTCAGCATGAGGTCGATTACGCCCGTTGGTTTTTCGGCCGGTTCTCGCGGTTGAAATCCATGGTCCGGAAGGTAAGCGCGCTGGAGATCGACGTGGAGGATCTCGCAACGGTTCTGCTGGAGACCGAGGACGGAGTGCTCATCGAGATCCACCTGGATTACCTCCAGCGTCCACCCCTGAGGACCTTGCATATCCAGGGATCCAAGGGATCGGTGTACTTCAGCCTCGGAGATGCGGACCTCCGCTTCTACGACTTCGAACGGCAGCGCTCGCGTGGCGTCCTGGACCTGAAATCGTATCCGCCGAACCAGATGTACGTGGAGGAAATGGCCGGCTTTCTGGAGGCGATCCGGGAGGGGGACGCGTCGTTGAACGATTTTGACGAATCCGTGGACGTTCTCCGGACCTGCCTGGAGATCAAGCGGGAGGGCGCGTGAGAAGGGTTCTCTGCACGGTTTGCGCGAGGGGAGGGTCCAAGGGCGTCCCCAACAAGAACCTTCGCATGCTTCGAGGACGACCCCTGATCGTGCACACGATCGAGCAGGGCCTCTCGACCCCGTCAATCGGTCGCGTCGTCGTTTCAACGGACAGCCGCGAAATCGCCGCCCTTGCGAAGGAGGCGGGCGCGGAGGTGCCGTTCCTGAGACCCAGCGAACTGGCCACCGATGAAGCCCCCAAGCTTCCCGTTATTCAGCACGCCGTGCGGCGCTGCATGCAGGAGTGGAACGAGCGTCCCGAGCTCATTGTGGACCTTGATCCGACCTCGCCGCTCAGAACCGTGGAGGATATCGAAGGCTGCATCCACCTTGCGCTTGACAATCCTGAGTGCGAGTCCGTGATCACCGGGTACCGCTCCAACAAGAACCCGTACTTCAACATGGTGGAGATCGGCCCCTCTGGATATGCAACCCTTTCAAAGCCGGGCGCGAACGGGATTGGGAGGAGACAGGACGCGCCGGTGGTCTATGCCATGAACGCTTCCATCTATGTCTGGAGGAGGGAGGCGCTTTTCAAACGCGAGCGGGTGGTCTCAGGTGCTGTGAGGCTCTACGAAATGCCGGAGGAGAGATCCATCGACATTGACAGCGAGGTGGACTTCAAGTTGGTTGAACTTCTGATGGAGCAGAGGAAACAGAATGACCTTTCGTGAAGCGTTGTCTCTGGAACAGCGGGTGGCGGTCGTCACGGGCGGAGCCGGCCTGATCGGCTCGGCGCTTTGCACGGCCCTTTCCGAGTCGGGGGCCTTGGTCTACATCGGCGAGGTGGACAGGGAAAGGGCCGAGGAGCTCGAGGGAGCCATCAAGGCCGCGGGCGGAAAGGCCCGCTTCATTTTCTTGGATATCACGGAGCACGACTCCATAAATGACTCGGTCTCGACAATCCTTGAAAACGAAGGGAGGATCGACATCTGGATCAACAACGCCTATCCGAGAACGTCCGATTGGGGAATGCGGTTCGAGGAGGTCAAGCCGGAGTCCCTGAGAAAAAATGTGGACATGCACATGAACGGGTACTTCCTCTGCTCCCAAGCGGTGCTCGAAGCCATGAAGACCCGGCGGAGCGGGGTCCTGATCAACATCGGGTCCCATTACGGCGTACTGGGTCCCAACTTCTGGGTCTATGAAGGGACGCAGATGACCATGCCTGCGGCCTACTCCATGATCAAGGGGGGGATCGTCAACTTCTCGAGGTACCTGGCAACCTATTATGCAGATTGGAACATCCGGGTGAACGCTGTCTGCCCTGGAGGCGTCTTCGACGGTCAGGACCCGGGTTTTGTGGAACGCTATGAGAGGCTTGTCCCACTGCGGAGGATGGCCAGGCCGGAGGACATCGCCGGACCCGTCCTGTTCCTATGCACCGATGCCGCGGCCTACATCACAGGTCAGGTGGTCATGGTCGACGGAGGGCTCTCCGCGTGGTAGGGCGGGCAGGCGCTGGGAGGGGGTCCATCGCCTCGAGGACAGGATCGGGAAGACAACCATGAACGGTTACCGGTTGAATGCGTGTGTGGATGAAGGCCTGCACGACATGATCGTGGTGACAGGCATCTTTCGGTCGGGGACGACCATGCTAGGACGGGTGGTCGGTTCGCTCAAAGGCGTCGAGTATGCCTATGAGCCGCCTCTGCTTTTTTATGCCCAAGCCTGCGCGGCGGAAGATTCTCTGGACCGAAGAGCCCTTCTTGAATGGATCAAGGTCTATTTGTATTACGACTACTTCGAGAGCTACCTGCTGGGAAGGTACAACTTCAGAGCCACGGACAACGGTTCCTGCGTCTTGAAGTTCAAACCCTATGAGGAAGCCTTGGAGCGCTGGTACTCCTCCAAGGGACCGATGGATGCCATTTTGGAGAAAGCGAACGGGAAGACGCGGTTTGCATTCAAGTTCTGCAATTTTTACAAGGTGCTTGCCCTGCTGATCGACGAGTACCCCAGCGTCCAGATTCTGGATTTGGGCAGAGACCTGCGAAGGGTTCTCTCATCCATGATGGTCAAGAAATGGTTCTGCCAAGTCAGCCTTCAGGCCGATGGGGCGGTGATGTGGCCTTTCCATACCATAAGTGAAAAGGTGAGGGTTCCCTATCTGGTAAGAGAAAAGGATATCGACTCATGGATGGAATGGAACGATTTGACGAGAACGGCCTATATGTGCTGCCGGTTCGCCGAAGAAAAAATTGCTTTCAAGAAGGATTTGAGCTCCAAAGGGGTTTCGAAGCGGAATTACCTTGAGCTCTCCTATGAAGACATCATCGATCATCCTGCACGTGCCGTAGACCAGATCAAGCACTTCACGGGGCTCGATTCCGGGGCCTTGACCCCTTCAATCACCGGCGGTATCCAGCCGACCCGAGCCGCGTTTCACCATGACGAGTTGCTGACGGACTGTGAGGAGGATGTTCGGACAGAGTTCGAGGCGCTGAACCAAAGCCTTTTGTGCATGGATCAAGAGGGTACGTCATGAAGCCTGTTCGGATCATTCCTCGCTTGGACGTGAAGGGAGCCAATCTCGTCAAAGGGGTCCACTTGGAGGGTCTCCGGGTGCTGGGACTGCCCGAGCGGTTTTCCACCTACTACTTTCAAGACGGGGCGGACGAGCTCCTCTACATGGACACAGTGGCGAGCCTCTACGGGCGGAACAACCTGGAGGACATCGTGCGTCGGACTGCAGAAAACGTGTTCGTCCCCATCACGGTGGGCGGAGGTATCCGCTCGGTGGAGGACATTCGTCGTTTGCTCAGGGCGGGGGCCGACAAGGTGGCCATCAACACGGCTGCCATCCGCAACCCGGAGCTGATCGCGGAATGCGCGAGGGTGTTCGGCTCCCAATGCATCGTGGTCTCCATCGAAGCCATCGAGGTGTCCCCCGGCCGCTACGAGGCCTTTACGGACAACGGGAGGGAGCCGACGGGCAGGGAGGTCCTGGAGTGGGCCGGGGAGGCGGTGGACCTGGGCGCCGGGGAGGTGCTGGTGACCTCCGTGGATCGTGAAGGGACGGGGCTGGGCTATGATCTGGGACTGGTCGAACGTATGGCCAAAAACGTTCCTGTCCCTGTCATCGCATGCGGGGGGGCCGGGGACGAGCGTCACGTGGAGGCCCTCATTCGCCAATGCGGCGCGGACGGCGTCGTGGCGGCGTCGATCTTTCACTACCATGCGATCGAGCGCTTCGGCGTGGAGAAACGTGAAGAAGGGAACGTGGAGTATCTCAAGGAGTATGTGGAGAGAAAGGGCTCTATTCTGAGAAACTTCACGCCCTTGTCGGTATCGAACTTGAAGGCGCGCCTGGAAGAGGCCGGGGTGGCGTATATTCAGGCGAACCGGGACCAAGTGCTGGAGGTCTCGCAGGAGGAGGTGCAGCAGGACCCATCGCAGGGCAGATATGAATCTCCCCGGGTCGTCGTGGTGGACTACGGGCTGGGGAACCTGTTCAGCGTAGAGCAGGCCCTGAAGAAAGTAGGCGCAACGGTTGAAATCACCGAGGATCCCGGGCGGCTGGCGAGCGCCGACAGGATCGTGCTCGCCGGTGTGGGGGCCTTTCAGGACGGGATGCGGGGTCTTCAGGAGCGCAGGCTGGACGAGTCCCTCAGAGACGCGGCCCGGAAAGGGATTCCCATGCTC
>CAYYVD010000239.1:0-7859 GCA_964475045.1 uncultured Desulfobacterales bacterium | reverse complement strand
ACCTCTTGAGTGGGCGGCCATGTCAAAATGGCTCTCCCTTGCACTGGCTTGTTTCTTGATGGCTCTTGCCGCGCCCTGCGAGACGGCAGCTCAGTCCAACTCTGTGTCTGGCGAGGTCGTCGAGGCCCAGTCTATGAGACCGCTACCAGGAGTGCAGGTTTTCGTGGAGGGGACCGGACTCGGTACGCTTACAGACTCACGGGGGAGATTTCAAATCGACAATGTTCCGTCGGGATCGTTTACGCTTCGAACTATGATGCTTGGGTACCGAGAAACGACGGTGGAAACGGAAGCGGGTGCTACGGACATTCGCATTGTCCTCCGAGAGAGGGCAATAGAGTTAGGTGAAATCGTGGTGACGGGGACTCCTGGTGGCACCCAGCGGAGAGCGCTTGGAAATGCCATCAGTTCCATTCAAGCTGCCGAACTCGTAGAGGTCGCTCCTATCCAAACCGTAAGCGAATTGCTCACCGGACGGCTCCCAGGCGTTGTGATTCATCAGGGCACCGGAATGGTGGGGAGTGGTCCCCGCATCACCATCCGTGGACGCTCATCGATGGCCCTCCGAAACCAGCCCTTGATTTACGTCGATGGGGTTCGAGTGGATAATTCGGTGGCAGGCGGGCCTTCAGGATCAAGCGGGTATAAGATCCGGTCAGCCTTGGACGACATCAATCCAAATGACATCGAATCTATCAATGTGATCAAAGGTCCTGCCGCAGCTACGCTGTACGGAACGGAAGCTTCGAACGGTGTTATTCAGATTACCACCAAGAAGGGCAGCCGAGAGGGGGACACTCGTCTGAATTTCGCCGTTCGCCAAGGCGCGAACTGGATCGGGGGTCAAGCTCGAGACCACTTCCCCACTAACTATTGGCGTAATCCTAGCTCAGGCGAAATCGTCTCGATGAATCTCTATGAGTTGGAGAAGAAACGCGGGACTGACCCCTTTCAAACTGGTCATCTGCAAGCATATAGCTTCAGCGCCGATGGCGGAGCTGAGGACATTCAATACCATATGAGCGCTGGTTTCGAAAAGAACGAGGGAACAGAGCCGACAAATGTTCAGAAGCGTTTCTCGGCTCGGACGAACGTGTCTTTTATCCCGCACGAGTCTCTAGATTTGAATACGCATCTCGGATTCACTTCTAGCCGACTGGGTTTGGCCGGCCAGAGTACATATTCGACCTCCGCGGGCCTCCAGTGGAGTAGCCCCGTCAATCTGAATAGTCCCCGCCGGGGTTTTTCCGTTGCTCCACCAGAGGTTTTTTGGGAAGCCGTCGACCTGTCCCAGAATGTCGATCGCTACATTGCAGGTGCGACTCTCAATCATCGGCCCTATGAGTGGATCCACCAGCGCCTAGTGGTTGGTTTCGATCTGACCGACGAAGAGAACGTGGAACTCACGCCCCGTCTCGGCCCCGAGCTTGCTCAGTTCTTCGGATCCAGCAGATCCGCAGGTCTGAAAACCATCAATGCCCGGAATGTCCTCCTGTTTTCTTTCGACTATGGTAGTACCGTGAACCTGCCTGTGACGGAGAGCGTCTCGTCCAGCACGTCAGGGGGGGTTCAATATAATGACACGCGGATCAAGCTGACTAACCTCGAGGGTTACGAGTTCCCTTCTGCTGGAATCACAGCCATCTCAGGGACGGCCCGATCATTCGCGGGAGAGGATCTTGTAGAGAACACCACCGTTGGGGTCTATCTCCAACAACGCTTTGGATGGAAGGACCGCTTCTTTCTGACGGGAGCGATCCGGGCAGATGACAACAGTGCGTTTGGGGAGAATTTCGATTTCATCACATACCCGAAGGTCAGCGCGAGCTGGGTCATCAGCGAAGAGCCGTTTTGGGATGTCGGGTTCGTGGATCAGTTAAGACTGCGGGGGGCCTGGGGGAAGTCCGGCGAACAACCCGAGGCCTTCGCCGCTCTTAGAACCTATCGGCCAATCACGGGACCAAACGATGATCCCGCTGGGAGTCCGGAGGCCATTGGGAATCCGGACCTGGGACCGGAGAAGGGGGAGGAATTCGAGATCGGGTTTGAAGCAGGGCTCTTCGAGGAGCGTCTCGGGCTGGATCTCACTTACTACCACCAGAGGACGACAGATGCGATCCTCCTCCGAGACCTCCCTCCCTCCAGCGGCTTCCTAGGCCAACAGTTCGTCAACGCGGGTGAGATTACGAACCAGGGCTTCGAGCTCCTCCTGACGGGAAACGTCGTCAACCGCCAAGACTTGCGCTGGGAGGCGACTCTCACGCTGGCCAGGAACGAAAACGAGATCCAGAAGCTTGGTGTGCCGGGAGTGGATTTCCTATCACTGAACAACCTCGGACGCCACAGCGAAGGATACCCGGTTTCTTCCTGGTTCATGAACAAGGTAGTAAGTGCCGAGAAAGACGCGGAAGGCAACGTGGTCAATGCCCTTTGCGCGGCGGAGGATGGTGGTCCTCCTGTGCCTTGCTCGGAGGACCCGCGGGTCTATGTCGGGCATCCTCAACCCGAGTTTCAGGGATCTTTCGCTTCGAACCTCACCCTCTTCGGCCGGTTCCGGATCCACGGGCTCATCGATTTCATGGTCGGGAATGAGAAGAATAACGGTGACCTGTGGCTCCGGTGCCAGGTGTTTCAGGTGTGTGAGGAGAACGTACGGCCGGAAAATTTCGATCCCGTCCGGGTAGCCGAACTGGGCCTCTTCAATTCTTCGGCTCCTCTCGAGAATGGAAGCTTCGCAAAACTCCGGGAAATCTCCGTGGACTACACGCTTCCCGATGATCTGGTGCAGCGGTTCGGTTTCAGCCGGGCTAGCATCAACGTGTCGGGCAGAAATCTCTATGTCTGGACGGGCTATAGCGGTCTCGATCCAGAGGAGAATTTTCTGGCTGATAGGGATCCACCGATCAACTACGGCCAGATTCCACCACCGGTTCAGTTCATTACGTCCCTCAAGTTCTCCTTCTGATCCACCTCGACATGAGATCAAATGGCGTCCCACGCCCCCCTAGCTGGAAGGAGTACCATGAATAGGATGCTATCCGCTCTCTGGAGGTCGTTACTGCTGCTTGCCATCGTTGCGGGCTTGGGAGCATGCAGCGATTTCCTCGATGACTTGATTGCTGTCGACGTACCCTCCCGGATTCCGGCTTCTGAGTTTGAAGTACCGGAAAACGCACAGACCCTTGTGCTTGGCGCCATCGCCGATTTCGAGTGCGCTCTTTCTCATTACATCGTTGCGGGGGGTCTCGCGGGTGACGAACTACAAGACGGATCCAGTTCGGTTCACCTTCAGGATTATGACCGACGCACCTACAATGAAAGCTACTATGGCGGTGCGAGCTGCGACAACATTTTCACCACGACCTCCCTTGCTGGTGCCGTGGGCGTTTACGCTCCTCTTTCACAGGCCCGCTGGCAAGCCGACAATGTTTTGAAACTCTTGGACAGCTGGACGGATAGTGAGGTATCCGGGAGAGGTGAACTAATCGCCAAAGCAGTTGTGTACGCTGGTTACAGCTATCTTCTGATGGGCGAGGCAATGTGCTCCGCAGCCTTCGACTCGGGGCCAGAGGTGAACCGATCAGGCATCTTTGCCTTGGCCCGGGACAGGTTTGACCGGGCAATCGAGGCTGCTCAGGCAGAAGGAGCGACGGATATCTTAAATCTGGCCAGAGTAGGTAAGGCCCGCACCCTCCTGAATCTAGGAAATTCTTCTTCAGCGGCTTCGGTGGCTCAAGATGTTCCGAAGGGCTTCATCTATTTTGCGGGGTACTCCTCCGTCTCCCAACGACGGGAGAACCAGGTTTGGGTCAAGAACAGCCGTCAGGCTGCGATCACCGTTGAGGATGATTACCGGAACCTGTCCTTTGCCGGCGTTCCCGACCCGAGAGTCGAACTCGTCGATGCGGGACAAAGCACCAATGATGGTCTCCAGGAGCTCTGGCTTCAATCCAAATACCCGAGCGCGGGCAGTTCCATACCTCTGGCGACGTGGGAGGAGGCACAACTCATCCTCGCCGAAGCCGCTTTGGAAGCTGGGGACCTGCAGGAGGCTGTGCGGCTCATCAACCTGCTTCACGATCAAGTGGGTCTCCCAGGGTTCGAGAGTCAGGATCTCGAGGAGATCACGGAACAGCTCGTCTATGAACGGAGAGCCGAGCTCTTCCTGGAGGGCCATCACTTGGGTGATGTGATTCGCCTCGGTCTGAATCGCACGCCAGAGGCCGGCACTCCATTCATCAAGGGCGGTGCTTACGGCACCGACTCCTGTTTCCCGCTGCCGGCCGTTGAGCGTTTCAACAACCCGAGCCTGGGACGATGACGCTCTCCTGTTTCTGCTGGAATTTCCTGTTTGCGCTGGCTCTACTTCCTACCTATTCGGTTGGGACGGCCGGCCAGGTTCTTCCCCTGTCTCCTCAGGAGAGGCCCCAGCCGAGGCAGGGACGGATAGAGCGCGGTTCTCTTGACCTCCAGGGGTTTCTATACTGGCGGAATGTTGGCCCGAATCGGGGGGGGCGCTCGATTGCGGTGGCCGGAAGCTTGGAGCGACCGAACGAATACTACTTCGGAGCCACAGGAGGAGGACTATGGAGGACGGAAGACGGAGGGACGACGTGGGTTCCGGTAACCGATGGGCAGATCGGGAGTTCCTCAGTGGGAGCGGTGGCTATCGCCGCGTCCAATCCCGATGTCGTCTATCTGGGTATGGGGGAGTCCCAGTTGCGGGGAAACGTGATGCAGGGGGATGGCGTGTACCGGTCGGACGATGGTGGTAACACCTGGTCACACATTGGGCTAGAACGGACTCAGGTCATTTCGCGGATTCGGATTCATCCAGAAGATTCCGACGTCGTTTACGTTGCGGCCCTTGGCCCCCCGTTTCGTCCTCAGGGTCCAGGCCTTCCCGAGAACCATCGGCACCGAGGGGTTTACCGTTCGAAGAACGGGGGACGGACCTGGGAGAAGATCCTCTACCGGAACGAACGAACTGGAGCTGTGGACCTGACCCTGCATCCTCATCTCCCAAACGTCCTTTTCGCCACTCTCTGGGAAGTCTATCGTCAGCCTTGGAAGCTCTGGAGTGGTGGCCCAGGCTCGGGGATTTTCAAATCGACCGATGGTGGCGATTCCTGGGATGAACTCACACGACGACCGGGGTTTCCCGGGGGACCGTTGGGGAAGATAACCGTTGCGGTCTCACCGGCTGATACCGAGAGGGTGTACGCCAACGTGGAGGCCCCGGACGGGGGGCTATACCGGTCCGACGACGGAGGAGTCACCTGGCATCACGTCAATGATAACCGTGCCCTCTGGCAACGAGCTTTCTACTTTCTTCGCATTGTTGCTGATCCACAGGATCAGGATGTGATCTATGTCCTAAACTATGAACTTCAGAAGTCTACCGATGGCGGAAAGACCTTCTCTGTGATTCAAACCCCACACGTGGATCACCACGACTTATGGATCGATCCGCAGAATCCAGACCGGATGATCTCCGCCAATGACGGAGGCGCCGCGGTGACGGTCAACGGAGGGGCGACTTGGACTGAGCAAGATTTCCCCACCGCTCAGATGTATGGGGTGACGCTGACAAAAGAGGTCCCCTACCACATCTGTGGGGCCCAACAGGACAACACGACCATCTGTATTGCCAGTGACCAGGGTTGGCATCAAACAGATCTTGAAGACCCCCTTGCAATCCGGATCTATTCGGTCGGTGGGGGCGAAAACGCTTCCATTGCCTCCAAACCGACGAACGCGGATATCTTTTTCGCTGGGGCGACCAACACTCTGACTCGCTTTGACCGAGCTGCCGCTAACGTCCGGGATGTCCAGCCCCTTCCATTCATGGTAATGGGGGAGCCGGCGAAGGACATGCCCGAACGTTGGAACTGGGTCTTCCCCATCGCGTTCTCCCCTGCAGATCCCGGCGTCCTCTACGCTGGATCCCAACATCTCTGGCGCACCCATGACGACGGCAACACCTGGGAGAGGATTAGCCCGGACCTGACGCGGGCTGACCTGACGACCCTCGGAAACTCAGGCGGAATGATCATCCTGGATCAGGATGGCCCCGAGATCTACGCGACCCTAACCACCGTTGCGCCCTCGCACCTTCATGCTGGTACGATCTGGGTCGGATCGGACGACGGTATGGTGCACCTCACGAGGGACGGAGGTGACACCTGGCTCGACGTGACGCCCCCAGATATGCTCCCCTTCACCGAGGTCACGTGCGTCGAGGCGTCTCCCCATGATGTGGGACGGGCTCTTGTCGCCGGAAACCGCTACCAGCTTGATGACCGGACTCCTTTCCTCTGGGTGACTCAGAACCACGGAAAAACATGGTCCTCCATCACGTCAGGAATTCAGGCCAACGATTTCCTTCATTGCATCCGGGAAGATCCCCGCCAGCCCGGTCTTCTCTACGCCGGGACAGAACACGGCCCCTATCTGAGTTACGACCTTGGCAGTCAATGGTACTCCCTCTCACTGAATCTTCCGGACCTCTCGGTCATCGATCTAGCAGTCCAAGGTCACGACCTGATCATCGCTACGCATGGCCGGTCTTTCTTTGTCCTTCATGAGGTGGCTCCCCTCCGGGAACTGGCTGTGAAGTCGAAACTTCTGAGGGTGCACTTATTTCAACCACCAGACGGTATCCGGCGATTTCGCCCAGTTCCGATTGACTACTACCTTGCCGAACACGCCCCGGATCTCAGGATCGAGATCCTGGCCGCTAACGGGGATTTGGTGCGTGTTTTAGGAACCGGCCCAGACGCTGCTGACGTGCCGAGCACTCCCGGTCTGCACAGGGTTGAGTGGAATCTTCGACACACTGGGGCTGTGGTCTTCGACGGCATCATCCTCGAGGGGGGGAACCCCGCCCGAGGTCCCTGGGGAGTGCCGGGGGGGTATCAAGTCAAGCTGACAGAAGGGCAGCGGGAGCTTGTCCGCACGTTCAATGTGGCTTTGGACCCCCGTCTCCGAGATGTCTCGGCGCAGAATCTAGAGGAACAGTTCGACCTTGCCTCCGGCATTAGAGACCGAACATCCGATGCAAACCGGACCGTCATCGCCATCAGGGCCTTGAGGAAGCAGGTTGAACGCAGAATTGAACGGGCGGAGGAGGTTAGGGGCCGAAAAGTGACTTTGGCCCGCCTTCAACCCGTTGCGGCCGCTTTGCTGGACAGCCTCCGGGCAGTGGAAGGCGAACTCTATCAGATCCGAAATCAAAGCCCAAAAGACAAGATCGCCTTTCCCATCAAACTTAACAATCGGCTCTCTGGACTGCGCTACAACCTGGAGTTGGGTGACGCCGCTCCGACCGCTGCTCACTACGAGGTCTTCGGCCGATTGGAGATTGAGTTGGATCGGCATCTGGATCGTTGGGAGCACATCCTTCATGAACAGCTCCCAGTGTTCAATGAAATCGCCGAGGGGATGGGTCTTTGTGCCATTGATCCGAGAGGATTCTTGGTCCCACAGCGGACCCCCGAAAACAGGGATTGATATTCCCCGACATGTGTTGGGGGATGGGCGCTTGCAGGGCGACGCCACATGGAACGCCATCGTTCCAGTGAGAGAGATCCCAACGACCGAGACGGCGCGCGGGATGTCGCTAAGGATTCCGAGCCGTCCAGAAACAGCGCTCGTCCGGGCGTTTTCAGGAAGTCTGGAGGCGAATGGTACCTAATCTGAGCGATTCGTCCCGCCACGAGCCGTGGACGCAGCGTTCGGGGGGGTGCGCACTGTCATGGGAGGGCTTTGTGGCCTGTCTTTGCCTCCCATTGCCCGAAGATATGGGGCTCTCCTAAATCACCTGTAGCTCTGGGAGTTTTATATCGGAGCAACAGAGA
>CAYYVD010000238.1:0-7861 GCA_964475045.1 uncultured Desulfobacterales bacterium | reverse complement strand
AGCCAGGCCGACTTGTAGGCCACCAGGGTGTAGCTGGCCGAGTGGGGCTTGCAGAAGCTGTACCCGTCGAACCCCATCATCATGTCCCACGTCGCCTCGGCCGTCTCCCGGGGCACACCGTTCTCCCCCGCCCCGCGAAGGAACCGCGCGTGGAAGTCTCGAAGCTTCTTCTCCCGGTGCTTCTTGCTCACCACCTTGCGAAGGGTGTCGGCCTCGGCCGGGTCGAACCCGGCCAGGTGAATGGCCGCCCGGCTGAGCTGCTCCTGGAACACCATGACGCCCAGGGTCTCCTCCAGCACGGGACGAAGCCGCGGATGGGGCACGTCCCAGGGGGCACCGTGGAGGCGCAGCACCCAGTCCCGAATGCTCCGGTTCGAGGCGGGGCGGATGATGGAGGTCACGATCACGTTCAGCTGAAAGGGATCCTGGCGGCGGTACGCCTCCGGCGTGAACCCGCTCGCCACCTTGACGAGCACCTGCCGGGTGGCCGGGCTCTCGAAGTAGAACACCCCCATGGTCTCGCCCCGGTAGAAGATCCCCAGGGTCTCGGGGTCGTCCAGGGGGTCCCAGTCCGCGTAGTCGATCCGCCGGCCTGTGTTCTCCTCCACCATGGCCAGGGCGTCCCGAATCACGGCCAGGCTCCGGTTGCCCAGGAGATCGATCTTGACCAGGCCCGCCTCCTCCACGGCCTCCTTCTCCCACTGGAGCACCTGAACGCCGCTCGCGGAGATCTCCACCGGGCAGTACCGGCGGATCTCGTCGGGCACGATCACCACGCCGCCGCAGTGGACCGACAGGTGGTTCAGGTGGTCCTCGAGCCGGACCGCCGTGGCCAGGATCTCGTCCCAGGGGGAATCGAAGCAAAGCCCCCGCATCCTGGGGTGGGAGGTCAGGCCCTCCCACACCTCCCGCAGACGCCACCCGTAGCCGATCTTGCCGGTGACCCGGCCGATCTCCTCGTCGGCCAGACCGAACACCTTGGCCACCTCCCGCACGGCCGAGCGGGCGCCGTAGGTGTTGTGGTTGGCCACCATGGCGACCCGGCCGTGGCCGTACCGGGCGAACACGCCGTCCAGGACCTGCTCCCGCTCGTCCCAGGCGAAGTCCACGTCGATGTCCGGCGGGTCCAGCCGGCCCGGGTTCAGGAACCGCTCGAAGAAGAGGTTGTGCCGAATGGGGTCCACGTGGGTGATGCCCAGGGCATAGGCCACGATGGAGGCCGCGGCGCTACCGCGGCCGCAGGACCGGGGCGTCTTGCGGGTGATGTCCGCCACCACCAGGAAGTAGTGGGCGAAGCCCTTCTCCCGAATGATGCGCATCTCGTGGGCCACCCGCTCCCGGACCGCCCGGGTGATGCGGCCGTACCGGCGGCGGCACCCCTCCAGGGTGAGGCGGCGAAGCCGCTCGAAGGCCTCTGCGTCGCTCATTCGCTCGAACCGGGGAAACACGAGCCCGCCCGGAGGCCAGTCCGTCCGGCACCGGGCGGCGACCCGCAGGGTATTTCGAACGGCCTGGGGCGCGTGTGGAAACTGGTCGATCATCTCCTGAGGGGTGCACAAGGTGTTGTGCTCCCGGGCGGTGTCCTCCGGACCCAGGCGCGAGAGCTTGGTGTTCAGGGCCACGGCCCGGAGCACCCGGTGGAGGGGGCGCTGGCCGCGGTCCAGGAGGCAGACCCGGTTGGTGGCCACGGGCGGGATGCCGGTCCGCCGGGAAAAGGCGATGCACCGGGGCATGCCGTGGCCCGGCGACATCTCCACGAACAGGTCCTCGGCCCCGTCCCTGCGGAGGCGTTTGAGCAGCTCGGCGTCGTCGGACAGCACGATCAGCCCCCTCCGGTGCTCCCGCAGGGAGGAGGGCAGGTCGAACTCCGGGTCGCAGTGGCGGGCCGAGATCAGGCGGCAGAGGTTGGCATAGCCCTCCCCGTCCCGGACCAGGAGGACCGCCCGGTGCCGTCCGGCCGTGAGCTCGCTTCCCACCACCGGATGCATGCCCGTCTCCCGGGCCGCCTCCAGAAAGGGGATCAGGCCGTAGAGGCCGTTGGTGTCCGTGAGGGCCAGGGTGTCCATGCCCCGGCCCCGGGCCGCCCGGCACAGGTCCGCCGCGTCCGGAAGGCCCCAGCCCCGGGAGTAGTGGGAATGGACGTGGAGATGGACGAAATGGCTCATGACTTCCGTGGTCCGTGGTTCGTGGTTGGTGGCTCGGAAGGCCTTCCCTCGACCCCTTGAATTCTCTCCTCCTGAACGCCCCGCCCTCGACCGTACCGGATGGCGCCGTTTCCGTACCGGACCCGGATGCGGTCCAGGGCCCGGGTCACCCCGGCCCGGGCCCCGCCCGGAGACGGCGGGGCGTCGAACAGGGAGAGCTGACGCCCGGCCGGCGGGACCAGGTCCGTGAACCAGACCCGCAGGAACCGCACCCGGGCCCGGCGTCTGCAGGCTCGAAGAAACGCCCGCTCCAGGGGGACGTAGAGATCCAGGTCCCAGGCGGCGTCCCCGGCCAGGCCGATCCGGCGTACCTCCTCCCGCCGGTCTACATACCGGAAGAGGAGCCCCGCCTTTCGGGGAGCCAGGTCCCGCTCCCGAAGCCTTCGGGCACAGGACTCCACCAGGGTGAACAGACGTCCCAGGAGGCGGCGGTCGTCGTTGTCCTCCTCGGGCAGGGCGATCTCCTCCTGAACGGCGGGCTGTCTTCGCGGCGGGACCACCGGCGTGGGGTCGATGCCCAGGGCGCGCTGGTGGAGAACTTGGCCCCGGTATCCGAAGAGGAGTTGGAGGTCCCCCGCCTCCAGGGCCGCCACCTGACGGACCCGGGTGATGCTCAACTCCTCCAGGAGGCGTCTCCGGCGCACCGGCCCGATGCCGGGAAGGACGCCCACCTCCAGGGGGGCCATGAAGACCGCCTCCCGGCCGAGGTCCACGTCCAGGATGCCCGGTGCGGCGTGAATGCGGGAGGCGATGCTCGAGACCATCTTGTTGCCGGCCACGCCCGCGGTGCCGGCCAGCCGAAACCGCGCCAGGACCTCCCGGCGGACCCGGTCGGCCGTGTCCTTGGCCCGCCCCCAGAGCCGGGAGGTCCCTGTGACGTCCAGGTAGACGTGCCCGGGCCGGGGAGGCTCCCACAAGGGGGTGTACCGGGCGGCGGTCTCCGCCAGAAGACGGCCGGCCTTCTCGGTCCGGTCCGGGTCCGGCCGGATCACGGCGAGGCCTGGGCAGACGTCCAGGGCCCGGCCCAGGGGCATGCCCCGGAAGACCCCTTCCCGCCGGGCCTCGGAGGACACGCAGCGCAGGGAGGTCCGGGCGGACCGCCCCCACGCCACGGCCACGGGCCGGCCCCGAAGCTCGGGCCGGGCCACGCGCTCCACGGCGATGGGAAAGGCCGGAATGTGCAAGTGGATGATGTGCCGGCTCATGGGTAGTGTCTCACCACCCCCACCACCCTGCCCTCGATCCTCAGGTCCCCTTCCCGGACGAACATGGACGGCATCCCCTGGTGGGCGGGCCGGAGCTCCACGTGATCGCCCCGCCGGTAGATCTTCTTGACGGTAGCCTGGTTGTCGATCAGGGCCACCACGGTCTCCCCGTTCTCGGCCGTGGGCTGCCTGCGGACCACCACGTAGTCGCCGTCCAGGATGCCGTCGTCCCGCATGGAGTCCCCGGCCACGCGAAGCACGAAGTGGTCCCCCCGGCCCTGCATGGACGGGGGGACCTCGATCACGTCCGGGGTTTCCACCGCCTCGATGGGACGGCCCGCGGCCACGGTCCCCAGCAGGGGGACCTCGTACCGCCGGCTCTCCACGGGACGAATCACCTCCACGGCCCGTTTGCGGTTTTTCGGTCCGAGCCGGCGGATGTACCCCTTCCGCTCCAGGTGCGACAGGTAGGTGGTCACCGTGTTGTAGGAGCCGAACCCGAAATGGGCGCGGATCTCGTCGAAGCTGGGGGACTGCCCCCAGGCCTCCTGATACTGGGAGAGATACGCCAGAACGGCCTTCTGCTTCTCGGTCAGCTTCATGGGCCCTCCGGATGCTTCTGTGAACTGCACAACCGCAGCGTACTGTAAGATTGACTGTAAGTCAAGGGGGAGAAATGGAGAGGCCTTGAAGGTCCATCTCAGGCGGGTTGGAGGATCTCGTTCAGCTTGCGGGAGAGCTCGTACAGGCCGAACGGCTTCTGAATGAACCCGTCACAGCCCCGTCGCAGGATGTCCCGGGCCTGCCCGTCGAGGCTGTACCCGCTGGAGAGGAGCACCTTGATCCCCGGGTCCGCCTCCTTGAGGAGGTCGAAGGTCTCCCCGCCGTTCAGGTCCGGCATGACCATGTCCAGGATCACCAGATCGATGCGTCCCCGCTGCTCCTGGACCCGCTCGACCGCGGCCCGCCCCCCGAGGGCGCTCATGACCCGGTAACCCAGCTTTTCCTGCATGGGCCCGCCCACGTCCATGACCATGGGCTCGTCGTCGACCGGCAGAACGGTCCCCGGCAGGAACACCGCACGATGTGTGCCGAAAACCATCCTTGACGAAGTCCGCCCCCCGTGATAGGCCCTAAGATCATGAGTTCATGTGTTCTGAACAGCTGAGGACGCCCTTTGAAGTTCGACGCCATCCATGTCCACTCCGCCCCCGAGATCCTGGTGGAGCAGATCCTTCGGCAGGTGCGGTCCGGAGACCTGGCCCCGGGGGCGCGCATGCCCCCGCAGCGGGAGCTGGCCCGCATGTTCGAGGTGGGTCTCGGCACCGTGCGGGAGTCCATCAAGATCCTCATGGCCATGGGCTACCTCGAGGTCGTCCGCGGGAAGGGGACCTTCATCACCCAGGAGCTCCCCGGAAGCACCCAGGAAGGCTCCCGCTTCCACCAGGCCCTGGAGGCGGTCTCCCTGGCCGAGCTCCTGGAGACTCGGGAGATCGTGGAGTGCGGGGCCGCGAGGGTGGCGGCGGAGACCGCCGATCCGGAGCGGGTGGAACGACTGAAAGATGTCCTCGAGAGCCTGCGCAGGAGCTCCCGAAGCAACGAGGTCTTCCACCCCGTGGATTTCGACTTCCACATCGCCCTGGCCGAAGCCACGGGCAACAAGGTCATTGCTGAGATCGTCAAGCTCCTGGTCGACAAGGCCCATCACTACATCGAATTCATGGGGGGCTCCCTCAAGACCTTCGAACGGTTCAACATCGAACGGGCCATTGCCACGGCAGAGACCGTGGTGGCGGCGGTGACCGCGGGAGACGGAGAACGGGCGGCCGCGGCCATGCACGAGCACCTGAACATCGTCAACCTGGAGCTGAAGAGGTCGTTCCACACCGACGACGAACCCCTCTCATGCCCGGCCGAGGATCCGGAGCAGGAAGGAGCCGCGCCATTCACGCCTGCAGCGCCTCCAAAGACACCGGCCTGAGCGCGTCCCCCTTTGCGTGGCGCATCGAGAAGGCGCGCACTCGGGTCCTGAACACGCGACCCAGCATGGACCTGGAAAACGCCGTCATCCTGACCCGAAGCTTCATGGAGACCGAAGGAAAGCCTGAGGCGGTTCGAGGCCCCGGGGAGCTCACTGCCGGGTACGACACCGTCCTTCGAGAGGGCGTGAGCGGCATTCGAGCCCGAATCGAGGACCGCATGGCCCGCCTGGATCCCACGGACCCAGAGGACCACCAGCGGCAGACCTACCTTCAGGCCTTGCTGGTTGCAGCCGAGGGCGTCGTCACGCTGGCCGAACGGTATGCCGCCGAGGCCCGCCGGCTGGCCGGGGAGGCAGCCTCCCCGCGCCGCAGGGCCGAGCTCCAGGCGATCGCCGGAATCTGCGACCGCGTGCCCGCCCGACCGGCCCGGACCTTTCGGGAGGCGGTTCAGTCCCTGTACCTCTACCACGTCTGCCTGTTCATGGAACAGAACGCCGCTTCGTACAACCCCGGCCGCCTGGACCAGATCCTGTTTCCTTTTTACGCGGCGGATCTGAACGAGGGCCGAATCACCCCCGAGGAGTGCCAGGAGGTCCTGGACTGCCTGTGGGTCAAGTTTTCCGAGCCCTGCCTCTTTCAAGACGCCCGGACCGCCGAGGTGGCGGCGGGGTACAACATGTTCCAGAACGTCTGCTGCGGCGGCGTGACCGAGACCGGGGAGGATGCGGTCAACGACCTCTCCACCATAAGAAGCTCACGGCCTTTGTGGACGTCAACCTGGCAAGCCTCGTGGAGCTGGCCCTGCTGGACGGGGTGCACCGAAAGACCGGGCTTCCGCTGTGCGTCCGAACCGGGGACCCGCGAACCTTCTCCACCTTCGACGACTTCAAGGAGGCGGTGAAGACCCAGCTGCGGCAAGTGATCCGGCATGTGGTGGAGGCCAACCACGTGATCGACGACGTGTACGAGGACCGCCCTGTGCCTGCGGCCTCCCTCTCCTTCGCCCGGTGCGTCGAGACCGGGAAGGACTACTGCTGGGGTGGAGCCGAGTACAACCGGGGCAACGGGGTCATCCTGGACTGTGTGGCGGATTTCGTGAACAGCCTCAGCGCAGTCCGTCACCTCGTCTACGACCAGGCCCTCCTGTCCTGGGACGCGTTGATCGAGGCCCTGGAGGACGACTTTCGAGGACACGAGCGGGTGCGCAGGGCCTGCGTGGAGGCCCCGAAGTTCGGCAACGACGATCCCCGCGCCGACGACTTGGCCGCCGGGATGTTCTGGTTCATCGCAGAGGAGATCCGGGGGTATCGGGGACGGCACGGCCCCATGAACTGCGGCATGCTTCCGGTCACAGCCCACGTGGCCATGGGCAAGACCGTGGGGGCCCTGCCGTCGGGCCGTCCGGCCTGGACCACCCTGACCGACGGCATCTCGCCCACCGGAGGCACGGACCTGGAGGGCCCCACGGCCGTGCTACGGTCGGTCTCCCGAATCCCCCACGCCGTCTGCACGTCCGGCACGCTCCTGAACCTGAAGCTCGAACCGGCTTTCTTTCAGGAGGGGCGCGGCATCCGGAACATGATGGCTTTCCTCAAGGGGCTCTGCGACCTGGGCATCTACCACGTGCAGTTCAACGTCGTGTCCACCGAGACCCTCCTGGCCGCGCAGCAGGACCCCGAGGCCCATCGGCACCTGCTGGTGCGCGTGGCCGGGTACACGGCCTACTTCGTGGAGCTCGCAAAAGACGTGCAGGACGAGATCATCGGCCGGTCCGTTCAGTTCCGCAGGCCGGACGACCTCGCCGGGGGGTGTGCCTGATGTCCCTCTGCCCTACCACCGGTACGGCCGGGCGACCTATGACAGGCTGGGCCGCGCATACACCCTGGAGGACCTCAGACCGCCGTCGGAGGGACGTCTCGTGGCTGCAGCATCCGTGTTCGCCTCCCGCGGGGTTTCCGTGCGGATCGGCGGGTGAGAAAAACGTGAATCAGGGGGGCAACCCATGCAACGACTTCGAGGAAAGGTGGCCGTGACCACCGGCGGCGCCCGGGGCATCGGCCGGGCCATCGTGGAGAAGCTCTTTGCCGAGGGAGCCCATGTGGTCATTGCGGACACGGGGCCCTGCGAGTACGTCGAGGCGCTCGGGGAGCGCCGGGACGGGCCCTCGCTCCTGTACCGGTGCATCGACATCACCGAAGGCGGTCAGGTGCAGGCGCTCTTCCAGGAGGTCTCCGACGTCTACGGTCGGCTGGATGTGCTGGTCAACAACGCCGGGATCGCCTTTGACAAACCCATCGAGGAGACCACCGAGGCCGAGTGGGACCGCCTCATGAACGTGAACCTGAAGGGCGTGTTTCTGTGCGTCGAGCACGGTGTTCCCCTCCTGCGGAAAACCGGGGGCGGGGCTGTGGTGAACATCTCCTCCACCTGCGGGCTGGTGGGCTCCAGGGGGCAGACCGCCTACTGCGCG
>CAYYVD010000237.1:0-7888 GCA_964475045.1 uncultured Desulfobacterales bacterium | reverse complement strand
GTGATCAAGACGCGGCTCCTGGTGGCGGAGAAGGAGAAGGCCCTGGGGATCGAGGTGGCGGCGGCGTAGACAGGGAAGGATTCACCACGAAGGGCCCGAAGGGCACGAAGAGAAAATCAACAGATTGAAGATGAAAAAACAACCGTCCGGCCCAGCCCACGGCGTAGCCTAAAGATCAACCGGCAAGCCCCTTTTCCCCCTAGATCGGGGAGAGGGGCTTGCCATTTCTGGAATGAGCTTCCAGCGAAAAATGAGGATTTTCGGTCAAGGTCAAGGAAGGCAAGGGGTCGGGAGGAGGCGTACGGTGTTGTACGCCGCACGACCGGCCCCGCAGCCTGAATCCGAGATTGACCGGAAAGACCATTTTTCGCGGAAGCTCAAAGGATGCGCTTGCCCAGGCAGGAGGCCACCATCCCGGCGGTCAGCACCGCCGTCTGGTTGCGGTTGTCCAGGGTGGGGTTGACCTCGGCCACGTCCATGCTGCTCAGCTTGCCGCACTCCGCGATGGTCTCCATGATGAGGTGGGCCTCGCGATAGGTCAGCCCTCCGGCCACGGGCGTACCCACCCCCTGGGCCAGGGACGGATCCACGGCATCCACGTCGAAGGTGACGTGGATCGCGTCCACCTCCTTCCGGAGGGACGCCAGGATCTCCTCGATCACCGCGGCCGCGCCCCGGCGGTCGATGTCCGCCATGGTGGTGACATGGAGCCCCGCCTTTCGAATCATTCCCCGCTCGTCGGGATCGATGCTCCGCACCCCTACCGGAAACGTGTGCCCGGGCTCGAGCTTGGGAGAGAACCCCAGGAGGCGGGTGAGCCGCGCCTCCCCATACCCGAGGCAGACGGCCAGGGCCATCCCGTGAATGTTGCCGGACGGGGTGGTCTCCTCGTCGTTCATGTCTGCGTGGGCATCGATCCAGAGCACGCCCGGCCGAAGCCCCCGGTCCCGGCAGTGGGCGCTCAGCCCGGCCACAGACCCGATGGAGACCGTGTGGTCCCCGCCCACGGCGAGGGGGAAGGCGCCCCGGTCCAGGGAATCCTTCACGGCAAGGGCCAGGAGTTCCGATTTTTCCAGGACCTCCTCCAGGAACTTGAGCCTCGGGTTGGAGATGGTCTGGCGCTCGCGAATCTCCACGGGAATGTCGCCCAGGTCCGTCACCTCGTACCCCAGGTCGGCGAGCCGTCCGCTCAGCCCGGCGATGCGCAGGGCGGACGGTCCCATGCCCACGCCCCGCCGGTCGGCGCCCAGGTCCATGGGAAATCCGATGAGATCGATGTGGTGCTTTCCGTGACGCGCCGTCAAGGGCTCCCTCCCGAAGATTGTGTCCTGTCCCTGAAAATACCATTGCGGTTTTGTTGAGGAAGCGCAATACGAAATCGATCCGCTCACATTTTTCTGGCCCAAAGCGTGGAGATGGAATAAAATCCTGGATACAATGTGAAAACAAGATCCAGTCGAAATGAGGAGATCGTAGAGGCCGAATTGGTTTCAGGAAGGCCCTCTGCAGGAACACCGCCCGTTGTGCGTGTTCATGGAGAACCTGCTGGAAACCCTGCGAACAACATCCATGATCCTTGTCATCGTCTCCAGCGTGAACACGTTCGGCCACATCATCACCCGACCCGTCCCTCATCCCATCCTGATGCCGTTTAGCGCGGAGTGGATTTGGTTTGCCGTGGTCATGCTCGCCACCATGAATCGCCCACACCCTACGTCCCTGGTGGGGTGGAGTCTCTCTGTCATCAACGGGAACATCCCGACGCGGACCTGCTTCAGGTCTTTCGTGGCACGTGGCCGTCCATGCTGACGCTTCTGGCCGCGCTGGTGCTGCTCTTCTTGTTTCTTGTTTCCGTCGCTGGTACTTTGGTTGCCCCTCACCTTGATGTGAGGCCGTGACAGGGGTCGGCGTCCTTGCCTGGGAACTTCACTGAAGGAGGTGTACCATGATGAAGAAGGGATTGTTGTTGATGGTTTTTCTGGGCCTGATGGGCGTCCTTGCCACCGGGGTCGAGGCGAAGAGCAAACCGGAGATCGAGCTCAACTACGCCTCGTTCCTGCCTACGAGCCACTTTTGGTTCCACAGCATCTGCCAGCCCTGGGCCGAGGAGGTGGAGAGGCGCAGCAACGGCCGCGTCAAGATCAACATGTATCCGGGCGGCACCCTGGTGGGCGCCAGGGATTCCTATCAGGGCGTGGTGGACGGCATTGCGGACATCGCGACCGGGGTGTTCGACTACACGCCAGGGCGGTTTCCGCTCATGTCATCCTTTGACCTGCCTCTGGGGTTCGGTTCCTCCAAGGTGGGCACCCGCGTGCTCAACGAGGCCTATCGCAAGTTCGAGCCCAAGGAGCTTTCGGACACCCACGTGCTCTACCTGCACGTGTGTGCACCCAAGCACGTTTGGTCCACGGTCGCCATTCGCAGCCTGGAGGACCTCGATGGGCTCGAGATCCGGACGTCGGCCCCCGGAATCTGGAAGGCGCTCGGGGCCGTCCCTGTGGCCGCGCCCCAGGGCGAGGTCTATGAAATGCTCGCCAAGGGCATTGTGGACGGCAACTCGGTCTCCCTGGACTGCCTGCGGGGGTTCCGCCAGGCTGAGGTGGTCGATTACGTCACCCTCAACTACCTATATCTGACCAACTTTTTCGTGGTGATGAATCGGGCCAAGTGGGCGAGCCTGCCCAAGGACATCCAGCAGATCTTCACGGACGTGAGCAAGGAATGGATCGAGGTGGCCGGCAAAGCCTGGGACGACGCCACCTACTCCAGCCTGGGTTGGGCCGTGATGACCGAGAAGCTGGAGGTGATCCACCTTCCTCCCGAGGAACTGGAGCGGTGGCACGAGAGCACCGGCCCCCTCGTCGACGAGTGGGTGAAGGATCACGAGGCTGAAGGCCTTCCGGCGAAGACCTGGATGAACGAGATTATGCGCCTGAAGAAGAAGTACGAGGAGTAGTCCCCCGGATCGAGCAAAGAGGTCCGGGCCGGGGGCCGGCTGGAATGAGCATGGGCCGGAGCCCGGTCCCTCGTCAGGAGGCCGAGCATGCGTTCACCCGGACCCGTTCTGGGAATCCTGAGCCGTTGGTTCAACTGGATCGCCTCCGCGGCGCTTGCCGCCATGATGGTCCTGGTGGTGCTGAACGTGGTCCTCCGTCTCACGGTTCGGCCCATCATGGGGGCCTACGAGATCGTGGGGTTCCTGGGGGCGATGACCATTTCCTTCGGACTTCCGTACACCACGCTCAAGCGGGGCCACGTCGCCGTGGATTTGTTCGTGGCACTTTTTCCCGAGAAGACGCGCAGGTTCGTTCAGGCGTTCTCCACCCTTCTGGGCGCCTTGCTGTTCGCCGTGCTGGCCTGGAAGGCCGCCCAGTACGGCCTGGAGCTGGAGCGGCTTGGGAGCCTGTCCCAGACGTTGAAGATTCCCTACTACCCTCTGATCTTCGGCCTCAGCCTGGCCTCCGTCCTCACGTGTCTGGTGATTGTGCTGGAAGCGGTGGAGCGGCTGGGAAACACACGGGGGTCATAGTACCTTGAACCTGGCGATCGGACTGATCGGCATCGGCGTCCTGTTGCTCCTCATCATGCTTCGCATGCCCATCGGGTTTGCCATGGCCCTGGTGGGTGTTTGCGGTTTCGGGTGGGTGATTTCCTTCGACGCTGCCTTGAGCCTCCTGGCCAAGGACATGTTCGAGACCTTCAACTCCTACTCCCTGACCGTGGTTCCGCTGTTCGTGCTCATGGGACAGATCTGCTTTCACTCGGGCGTGGGGGAGCGGGTCTTCCGGGCCACGTACAAGCTTCTCGGCCGGTTCCGGGGAGGGCTCACCATGGCGACCATCGCGGGTTGCGCGGGTTTCGCCAGCATCTGCGGATCCACGACGGCCACGGCCGCGACCATGGGAACCGTGACTCTTCCGGAGATGAAGAAGTACCGCTACGATCCCGCCCTGGCCACAGGAGCTGTGGCCGCCGGCGGGACCTTAGGCATCCTGATCCCTCCGAGCTCTATCTTCATCATCTACGGCATCATGACCCAGCAGTCCATCGGGAAACTCTTCTTCGCCGGTGTGATCCCCGGCATCATTCTCACGGCCCTGTTCATCGTCAGCGTTTATCTGCTCTGCCGCTGGTACCCGCACCTGGGCCCCGCAGGAGCCCCTGCACCACGCAGCGAGGTCCTGCGGGCTCTGTCGGGCATCGTCGAAACCCTCATCCTGTTCGCTCTGGTCATGGGGGGGTTGTTCATCGGATGGTTCACACCCACGGAGGCCGGGGGCATCGGCGCCTTCGGTGCTCTGGCCCTGGCCGTGGTGACCCGCCGCCTGTCCTGGGCCGGCTTTGTGGCGTCCCTGGAGGAGACCATTCGAACCTCTTGCATGATCTTCATCATCGTGGGCGGCGCAGTGGTGTTCGGACGGTTCCTCACCGTGACCCGCATCCCGTTCGAGCTCGCGGCCTGGGTGGACGGGCTCCCGTTGCCACCGGTTTTTATCCTGATCGCCATCATGTTAATCTATGCCGTGGGCGGCCTGTTCATGGACGCCCTGGCCTTCATGATGCTCACCATCTCCATCTTTTTTCCCATGGCGATGCGCCTGGGGTACGATCCCATTTGGTTCGGGGTGTTGATCGTCATCGTCACGGAAATCGGTGCCATTACACCGCCGGTAGGAATCAACGTGTTCGTGATCAGCGGGGTCGCCTCGGATGTCCCGATCCAGGTCATCTTCAAGGGGATTCTGTTCTTCCTGGCCGCGTTCGTGGCGCTCATGTTTCTGCTGATTCTGTTTCCGGACATCGCGCTCTTTCTGCCGGCGCTGGTGGGCTGAACCCCACGGCCTTGGGAAGGGGCGATCAAGCCTTGCACTCAGAAACGTTCGGGCTTCACCCTCGAGAGACCCGAACGGGAGAAGAGGAAGGACGACCATGGAAGCGCACTCCGCCTTCTGGAACGAGACCATGGAGACCCTGTCGCCCGAGGACTACGCCCGGGTTCAGGAAGCTGCGTTCCTGAAGCAGATGGACTATGTGTGGAACCACTCCGAATTTTATCGGCAGAAGCTCGACCGGGCCGGGATCCGCCCGTCGGACGTGTGCCGCATCGAGGACCTGGAAGCGCTTCCCTATACCGAGAAACGCGACCTTCGGGACAGCCAGCTGGAGCAGCCGCCGCTCGGATCCCATGCGGCCTGCGCCATGCAGCAGGTCAAGCGGATCTACTCCACGAGCGGGACCACCGGGAGGCCGACCTTCATCGGGCTGACCGCGCGGGACGTGGAAACATGGACCGAAGCGGCGGCCAGGGCCTTCTGGACGTGCGGGCTTCGGCCGGACAGCATCGTGCCTCTGGTGGTGGCGCCGTTTCTCATTGCGGCGTCCTACGCCGACGCTATACAGAGGATCGGCACCGTCGTACCCATCGGTGTGGGGGCGACCGATCGGCTGATCGGTGCTTTTCAGAACGTGGGGGCGAATGCGCTTCTCGCCACATCCTCGTTCCCCCTGCACTTCAGCTCGAGCCTGAGGAAGCGGGGCATCGATCCCGCGAGCCTGGGGGTGAGGGTCATCATGGCCGGGGGAGAGCCCGGTGCGGCCATTCCGTCGGTGCGGTCCGAGGTGGAGGACACCTTTGGGTGTCGATTCCTCGAAATGATGGGCAATGGGGACATGTGCGGAGAGATGTTTGCGGAGTGCCCGCACCAGACCGGCATGCACTTCATTGCCCAGGGGATCGTCCACCCAGAAATCATCGATCCGGACACGGGGGCCTCACTGGCCATCGAAACCGGTACGCGGGGGGAACTGGTGCTGACATCCCTGGACCGGGAGTGCATCCCCTTGGTGCGGTTTCGCACCCGCGACCACGTGGAAGTCGTGGCCACAGACTGTTCCTGCGGCCGGTCCGGGTTCTGCATCCGGGTCTTCGGCCGAACCGACGACATGATTGTGGTGCAGGGGGTGAATGTGTATCCCTCTGCGGTCCGGGACGTGGTCGCGGGGTTTGCCCCCAGGACCACGGGTGCCGTCGAGATCCAGCTGCACAGCCCGCCGCCTGAAGGCTGGAAGCCCCCCATTCACGTCAAGGTGGAGCACCGGGTGGAGGATGCGGAGCAGGAGGATCTCAAGAAGGAGATCGAGGCCGTGATCCGCGAGAAGCTGATCTTCCGGGCGAACGTGGAGCTTGTTTCTGAGCTCTCGCTTCCCCGGTACGAGTACAAGGCCAAGCTCGTACGGAAGCTGTATGAGGAGGAATCGGGCTGAGTGGGTTTGAACGGCGAACCGTGAGGTTTCCGGGGATGCTGTCTTCGGACGTGGACCTCATGAGGCTCACGGGCCCGGGATCGCCGCCCCATCCTGGACGTGTCAGCCAAGTCCCACGCATTGTCCCGGTTTTCCACCCCCTCCTCGACGCGATGTCGCCCCTGCAGAAGCGGCTGCACCGCTCGCAGGTCGGCGAAGTCCCCTCCACGGACTTCTGGGTAACGCCCACTGGCCGAACCCTCCCGCTCGGAATCCGGCAAAGCCTCTGAAGGCGTTCAGCGTCGCCTCATGCGCGACTCCTGGATTTTCCCTTGACAGTGCCGGTGAGGTGACCTAATGTGATTAGGAAAAAGAGGTGCCGGATACCAGTCTGACTTTAGTTTCCATAAGATATCAATGGGTTGAAAAGCTGAGTGCGCCAAGGGAGTTGCGCAGGGTTTGTTGGGTCGGCACCGGAGCCGTTTTGAGGAAGTTTTTTTCGGGATTTTTGGGCCAGGTTCCCTGTGACCGAGCGGGGCGGACAATTCCACTCGGAGCAATAGAAAACAGAAAACCAATGGCTTAGAGCTCCAAACCCGGCAACCGCGTTGCCTGGGGCTAACGATCTTAGGTAGAATCCATTGGCAAATCGCAACCACAAGGGAAACACGCGGGGCCGAATCATCGATTCGGCGCGCATCCTGTTCGCCGAGCAGGGCTACCAGAAGACCACCGTCATGGACATCTCCCGACAGGCGGGGCTGTCCGAGGCGGCCCTGTACGATCACTTTCAGGGCAAGGAGGACCTCCTTCTGGCCATTCCCCAGATCTGGGTGTCGGATCTCATCGACGACCTGGAGGAGCAGCTGTTCGGCATTCAAGGTGCGTTCAACAAGCTGCGCAAGTACCTCTGGTGGTACATGCGCCGCGTGGAGCAGTCGCCGTTGGACGCCAAGGTCGTCTACCTCTTTCTGAAGACCAACGCGAACTTCATGGCCACGGAGGTGTACTCCAACGTCAAGGGGCTCTACGCCTATCTCCTGGACATCTTCGAGGAGGGGCGGGCCGGCGGGGAGATGCGGGCCGACCTGAACCCGTACGTGGCGCGGGACCTGTTCGTGGGGACCATGGACCACATCGTGACCCGATGGCTGCTCAAGGACCGGACCTACTCCCTGTTCGAGAACCTGGACAGCCTGTTCGATCTCCTGGCGGGCGCTTTTCGCCCTGAGTGTGCCGCGGGATCGGACGGGGCCCGCCCACCCGTTGCCGAGGCGGCGGCTTGAGCCTCGAACGGGGCGGGTTGGGAGATTGTGCAGCTCATTCGGTCCCGGGGGTGCTCGCGTTCACCCTCGAGGCCGGCAGGCGGGGCGATCCCTCGCGGTCTTCGAGGCGCCCGAACGAGGCCCGGGGCGGGCGTCGCTGCGTTTTCGCGGGCACCGCAGGCGGCGTCCTGAACAACCCTCAGAATCACGTGTAAAGGAGGATGGATAGATGGCGAAACAACTGTTTGAATGGGATTACTCATCGTACCCAGGGGCGAAAACCTACCCCAACCTGTTCACGCCGATCGAGATCGGCAACCTCATCGTCCCGAACCGCATCAAGTACGCCGCCACCGAGGACAACCTGAACCAGCACG
>CAYYVD010000236.1:0-7917 GCA_964475045.1 uncultured Desulfobacterales bacterium | reverse complement strand
CGGGAGTGGGCCCGCCTCCTGGGGCGTGACGACGAGGCGGCCGAGGGCCCCTACACGCGTGAGGGGGTCTGGACCCGGGGCGAGGAGGACTTTGCCGTGAGCGTGCCCCAGGAGTGGTTGAGCTGGGCCGGGGACACGGGTTTCGAGGTGCGCCACGGTTGCAAGGCCCTTTTCTTCGAGGACGGCAAGCTCGTGGAGGTGGCCGAGAGCGGCCGCTACTCCACCCAGGAGGGCGGGTTCCTGCGGGAGCTCTTCAAGCGAAAGAAGAACGTCTCGGCCGTACTCGTGGACGCCGGGGACACCGCGCTTCACTTCGAGATCCCCGAGGCCCGCACCGCGGACGATCTCTTCGTGGACGTGGGCATGGACGTGGTGGTGCGGCTCGAGGATCCGAACGCCTTTTTCGTGAACGTGATGAAGGAGCGGGACGCATTCCGCGTGCAGGAGCTCCGCCGCATGCTCTTCGGCGAGATTCAGAACGCCCTCCAGGAGGGGGTGAGCCGGAAGCGGTTCGACGACTTGAACACGGACCTGGCCACCAAGAACGAACTCGCAAGCCGCATGGAGGCCCACCTGAGGCGCACCTTCCAGAGCAGCGGCCTGGGCTTCGGGCAGGTCCGGGCCCTTTCCGTCCGGCAGCAGGGCCTGGACGAGGCCCGTCGCAAGACGGCCGAGGCCGAGACCACGGCCCGGGGCGTGGAGGCCGACGCCCGAGGGGCCGCCCGGGTGCATCAGGCCGAGAAGGCGGCCGGGGCGGTTCAGCGGGACATCCGCAAGGACGCGGTAGACGAGGTCCGGGAGGACGCCAAGATCGAGGAGGCCGAGGCGGACGCGGCCCTGGACCGCAAGGGCCGGCTGGGAAGAATAGAGATCGAGGACAAGCATCTGGACGCGGACTTCCTGGAAAAGCGCCTGGAGGTCTACAAGCGCATCAAGGCGAGCGAGGTCGAGACCATCAAGACCGAGGAGGACTTCCGCAGGTTCCGGCAGGAGGTGGATCGGGAACAGCTCCTGGACGAGCACGAGTGGGAGCGGTTCAAGGAGGAGCTCCTGTGGAAGGACGAGGACCGGAAGCGCGACCGGGACTTTCTCGTGAAAAAGGTGGACCTCCAGCAGGCCCACGACCTGCGCCGCCTGGAGCTCGCCAACAACAAGGAGCTGGCCCTGGAGAAGAAGCGCGCCGAGATGGCCATTTTGGACGAGGCCCTGGAGGGCGAGATGGCCCGGGAGCTCAAGCGCATGGAGCACCAGGCCGAGGTGCGAAAGGCCCGGGCCCAGGCCGAGCAGGCGGAAAAGGAGGTCCGGGCGTACGGGGACAAGGAGATCGAGTACCAGAACGCCCTGAAGGACCTGGACCTCAAGCAGAAGGAGCTGGAGCAGGCCCTCAAGGGCGAGGTGGACAAGGAAAAGGCCCGGGACGAGATCGCGCGCATGGAGATCGAGCGAAAGCGCATCAAGGGCGAGATGGGCCTGGCCCTCCTCGAGAAGACCAAGGCGATCAAGCGGAAGGACGAGCGCGAGCAGATGGCCATGCGCCTGGAGGAGGAGCAGCAGAAGCTCGAGATGCGCCTTCGGGAGGAGGAGGCCCGGCACAAGCAGGGCCTGGAGAGCCGGCGCGTGGACGGGGAGCTCGAGCGGGAACGCATGACCGCCATCAAGGACCTCTCCCTGGAGCAGCTCATTGCGGTCTCGGACGCCAACCAGTCCCGCATTCTGGGGGACCTGGCCCAGAGCCAGGCCTTCAAGGGCATGAGCGCCGAGGAGATCGTGGCCATGAAGGACCCGTCCGCGCTGAGCCGGGCGCTGGAGGAGCGGGCGCGCAACACGGACAGCGAGGAGATGAAGGCCCTCTACGAGCGCATGCTGGCCCAGAGCGAGGCGGGCATGGACAAGGTGGCCCAGGCCCTTCGGGAGAGTGCGGACCGGGCCGAGCGCATGCACCGCGACAGCCTCCAGGCGATGAGCGGTCAGCAGCAGGACCGGCTCCGAAGCGAGCAGCAGGCCACGGAGCGCATGGAGCGCTTCTCGGACCGCGCCATGGACCGCATGGGGGACGTGGCCGCCACCCGGGCGGCGGCCCCGGGCGGCGGCGGCGGCGCGGCGCGCGTGCAGGTCTGCCGGAACTGCAAGCAGGAGGTGGGGGCGAACGAGAACTTCTGCCCCAACTGCGGAGAGAAGATGTTTTAGCGGCCTGTGAGGCCCGCGTGGCAGAGCAGATCACACCCACCGGTCGCATCCTCGAGCCCGGTGCCTCCTTTGATGAGTACCGCTTGGAGGCGGGGGGGAGTTGGCAGATATCATGGATCATTTGGACCAACCTCCAAATGATCCATGATAGTGCTGGGCATACCGACATTACAGAAGGCTGGATTTCCCCATGACCTTCTGGAGGACGGCCGGGGGAGCGGAGGTGGATCTCGTCATGGGGGAGGCGGACGTGGCCCTGGAGATCAAGTCCTCGGAGAACGTCACCAGACAGCCCAAAGGGCTGCACCTGTTTCACGAAGAAAACCCCTGCAAAAAGCGGATCATCGTCTGCCGGGAGCCCGTGGCGCGGAAGACGGAGACCGGGATCTGGATCCTGCCGTGCCAGCGGTTCTGCGAGATGCTCGGGGCGGGGGAGATACTTTGAATGGTGCGTGGGAGAGTCCCCCGAGGAAAGAGGACTCACTCGAGAGGCACACATGGCGAATGACGGCACACCCTCTCACAGCCCCCTGAAGCCGGGGGACCGGTTCGGCCAATACCGCATCGTGCGGTTCCTGGGCCGGGGCGGCATGGGCGAGGTGGTGGAGGCCGAGCACGTCGTGCTCGGCCGGACCTATGCCCTCAAGCTCATCCCGCCGGATCTGGCCGCGCGCTCGGGGTTCCTGGAGCGGTTTCAGCGCGAGGCCAAGGTCATGGCCAACCTGGAGCACCCCCACGTGGTGCGCGTGGACGAGTACGGCGAGACCGACGGCCGTTATTGGATGCGCATGGAGCGGGCCGAGGGCGTGCTCTTCGGGGGAAAGCGCCTGGTGAGCCTGGACCGGTTCGCCCGTGCCCTGGGCGGCCGGATGGAGGAAACCCTGGTCGCCCGCCTCCTCGCGCAGGTCTTGAAAGGGCTCGCCTATGCCCATGGCCGGGGCGTGGTGCATCGGGACCTGAAGCCTGCCAACATCCTCTTAGAAGGAGATTCTCCCGAAGCGGTTCAGACCAAGATCAGCGATTTCGGCCTGGTGCGCGTGGTGGGCGAGGAGTGGGTCCTGAGCCAGGCCCAGCAGTCCGTCTCCCTCTCCTTGGGTGTTGCCGGCACCATCCAGGAGACGGGACGTTCCGGCACGTCCACCCAGGCCTTTCTGGGGACTTACGCCTACATGGCGCCCGAGCAGAAGCGGGGGCAGCCTGCGGATACACGGAGCGACCTTTACGCTGCGGGTCTCCTGGCCTTTCGCTTGCTCACGGGCCAGGAGGAGCTGGGGCTCGAGCTCCCCAACCAAGTGGACCCGTCCCTTCACCCGGGATGGGACGACTGGGTGCGAAAGGCGGTCCGGGCCGACCCGGACGGCCGGTTCCAGTCGGCCGAGGCCATGCAGGAGGCCCTGGACGGGGTCCGGGGGGATCTGGATCAGGCCGGGCAGGAAAGAGAGATCGAGGAAGCACCGCCCGAGATCATCCAAGCTCCCGCCGTGCTGGAGGAGGCCCCTGAGCCCGAAGAACCCGTCGAGCCGCCAATGCCGCCACCCTCCGGGCCCGCAAAAGCGTCTCCAGAGGAGGCCCCAAAGGGCAAACCCAAGGCCGTGTGGGCCGGGCTGGCCCTCCTGGTGGCGGCCCTGGCCGTGACGGGCTGGCTGCTGGTCGGGCAGGGGACCTCCGAGGGCACCCTTCGGGTGGAGAGCACGCCTTCGGGGGCCGAGGTGCTGGTGGACGGCGTGAACCAGGGGGTGGCCCCGTTGCACGTGGACGGCCTGGACGCAGGGCTCCACCAGGTGGTGGTGCGCCTGGCCGGGTACGAGGAGGGCCGGGAGTCGATTCGTGTGGAAGGAGGGGAGGTGCGCACCCTTCGGCTGGCGCTCGAGCCCCTGCCTTTCGGCACGCTGCGCGTGGAGAGCGAGCCGGACGGCGCGCAGGTGCTGGTGGACGGAATGAGGCGAGGGGCCACGCCTTTGCTGCTCGAGAAGGTGGCCGAAGGGAGCCGTCTCGTGCGTGTGGAGCAGGAAGGGTACGAGCCGGTGGAGCGGCGCGCCGAGGTGAAGCGTCTGGAGGAGACCCGGCTGAAGGTGGTGCTCTCTCCAGCGGTCGGCGGGTTGCGTGTCACGAGCGATCCTTCGGGTGCGCGCGTCTCCTTGGCGGGTAGGCGCAAGAGCACAACACCCATGGAAGCCGGCGACCTCGTGCCGGGCCGGTACAAGGTGCGCGTGACCCTGGACGGGTTCAGGGACTGGGAGCGGTCCGTGCTGGTGGAAGCGGGAAAGACGACCGGCGTTCACGCAGCCCTCTCCCCGCTTGAGGCCGGCCTCCGGGTGGAGAGCGAGCCGCCCGGGGCCCGGGTGACCGTGGACGGCCGGGACCGGGGGACCACGCCGGTGCAGGTGAAGGACCTGGATGCGGGTGTAAGGCGTGTGTCGGTGAGCCGGGACTGCTTCGAAGCGGCCTCGAAAGAGGTACGGCTACAGGCCGGAGAGTCGCAGACCGTTCGGTTCGCCCTGAACCCGGTCTGCGGGACGCTGGGAGTGGAGACCGATCCTGAGGATGCCAGAATTCGTATCCTGAACATCGGCCCCCTGTTCGAGCAGGGCATGGCCCTGGAGGCGGGACGGTACCACGTGGAGGTGACGTCCCAAGGGTACGAGACCTGGAAGGAGTGGGTGGATCTCGAGCCGGGTGAAGAAAAGCGGCTCACGGTTCGTCTGGAAGAGGAGAGGCGGGGACCGCCAAAGCGTGTGACCAACTCCCTGGGGATGGAATTCGTGTGGATCGAGCCGGGGTCGTTCATGATGGGGAGCCCCGAAGATGAAGCGGGAAGAGATGACGACGAGAAACAGCACCTTGTGACCCTGACCCAGGGGTATTACCTCATGACGACCGAGGTGACGCAGGGCCAGTGGAGGGCGGTGATGGGGGAGAACCCTTCTTACTTCAAAAACTGTGGAGATGATTGCCCGGTGGAGAGAGTGAGCTGGAACGATGTGCAAGAGTTCATCCGGAAGCTGAACGCTGAGGAAGGGACGGACAAGTATCGTCTGCCCACCGAGGCGGAGTGGGAGTATGCGTGCCGGGCAGGGACCGAGAAGCCGTTCTCGTTTGGAGAGTGCCTTTCCACGGATGAGGCCAATTATGACGGAAACCATCCGCTGTCCGGGTGCCCGAAGGGTGAATACAGAAAGACGACGGTGAAGGTGGGGAGTTTCTCAGCGAACGCATGGGGACTTCACGATATGCACGGGAACGTGTGGGAGTGGTGCCAGGACATATATGCAAGGGATGCCGACAGCAAGTATGCCCGTGAGAACCCCATATATGCGGGGAGCGGCCGGGCCCGTGTGATCCGCGGCGGCAGCTGGAACGACTACGCCGGGGGCTGCCGATCCGCGTATCGCTACAGGCGCGATCCGGAGTACAGGGACGGCTACCTGGGCTTCCGGCTCGCCAGGACCCGTTAGCTTTTGAGTTTTTACCTTTTTACCTTTTGTCGCTCATAGCGCGGGCGAAGCCCAGGCGGGTTGAGACCAGAGATGGTTTTGGATTTTGGTCCTTTGCGATCGGCCAAGAACGGGAGAGGCGCAGGGGGTCCGGGCGCGAGCGCGGGCGCGCGTCCCGCCCGAAGGAAGCGGGACGCAGCGCCCGAGCGAGCGCCCAAGGCCCGGCGAAGCATGGGTTTCGTAGGGCGGCATTTCAGATGCCGCCGAAGAGGTGTGCACTCTCCGGCCGATGATCCATGCCCGAACCGTCGGCATGGCAATGGTTGTTGTAGGGCGGGGTTTCACACCCCGCCGCACGGCTTTCACGAAAGGATGCCGGATCCGGCATTTTGAAGAGACAACGCCATGTTCAAGATCGTCACCATTCCGTTCGACCCCGCCATCGAGGGGTTTGACGAGGGGCTCCTCAACCGGGTCACCCTCAACAAGCACGTGAGGGCGAGCCGGGCCGCGTTCTTTCGCCACGGGGAGCGTTTCTACTGGAGCGTGTTCCTGGAGTACACGCCCGTGCTGGAGCCTTCATCCAAGAAGGAGACGGCAGGCCTGGACGAGCCGCAGCGGATCCTCCTGGACCGGCTCAAGGCCTGGCGAAGGGAGCGGGCGGAGACAGACGGCGTGCCGGTCTTCATTGTGGGCACGAACCGGGAGTTTCGGGACATCGCCCGGGCCGCGCCCAGAAGCCTGGAGGCGCTAGGGCAGATCAAGGGGTTCGGCAAGGGCAAGGTGGGCAAGTACGGTAAGGAGATCGTGGAGATCGTGCGGGGGTTTTACGACAAGGCATGAACGAGGACTACCCGCTCTTCGTGGCCTGGAGCGAGGCCTTGGACTGGATCCTGGACGTGGTGGAGAAGCACCCGCGCTCGGTGAGGTTCTCCCTGGCCGGCCGCATCGCGGACCTGAGCCTGGACGTGATGGAAGCGATCGTGGATAGCATATATGCCACGCAGCGACGGCATATATTGCAGAGGGCCAATCTATCTATCGAGAAACTGCGTGTGCTGTTTCGCATCAGCCACCGGAGGCGATACATCTCCGGGAGGCAGTACGAGCATGTGAGCGGCCTCCTGGACGAGGCAGGCCGCATGATCGGCGGGTGGAGCAAGGCGTCATGAGGCGGGTGGGTCACCTTTTCGAGCGGGTGTGCGCGTTCGACAACCTGTTGGGGGCGTTCGAGCGGGCATTTCGCGGGAGCGGCCGGACCCGGGAGGCCTGCCGGTTTCACTTCCGACTGGAGCCGGAACTCCTGGCGCTTCAGCGGGAGCTCTGGGAGGGTATTTACGAGCCCGCCCCGTACCGGTACTTTCGGATCTTGGACCCCAAGGAGCGGACCATCAGCGTGGCGCCCTTTCGGGACCGGGTGGTGCACCACGCCCTGGTGGGCGTGCTGGAGCCGGTGTTCGAGCGGCGGTTCCTCTTCGACTCCTATGCCACGCGCAAGGGCAAGGGTACGCACCGGGCCGTTCGCAGGGCCCAGCAATGCCTGCGGAGGAACGCCTGGTTCGTGAAGATGGACGTGGCCCGGTTCTTCGACTCCGTGGATCACGGAGTGCTGCTGGAGATCGTCCGGCGCAGGATCAAGGATGCGCGCGTGCTGGACCTGGTGAGGCGCATCCTCGTGACGAGCGACCGGAGCCGGGGGCTTTCCCGCGGCAAAGGGCTTCCCATCGGGAACCTCACGAGCCAGTTCTTCGCCAACGTCTACCTGGACCCGCTGGACCATTTTCTCAAGGACGACCGGGCCGTTCCCGGGTACGTGCGGTACATGGACGACATGGTGGTATTCGGGCCGACCCGGGAGTGCGTGAAAGGCGTTCTTCACGAGACCGAAGGGTTCCTGGAGGACCGGCTGCGTCTTCGCCTCAACCCGCGCGCCACGCTCCTCAACCGCTCCTCGCGCGGCTTGCCCTTTCTGGGTTTCCGGGTGTTCCCCGGGCTCGTGCGGGTGCGCCGGGAGAACATTCGGAGGCTCAAGGGGCGGATGCGCGACAGGCAGAAGGCCCTGGCGCGGGGCGCCCTCACCGAGGAGGGCTTCGCCGAGAGCGTGAGAAGCCTGTTCGCACACGCGGCCTTTGCCGACAGCCTGGGTCTGCGAAAGGCATTGCTGGCGGCGGAGGGTCGGCCCTTTGGCGGTTAGGGTTTCACCGGGGAATCGGGCGGGTGCCGGAATGCGGCCGGAACCGTGTGATCCGCGGCGGCAGCTGGAACAACAACGCCAGGAACTGCCGATCCGCGAATC
>CAYYVD010000235.1:0-7919 GCA_964475045.1 uncultured Desulfobacterales bacterium | reverse complement strand
CCCATGACGTGGGTGTAGACCTCGGTGGCGGGAAGGAGGGTGTAGAGCTCGTCGTCCACGACGACCTCGTTGCTCTCGATGTCGATGCGATCCACCACCCCCTCCTTGCGCACCTGGTCGGTCCCGAGCTCGGGCAGGGGGTAGCCCTCCTCCCCCGTGCTGAAGGCGGCCGACGTGGCGGGTGCGAGCAGGACGAGGGCGGTCCACAGGATCAGGAGGCGGGGGAAGCCGGTTCGCAGGCACAGCAGGTTCATCTCGATCTCTCCTTTGAAAACGGGGTTCCGTGGACCCGGGGGCGGCCGGAAGGGGCCTCGAAGTGTTGCAGCCGGTCGGCCAGGAGCTGCCGGGCATAAGGGTTGCTGAGGTCCTCCATGAGGTCCCGGGCGATGGTCACGATGGGCATCTCGAGAGGGCGCGAGTCATCCCTGGAGGACGAGGCCCCCGGCTCCATCTGACGGAGCAGGAACAGCACCGCCTCCATGTCCGTGGCCTCGTCCACCTCCAGGATGCGCGATATGGCGGATCGAATGCTCTTCATCAGGCTCAGTTCATCATCATGTCCCGCCAGTAGATGATGCCGATCTTGGGCGACTTGGCCGTCACCGTGACGATCTCGCCCAGCGAGGAGCTCAGGAAGTACTTGTCCCGGCTCTCGCCGTAGGCCCCGGGCATGCGCACAATGGCCGGGGGCTGGAGCCTTCCGGCGAACTTCTTGGAGGAAGGCGGCACGCGGATGGGGTTCTCCGGATCCGACGAAATGTTGATGAGGTCCTGCTCGTCGATGACCCCGTCCTCGTTGATGTCGAAGACCGCCTCGCCGTAGTTCCCGCCGCTGCACGGGTCCGAGAAGGTGGGGAAGGAGTATCCCTCCCCGCCGCAGGGCGACTCGTCGGGCACGAAGGTGATGTAGGTGAGGAGCCCCAGCCGGATCAGCGGATCGCTGATCATGCGCTCCCCCTCTTCCGTGAACTCCGCGTACCACCCGGTGTGTACCAGGGGGTCCCCGCCCGAGCCCACCCCGTTGGGGTCGCACGCAATGGTGGAGGAAGCGTAGTCTCCACAGGAGGTCCCCCCGTCCGGCGTGGTGGTCACCCGCCAGGTGGGGGTGTTCCCGCTGAGCACCCGGAAGGTCATGTCCTCGGTGTCGTCCAGGATGCCGTCCCCGTCCGTGTCCACCTCGATGGTGGCCGAGTACTCGGTGAAGGTCTGCTCCAGCAGGGAGACTGAGTTGGGCTGGTTCGTGAGCTGCGGGGTGGAGCCGCTCTCCAGGGAGCCGAGGTACTCGGAGTCGTCCTCGTTGTCCCCGTAGTCCCAGATGCCGTAGATGGCCTGGGTGGAGATGTCGCTGAGGTCGGAGCCCCCCAGGTACTTGCCGGTCCCGAAGATGATCATGAATCCGCCCATGGACTCGTCGCAGTGGCGCATGAGGTCGGGCTCCGTGGTGATGGGCTGGAGCGAACCGCTCGGTCCCTGGGCCTGGAACAGGGGCTGGGGCGTGTCGCCGTCGTCGAAGTTGATGCAGTTGTCCAGGTTGGCGTCCGTCCCGAAGGCCACGCCCCAGTCGTTGTAGTCGGAGCTCGAGAGGTCGAACTTCCAGAGGTTGCCCTGGAGGTCGCCCGCGTACACGTAGTCCACGTCCCCGTCGATCACGGGCTCGCCGTTGGCGTCCAGGTGGTAGTCCAGGAGGGCCGGCGAGGAGAGCCCGTTGCAGTTGGTGACCCCCGTGTCGATGCGCTTGATTAGGCTTCCGTCCGTGGGGTTCACGATGAAGAGCACCGCGCTGCTGTTCTCGCTGTTGTACCCGTTTCCGAAGATGGCCACCCACGGCGCGTTGGTGGTGTCGTTGGTCCGGGCGAGGTAGGCCTTGCTGTAGCTGAAGCCCATGTCGTTCGCGATGTCCGTGGTGACCCCCGAGTCCGGAAACTCCCACAGCACCCGGTTCGCCAGGCTGCTCTCGGTCTGGGAAACGAAGCTGGTGGAGCCCGAAAGATCCGTGATGTCCAGGGCGTAGTACCCCTTGCCGCCCTTGCCCAGGCCGCCCATGAGCACCGTCTTGGTGGTCCCGCTGAACATCACCCCCTCCCGAACGTACGGGGTCAGGTCCACGTAGAACTTGTGGGTGTAGTCCGGGTTCCCGTACTCCCGCAGGTTGGGGTAGACGAGCCCGGGCACGTAGGCGAACATCTCCTCGCCGGTCTCGGCGTCCAGGGCGTGGAGCATGCCGTCGTTGCCGCCCACGTAGAGCATGTTGTCGTGGTAGTAGGGCGAGGAGTGGACCAGGTCGCCCAGCCGGCTCGCCCGGTCCCGGAAGGGGCCGGCCGACCGGAACTCGTGGGTCTGCTCGCCCCGAAGGTAGTTGATCAGGTTCTCCGTGGTGGCGGCGGCCGAGGCGCTCCAGTCCGGGGTCAGGTAGGTGAGCTGGTCCGTGGTGCCGCTGCTGGAGATGGACGAGTACGTGAAGGGGATGCCTCCCCCGCCCGAGGCCAGGCTCCTGGTGATGATGAGCCGGTCCGTGTGGCCGTCCGTGTCCACCCGGCCGTCCAGGAGCTCGGCCGCGGCCCAGACCGGGTCGCCCATGAGTACCTCGCCCGTGTCCTGATCCAGCCGGTAGCTCTTGACATCGCCGCTCATGGTCCCGCTGGAGTAGCTGGCCTGAAAGATGCGCACCTCCTCGCCGAGAATGCCGTAGAGCTGGTCCCCGTTGATGGACACCGACGAGGCCGATCCCGTCCGGGCCGCGATGTTGGCCATGATGGAGGTGAGCGAGTTGATCAGCTCGTCCGGGTCGCCGGCGCTCAGGTACTGGCCGCGCCCGTTCACGGCCGCGTGCCACAGGTCGTCGATCTTCTGCAGGCTGCCGCTTTCCGGGTTGGGCCACGTGGGGTAGTCCTCGGTCACCCCGCTGTAGACGTCGTAGTCGGCCGGGTCGAGGGTGCCGGTGACGCCGAAGGACACCGAGTAGGTCACCATGTGCTGGTGAGTGGCGTCGTCGTAAGGGTTCTCCGGCACCTCGTTGTCCAGGGCGGAGACCAGGTCGTTCTCGTAGTACTTCGTGGCCACGTCGGCCAGGGTGTCCGAGTAGGAGTCCGCATACGGCTCGCCGTTGTCCTCGTCGACGTTCCCCACAGAGGGGGAGCTGCCGTTGTAGTAGCCGTCCGTCATCACGATGGCAAAGGACTGCTGGCACGCTCCGCCCTGGCTGGGGTCCTTCCAGGGGCTGGTCACGCCGCTTCCCAGGTCCCCGGTGCTCCCGTCCTCCTGGTCCAGGTACTCGCCCACGTACTTGAGACCGCGCCGAAGCGGGGTATTGTGGCTATCTCCTTCATAATTGTAAAGCGTCGTGAGGAGAGAGGAGAGTTCGCTCTCCCCGTCCACGTTGATGGGCAGGGCGGGCTGCTTGATCTCGCCGTTGATGGTCCGGAACCCCACGTACACGGTGTCCAGGTCGTAGATGGTCCGGCTGATGGCCGCAATGGCCGTGAGCTCCCGCCGGCGGTAGAAGGAGTACCAGTTGGCGAAGTTCTGCCGCTCCTCCGTGTAGTTTCTGTAGGAGCCGTTGGGGTTGCGTGGCCGCACCGAGTCGGCCACCTGGGCCTCGGTCACGGCCGTGAGGTCGCCGAAGCCCACCAGGTTGTCCCCCATGTCCACCTCGTAGTAGTCGACGGCGGCGTTGGAGCTGTCGAGGCACACCAGGTAGACCGTCTCCCCGCTGTCGTAGTCGCCGTCCCCGTTGTCGTCGGCCAAGGTGTAGTAGTGGGCCCTGGGGATGTCGATGGTCCCCGCGCCCACGGGGATGAAGGCCATGGCGTCGGCGCAGGTGTTGTCGTCGTGGTTGTTCATGGTGGCGTCCGCCGCCGGGGCGTCTCCGTCGTCGTATCGAAGGACGGTCACACCGCTCGGCCCGTAGGCATAGCCCGCCTGGGAGAAGGTGAAGGTCCCCAGGGAGACCCAGCTACCCTCGTTGTACTCCTGGTCCTTGTCCACCCAGGTCTCTCCGCCGTCGTGGACGATCTGGTACGGGGCCTCCCGGTCCCGGCTGCCCGAATCCGTGTACCAAACGTAGACCGCGTACTGCCCGTCGTAGGGCAGGTCCGGGGTCCAGCTTGCCGTCACCCCCGCGGTGTTGGCATACATGGATCGCGGCGGGTCCGATCCGTACCAGTCCTGGCCTGACGAGCGGTACCAGTACCGGTTCGAGCCTGGATCGTGGGTCGCGGTGAACTCCCCGCCCGTGCCGTCGTCCTTGAACCGGTTGTCGGCGTCGTAGGTGCCCTCGTTGTCCACCACGATGGCCTGCTGCACCGTGTAGTAGGTGGTGTCCAGGTTGAAGGTGGGCGAGGGGTTGTCCGGATGGGACCGCGGGTTGTCCGGATCCGCATCCTCGAGCGTGGGCCAGGATACATAGGTGGTTTTGGGGTTGTAGTAGATGCGGTTGTACCCGGACCACTGGCTCTTCCACCGTCCGCGGTCGGACCCGCTGATGATGTCGGAGTTGCCTCCGCTCGTGTAGATGTTGTCCCCGGGGTCGTCGAACACGTACTCGTTCCCGCCGAACTTTCCGTCCCCTTCCTGGGTCATGAACTCCCAGTCCATGCTGCCAGAGTCGTCCAGCACGAACATGATGATGGCCCCCACGCCCCGGGTCAGGGCGTCCAGGGGCACGTCCGAGATGTCGTTGCAGGTGGCCGGCGGCAGGCTGAAGATGGCCTCGATGGTGTGGTTCTCGTTGACGTTGACGAAGCTGTACGAGCTCACTTCGCCCACAGAGACCCCGTCCACCCGCACGTCGAAGATGGTGTTGCCCGAGTCGGGCGTGATGGTGAAGGTGGCCCCGGACCCGGCCGAGATCACCACCTCGCCCTCCGGGTCGATGGCGCCGCCGGACCGGGCCGTGGACCGGATCACGTACTCGCAGACCAGGTTCAGGGTGTAGTCCCCGGTCCCGGAAACGCTGTCGCTGTGACCCACCTCCACGTGGTAGACCCCCGCGTCCAGGTCCTCGGTGATGCTGAAGTTGCTGTCCGCGCCGCTGTCGTCGTCCGAGGTGATCTCCGAGCAGTTGGTGTCCAGAAGCCGCCCGAAGGTGTCCGTGGAGCCCTCCGTGTAGAAGGTGTACCGCCCGGTGCCGAAGAAATCCACCCGAAAGACGTCCACGTCCCCGGCCGGGTTGATGGTCCCGCTCACCCCGCTGCCGCACGCGATCGGGGTGGGGTCGTCGCAGTCGTCCCCGTGGTCCTCGAAGTAGGCCTCGATGCTGCGCGAGTAGGTCACGTTGGTAAAGGTGTAGGTGGTCACCCCTCCCACGGACTCCCCGTCCACGATCACGTCCTGAATGGTGTACCCCTCGTCCGGGTGCATGGTGAAGGTCCGGGTCGCCCCGGTGAGCACGGTGATCCGCTGGGTGGTGTTCGCTTGAACGGTCACGCCCGAGGTGGCCACCACGCCGTTGGACCCGGCCGTGACCGTGATGATCTGGCCCATGTGGTTGTGCACGCAGTATTCGGCCGACTCGTCCCGTCCGTCGGTGCCGCGCCACCGGACCAAGACCTCGTACTCGCCGGCCGCCGGCAGGTCCGGGGTCATGGTGACCCGGTCGTCCTCGGCGTAGCTGTAGTGATAGTACCCGCCATAGCAGTTGCCGTCGTCGTTCCTTTCCCAGTCGATCCCCTCGTACACGCTCTCCGCGTCGTCGCTGTCGATGATGATGTCGCTTCCGCCGCCCACGGGCGTGAACTTGACCGCATCGTGGCTGATGGACCCGTCCCCGTCGTGGGTAAGTGTGATATAGGCGCCCGTTCCCCCGGGAAAGCGGAAAGTGCCCAGGGTGGTCCACGAGTACCCGCTCTCCTCCTGGTCCACCGGGATGCAGGTCACGTTCTCCTCGGCCACGGTGAAGCCGACCTCGAGCTCGTGGTCGTCCTGCACATTGGTGAAGATGTACGTGGTGGCGCCGCTCTCGCCTTCGTAGCGGTCGATGGGGGTGCCGTCCACGAGCACGTACTCGATCACGTAGCCCGTGTCGGGCGTCATGGTAAAGGTCTGGTCGTCGCCCGAGGACACCACCACGGAGCCGCCTTCCTGAATGTCCCCGGCCGGGACCGTGTCCACGTCGCCGTTCGCACCAGCCGTGACCGTGATGATGTTCCCCTGGTGGTTGTGGATGCAGTAGGAGGCACTCGTGTCCCGGGTCCCGGCGATGGTCCACCAGGCGTAGACCTGGTAGGTGCCGGCCGCCGGCAGGTTGGGCTTCCAGGTGGCGGAGTCCCCGTCGTCGTCCGCGAATCGGGATACGGTCCCGTAGTAGTCGGAGCCCGAGGAGTCGTCCCAGCTTCCGCCAATCTCGGTGTACTCCGCGTCCCCGTTGTCGATGATCACGTCTCCGCCGCCGCCCGTGGGGGAGAACTTGATCGCGTCCGCGCAGGTGCTCGAGCCCTGGTCCCCGTCGTGCTCGCGGGTCAGCGTGACCCAGCCCCCGGTCCCGGCCGCGAACTGGTAGGTCCCCAGGAGATACCACTCCCCGGCGTTGAACTGCTGGTTCACCTCCACACAGGTGGTGTTGGCGTCCTCGGGAATGAAGGTCGCCTCGATGGTGTGGTCCCGGTTGATGGCGTAGAACGTGTAGGTGTACGCCCCGCCGCCCGCGTCGTTGAGCTGGCCCTTGACCGAGGCGCCGTCCACCGTCACGTCGTCGATCACGTACCCGGCGTTCGGGGTGACTGTGTAGGTCTGGTTGTCCCCGGTGTCGAACGATTGGGACCCCACGGGCGCAATGGTCCCGTTCTCCCCGGCGCTCGCCGTGATGCTGTGCCCCGTGTAGTTGTAGACGCAGTACTGGGCGTTGGACGCACGGGAGCTGTGACCGTACCACCACGCGTAGAGCTTGTAGGTGCCGCTCGAGGGAAAGTTGGGCACCCATTTGGCCCAGGCCCCGGTACTGCCGGTGTAGAGATAGCGCTTGGTGCCGGACTGGTTGGGATAGGCCGTGCTGTTGGTGGTGGATCCCCAGGACCCGCCGTAGTCGAAGTACCCGGTCACGCCGGACACCCCGTCGTGCTCGCTGTAGTCGATGATGCCCGTCTCGCCCGTGGCCGTGTTCTCGAACTTGATGGCGTCCGCGGCCACGCTGCCGTCAAGGTACGAGGTCCGCTCCAGGTAAATGTACGAGTCCGTGCCCGCGGCGAAGTTCCAGGTGCCCAGCAGGTTCCATTGGCCGATGTTCGCCCGCTGGCTCACGGTGGCGCAGTCCTCGTTCCGGGAGAAGTTGGCCGTGACGCTCTTGTCCGCGTTCATGTCCAGGATGTACGGGCTGGAGGTGCCGCTGATGGCCCCGGACCACCCGCTGAAGGCGTACCCGGCGTTGGGAATGGGTGTGAGCTTCACGTCGGTCCCGGCCACGTACTCGTCGAAGCACACCCCGCCCGTGGGGCAGTTGATCACCGCGCCCCCGAGCCCGGCCACGTCGCTCTGGACCTCGCCGTTTCCGTCCGTGGCCGCGGTGAGGTCGTAGCGCGGCGTGATGGTGATGGTGAAGGTCTCCCAGCCCGTGGAGGACTCCCCGTCGGACACGGTGAACCGGAACCCGTCCGAGGTGGTGTCGGTCCCGGCGTGGTCGTAGGTGATGTCCCCGTCATCGATGTTCTTCTGGATGAAGGTCTGCCAGTCGGCAAGCTCCGCGCCGCCGTTCTTGAGAGCGCCGTTGGCCGGCTTCATCTGGACCGTGTAGATGAGGTCCGCATCCGGGTCGTCGTTGTCCACGTCCGTGTAGGAGAGCATGGCCGTGGTGATCCCGTGCCCGGTCTCATCCTCCACCACCGTGGTGCCGGTGTTGTTGACCTCCTCGGGAATGTCCTCCACCGGATTCACGGTGATGGAGGCGGTCTCCGCGGCGGTGGAGTAGGCGGTGGTGGTTCCGTTGGTGG
>CAYYVD010000234.1:0-7934 GCA_964475045.1 uncultured Desulfobacterales bacterium | reverse complement strand
ACCTGGCCATGAGGGCGGCCGAGGCGGCCAAGAACACCTCCGATTTGATCGAGGGCACCACCAAGAAGGTACAAGACGGATCCACACTTGTGGAGCGCACCAACGAGGAGTTCAGCAAGGTGGCGCAGAGTGCCATGAAGGTGGCCGAGCTGGTGAGCGAGATAGCGGCGGCTTCCAAGGAGCAGGCAGAGGGGATCGACCAGACTAACATGGCTGTGGCCGACATGGACAAGGTGACCCAGCAGAATGCGGCCAATGCCGAGGAGTCGGCCAGCGCATCGGAGGAGATGAACGCCCAGGCCGAGCAGATGAAGGTCATGGTGGACGACCTGGTCATGCTGGTGGGGGGAACCACACAGCACCATGCGGCCAAAAGGACTGGGTCCATTCTCAAGAGGGACCGCAGAAACGAGACTCCCGCGAACGACCACAACGGGCATCACACCGCTCTTACGCCGGTCAAGCACACCGGCAAGGAGGTGAACCCGGAAAAGGCGATTCCTTTTGACGATGATGAATCGTTCAAGGACTTCTGAACGTAGATCAGGAGACCGCCTGCGATGCCCCTCTCGAGGCATTCCGCAGGCGGTCTCCCATTTCGGTCTTTACGGTAAGCCGTTCAGTCGGCAGAACCTTCAGGCGTTCCTATCCCATCGAAAGGGGGGTTGCATGAATCTCCACCTGCTCCTGGAAAAGCTCCGCGTCCGGAGGCCCCAGGCCGCACCGTCCGAAACCCCTCCATTGTCCTTCAAAGACCTCGAGCACCGGATCAACACAACGGCCCTCTCTCTCTTCGAGCAACATCACTCGAAGTTGTTGAACAACCCACCCCTCTATCTCGTGCCGGCCGTGTGGGGCGAAGCAGTACAAACCTCCACCGAGCTCGATGTGGTTCAGAAGGACATGAACCGCGTCTTGGCTCCTCTCCTCGATGAACTGAGAGACAGCTTTTCTCAGAGCTCGCTCGGTCCCAATGGGACTTCTCAGGCATCGAATACCTTCTGAAAGGGCTGATTCTCTACAAAATGGCCTACATCGTTCAATACTATCTCAACTGCAAATGCGGCGGGAAAGTCATGTCCCTGGGAAAGGATAACCTTTTGGAGAGCATGGAACCCATGGGTCAAGCCTGAGGGTTTGTCATGGACAAGAAACGAAATCTGGTTGCGGACGACGAGCCCGCGGTCCTTGCCGTCAGCGGCAAAATGATCGAGCGCCTGGGCCATGAGGCCGAGATGCATCAGGAAGGAATGAAAGCCTTCGAGAGCTTCATGGCCGACCCTGACCGGACAGATCTCGTCATTGCGGACATTCGCATGCCGGAAATATCGGGAACCGCACTGGCCGTCAGGATCCATGAAGTCCGGCCGGACACGCCGGTCATTCTGTGTTCCGGTGACGGCGAATTCGGCGGGCTCAGAAACGACGCTCCCGGGAACGTCCGTTCGATTCTTTCCAAGCCGTTTCGATTTAAAGAATTGGAGACCGCCGTGAACCGTGCACTGGAGCCTCTGAAGTCGTCATGTCGGTCCGGTTGCAGTAACGGCGTTCCCCTTACCCCTGTACAGGAGGAATCATCATGAACGAAGCTGCGACGGTTTATTCGATCGAAAATGAGGCCGAGATCTCAGCTGGCAGAGCAGCCAAGTATCTCACGTTTACCCTGGCCGATGAGGATTACGGCATCTCCATCAAGAAGATCCGGGAGATCATCGGCATGATGCCGGTGACCAAGGTGCCTCGGGTTGATGCGTTTGTGAAGGGTGTCATCAACCTTCGGGGGAAAGTCATTCCGGTCATCGACCTCCGCTTGTGCTTCGGGATCGAGGAAATCGAGCACACGGACCGGACCTGCATCGTCATCGTGGAAGTGGTGGCGAGTCAGGGGACCGTCAAGATGGGAATCATCGTGGACTCGGTCTCCGAGGTGCTGAACATTCAGGAGGATGATGTGGAGCCTCCGCCAGATCTGAGCGCCGGAGACCGCACCCGGTACATTCTGGGAATGGCCAAGCTGGAGGACTCGGTGAAGATCCTCATCGACATCGACAAGGTCCTCGGGGATAAGGCCATGGGGAAAGTGGAGCTCGCCGCAGCGTCCTGATGTTCAAATATGAGGCGCCCTGAAGAGCATGACCAGGGAACCAAAGCTCCTAATCTAACGTTAGGGCCTGAAGATGATAAGAGAAAGAACTGAAATTACCGTTCCCAAAGACATTCAGGAAGACTGGCAGGAGATCGTTGATATCCTGGCTCAGCTCTGTGGAGTGCCTGCTGCATTGATAATGAGGCTGAGGTGCCCTGATATTGAAGTCTTTGTTTCCAGCCAAAGTGAAGGCAATCCTTATCATCCAAGAGACAAAGAGTCTTTCGAAGATTCAGGCCTGTATTGTGAAACTGTCATTCAATCCAAGGAGAAATTGCTCGTTCCTGACGCCTTATCGGACGAGCATTGGAAACACAATCCGGATATAAAGCTGGGAATGATTTCCTATTTGGGTTTCCCAATTTTTTTGCCAGACGGGAACCCTTTTGGGACTATTTGTGTTCTGGATGGCAATCCAAATGCATATTCCATGATAATAGAACAGATCATATTGAAGTTTAAAGGCTTAATCGAGTCTCATCTTGAACTAATCTATGCAAATCAAATTCTCGGAGACAAAAATAGGCGGTTGACTGACTATTTCATGGAAATTCAAGCCGTTCGAGGGCTGGTTTCTGTTTGCTCAAATTGTAAGTCCATAAGAGACAACGAAGGCGAATGGCATCCAATCGAGCACTACCTTATTAGCCACCCAGAAGCAGATTTCAGTCACGGAATGTGTCCGTGTATGAAAAAATTGTACCCCGATTTTGATGTAGCCCCATAAAATTGGGGTTGTTCTCCCCTGTCAAGGATTGCGCTGGAACACTGGCAGATTCAGACCCCACTGAATGTCCATGATACGATAAGACTGTACGTACCCAAACGGGTCATTTCTGCGGCTCTTGGATTTATTCAGGGAGCGTAGGGAAACTTGGAAACCGATGGATTTCAGTGATACAATCGGAAATAAGGGCGGATGTCCGGAAGGATCTTCTATCCTGCGGGTTCAGAATGGAAGGATTCTCTTGTAGTCTTTGACGTACCGCGTGACGGCCTCCGGGGAGTGACCGGTTTCGCGGACAGCGGTCTCAATCGATTTTCCTTGGACAACGACTTTGTAGCAGATCTGTTTCTTGTGGGTGACGGACCGCCCATGTCATGAATGGTCCCCCGTCGAGGGATGCTCTCATGGTAGCCTTAACATTGGAGTCCAAAAGTGAAATTCAGTGATCTTGTCAGATTACTTGAACAGAATGAATTCAGAATTATTAAAGAAAAAGGCTCTATAAGGTATTATAGTAAACCCGGATGTGACAAATTGAGTTGAGTTGACTATCACGGATCAAAAGAAATTCCTACGGGAACATTTCATCAAATTATCAAAGCAGCAGGAACAAAGCCATAAAAGGAGGAATAGAGATGATTGAACTCCCATATTCATTAATAATCGAAGCGACAGAGGAACCCGATTATTTTGGCTTCTATTCGCCTGATTTAGAGGGATTCACTGGCGTAGGCCATTCTGTAGAGGACTGTTTATTCAAGGCTAAATGGGGCATGAAGGAACATGTCGAACTACTTAGACAGGCAGGTTTTCCAGTTCCTGCTGAAAATGCAGATCCTAAGATTATTGTACAGAACGAAAAGAAGGTGGCAGTTGCCTAATCCACAAAAGATTCTGCTGGTCTACAGGCCGATGGCGGAACGAACCGGATGAACTGGGACTGGAAAAATCTGCAGCCTCTTCCATCCGTTTATCCGGAGCATTCGGGTATTGCTCTGCAATTCCCCTTATTTCACATTATATCAGATTTCGATTTTACGATCAGGTAGCGTACAAGCAACAAGTCTTTTGATAGCCTCCGAGCAGGCTAATCAACAATGACGGTCCCCCCACCCTGAATGGATATTAGCTTTTATAAGAAAAATATTGTGTCCGTTTCCTGCTTTCACAGCAAGCGAAACAACGTAATAGAAAGGCTGCATGATGGCAGACAGGAACGCGATTATACTGGACGGAACGAATTCTGATGATCCTTTTGCAAAGCGAATTAGAGAACGGCTCATTGAGGCGTACCAGGGCCGAAGGTCGGAAGGGGATTCAGCGACTACCGGACCCTTTTCCGCGCCTGGACCCGGGTGTATTGATAGGCCAACCCCAGGGCCTTGATGCAGGTCTCGGGCTCCTCGAACACCGGGAAACCAAGCCCCTCCACGCGCCTGGCCAGCTCGCGGTTCAAAGGGCTTCGGGGGCCATAGATCCATGTGGCGATCGGTGTGGAACACGAATCCCGAATGGACTCGTAGGCCTCCAGATACCAGCGCAGTTTGTCTTCTCCCGCTCCGGTCCAGAGGACGTTGAACAGGGCGTCGACACCCTCATCTTTCACGAGGGTACGGAGGATGCTCGGGTACAGCGCAAAATGATCCTTGACGGCGGCCATCATCGGCCCGAGGTCGATGGGGATGGTGCCGAGGCCCGGAAACAGGTCCTCGAGGGCGGCCCTCGTATCCTGAGACGCCCGGGCCGGTTGAAGGCCGTATCGGGGGCTCTCATCCGTGGCCAGGACGCCGATGCCGCCGGTGTAGCTCATGATCGCCAAACGGTTCCCATTGGGCAGAGGCTGGGAGGCGAAGATTTTCGGTATTTCGAACAGCTCCCGAAACGTGTCCAACCGCAACAGGCCGGCCTGACGCGCGGCGGCCTCAAAGATCCGGTCGTCGACGGCCATGGAGCCCGTGTGGGAGGCCGAGGCCTTGGCCCCTGCTTCGGTCCGCCCCAGCTTCAGGACCAGGACCGGTTTTTTGGGCGTGACCTCCCGGGCCGCCTGCATGAATCGGCGTCCGTCTCGGACGCTCTCGACATAGAGGCTGATCACCCCGGTCTGCTCGTCCTCCCCGAGGTAGGGGAGGAGGTCGCACTCGTCCACATCCGATTTGTTTCCGAGGTCGCAGATCTTGCTCACCCCGAAGGTCAAATCGAGGTAGGGAAAGGCTTGGGGATTGATCATGCCGGTCTGGGAGCAGACCGCGATGGGCCCGGGCTTGAGGCGATAGTATCCCGCGTCGTATGGGCAGGGATTGAATCCGGCGGCCGGATTGACCAGGCCGGCCGTGTTGGGACCGATGATGCGGATCCTCCGATCCCTCGCAATGGAGAGGATCTCTTCCTGGAGCAGGGCACCGTCCCGGTCCCGCTCTGCAAATCCGTCCGCCACAACCACCACCGCCCTGACACCCTTATCCCCGCAGGACTCGAGAACGGCGGGCACGGCCCGGGCATTGATCATGATGAGGACGAGATCCGGAACCTCCGGCAGGGATTCGAGAGAAGGGTAGACTGTTGTCCCCAAGACGGTTTGATAACCCGGGTTGACGGGATAGATGCGGCCAGCGTACCCGGCCTCCAAAAGGGATTTGACCACCACGAAACCGCCGAAATAGTTTTCCCTGAAAGAGCCGAGGATGGCCAGGCAGTCCGGAGTGAAGAAGGGGGCGAGTTCGTGTCTTTCGTTCATGGGGTCGCTTTGTGGAATTCCTCCAGGGGCTTTGGCGTCGACCGCGACCATAGCACAGTGTGCTCGAAGCATCAAGAATTCCGCGAGGAAGGCTCCTCACATAGAACGGTTTTTTGGAGTATTGAAGGGTTTTCTCGGGGCGGTGACTCTTGCGTGTCCCTGGAAGACGGAATGATCAACACGTAGGCAAGCAAGCCGATGAGAAACAGATGGACCCATCTCCTCGACAGTGATGCAGAGACAGACATTGTGCTGGACAGAAGCCCGACGTTTCAGGGGCATGATCAGAGGTTCGGTATCGGGTTTTTCTGTCAAAGGTCCCTCAGCATCCTGCCTCATCAAAATGCTCCAACCGGAGAAGAAGGGCAATAAAGCTGCCGCAGGCGATGAGGATCCCTGTGATCAAGATGCCTGTTGACAAGCTCCGATAGGCGGCCGTCTGACCGATGAAGGCTGGAATCACCCCAGCGCCGAAAAGGAAGCCAAAGGGGATCACCTACCCTGTGGCCAGGCTTCTGGTGCCGGGCGGTACGATTTGAGAAAGGGCCTTGAACCCGGCGGGGAAGAAGCAGGAGACAATGGCCGGCTGCACAAAGACCATGACGACGAGCGGTCCTCCAGAAACCAGGGCCAGCAGGGCGGTCGCCGCCCCCGCCATGAGGAGAGCCAGGTGGATGGTCCTCTTTTCTCCCACCCTGTCCGTGAGCCAACCCGCAAGAAACACCATGACAAGGCCGGAGACGCGGGAAACGCTCAGGAGTGTGTTGGCCAGATCCAGACCTCGCTCCTTGACCAGATACAGGGGGAGCACCGCGTAGATGCCCACGCCCCCGGAGAGGGCCAGGCAGAACAAAACGATCATGACCCAGAAAAGCGTTCTCGAGCTCAGATCGGCCAAGGCCGCGGGCCTGGGCGGCTCCCCGCGAAAACGGCCTTCCTTCTGGATCAGGGCAAGGGACCCGGCCTGTGCATGGGTGATGCCCATCTGATTCTCGATGGTGGGCATGAGGGGGGAAAAAACGACCCGGGATACAAAGCTCAGAAAAAAGATGCCTGTCAGGAACAGGATGGGCCCCAAGCCGTTCTCTCAAGGACATGGGGTTCAGGGCAGGTGTTCGACTCGATCGACATCCGTTTGCCTCCTCGAGAGGGGCCTTCGCTTGAACTGGCCGCGACAGCACTTGATTCGGCAACCAAAAGCCTGAGCTCCCATGATGGATCCTGCGCCGCCGGGTGGCAAGGGGTTTGTGATTTCCTCCTTGTCCTGAGGGGCCAGGAATCGAGGGGGGGACCGATCGAAATGGCTTGACAAGTGGGAACAACGAGTGTTAACTGATAATCATTATTATCTGATAGAGAGAGGCAAGGATTGGCGGATCCTATACAAAGAACTGATATCATTCTAAAAAAGCTCAGAGACCATGGCCACAGGATCACGCCTCAGCGTCTGGCCATCGTGAAAATTCTGTCCGAGAGCGCAGGCCATCCGAGTGTTGAGCATATTCACAGCCGGCTCGTTCCGGATTTTCCGACCATGAGCCTTGCCACGGTCTACAAAAATGTTGCGCTGATGAAATCCGTTGGTGAGGTTCTCGAGCTGGGGTTCTCGGATGGAAGCAACCGGTATGATGGAAACAAGCCGCACCCCCATCCCCACGCCATCTGTATGAAGTGCAAGAAGATCGTTGACCCCCATCTGGATAGCCTGGGCGAGATGACAAAGGAGGTCGCCTTGGAGACGAAGTTCAAAATCCTGAATCATCGGTTGGATTTCTTCGGGATATGCAGCGCGTGTATGAAAGAGGAAGATTGATTTCGTTGGAAGCAACCCGTTCATCTCAGTACGTTCGGTTCTGGCAGAAGAAGACAGGAGGTTATGCCATGATGGAAGACAGCAGCAGAACCAGCAAACCCATTGCCGGCGGCGGCACGTCGAACCGGGACTGGTGGCCGAACCAGGTCAACCTCAGGATTCTCCATCAACAGTCTTCCCTCAGCAATCCCATGGGGGAGGCGTTCGACTATGCGGAGGCGTTCGAGACCCTCGACCTGGAGGCTGTCAAGAAGGATCTCTATGCGCTGATGACCGACTCCAAGGACTGGTGGCCAGCCGATTACGGTCACTACGGGCCGCTCTTCATTCGAATGGCGTGGCACAGCGCGGGCACCTACCGCATGGGCGACGGCCGCGGGGGAGGCGGGTCCGGCTCCCAGCGCCTGGCCCCGCTCAACAGCTGGCCCGACAACGTGAACCTCGACAAGGCGCGCCGCCTGCTCTGGCCGATCAAGCAGAAGTACGGCCGAAAGATCTCCTGGGTTCGGTCAAC
>CAYYVD010000233.1:0-7939 GCA_964475045.1 uncultured Desulfobacterales bacterium | reverse complement strand
GGCGATCAGGTTGAAGGCCAGGGTAAAGAGAAAGAGCACGATCGCCGTGGCAAAGAGCGCGTAGTAGTGATTGCCGCGGAACGGGGCCTCGGCCATTTCCGCGGCGATGCTCGCCGGCATGGGCCGTACCGGATCGAAGAGAGAGGACGGCACCATGGCCGCGCCCCCGGCCACCATGAGGACCACCATGGTCTCGCCGATGGCCCGGGACATGCCCAGGATCACGGCCGTGGTGATCCCGGAGAGGGAGGCCGGCAGGATGACCCGGGCGATGGTCTCCCAGCGGGTTGCACCGAGTGCGAGCGAGGCCTCCTTGAGCTCCGTGGGAACGCTGAAGATGGCGTCCTCCGAGATGCTGCAGATGGTCGGGATGGACATGAAGGCAAGCATCAGGGAGGCGTTGAACAGGTTCAGCCCCGTGGGCAGGTTGAAGGTCTCCTGAAGAAACGGAGCCACCACCACCATGCCGAAGAAACCGATGACCACCGAAGGGAGCGCTGCGAGGAGCTCCACCACGGGCTTCACCCACTGGCGCAGCCTCACGGTGGCCGCCTCGGCCAGGTACAGGGCCGTGAGCACCCCCAAGGGGATGGAGATGAACGAGGACACCACCGTCACCGCGATGGAGGCGACGATCAAGGGGAAGATGCCGAAGTCCGCAGGGTCGTCCGTAGGGTACCAGTACTTGCCGAACAGGAAGTCGTGAACCGAGACCACCTCGAGGATGGGCAGGCCCTCCATGAAGAGGAAGAGCGCGATCATGCCCAGGGTCGCGATGGAGGCCAGGGCCACCACCTGAAAGAAGAGGCGGATGAAGGTTTCCTTCCTTCGTCGGCGGGTGCCTGTGGGTTGGCGGGTTGCGCTCATGGTCTGTCCGTTCGCTCCGGCTCCGACTGCATCGGGTCCGGCAGCCCGTGGGCCGCGGACCCGATGGGGTCGGGAGCCGCCTGCTCCGAGGTCATCGGATTCGGGACGGCTCCCGAAGGGTATCATGGATCGGTTGCGTAGACCAGCCTAGTACAGGGGCACGTAGCCGGCCTCGGCCACGTACTTCTGGCCCCTGTCCGGGTGCTTGACGAAGTTGATGAAGTTGGCCGTGTCTCCCTCAGGCCATCCCTGCGTGAACATGAAGAGGGGACGGCTGATCGGGTAGGTCCCGTTCAAGGTGGTCTCGGTGCTGCCCTCGATGTTGTCGACCGTGGTGGCCTTGACACCGTCGTCCAGGTAACCGAGGCCGATGTAGCCGACGGCGTTCTTGTTCTTGGCCACGGCCTGGACCACGGCGCCGTTGGAAGCCTGAAGGAGCGCGCCCGGATAGACCCGCTCCTTTTCCATCACCTTCTTTGCCCACACCTCGTAGGTGCCGGAGGAGGTGTCCCGGGAGATCACGACCACGGGCCGGTCCGGTCCGCCGATCTCGTTCCAGTTCTTGATCTCGCCCTTGTAGAGGGCCTTGAGCTGGGCCAGGGTGAGGTTGGCCACGCCGTTGCTGGGATGCACCACGGGAATGATGCAGTCATAGGCCACCGCGTGGGGGACCGGGTAGCGACCGTTCTGGACCGCAGCCTCGACCTCCTTCTGCTTGATGAAGCGGGAGGCGTCCGCGATGTCCGTGGACCCGTCGATCAGGGCCTTGATGCCGTTTCCCGAGCCGCCGCCCGAGATGGAGATCTTCACATCCGGGTTCTCCTTCATGTAGACCTCGGAGACCGTCTGCGCGATGGGCAGCACGGTGGTGGACCCCTTGATCACGATGTTGCCGGCCCACGCGGTTCCGGCCAGAAGACAGATGGCGGCGATCAGTGCTACTCCGACTCTTGCTTTCATGCGATGCTCCTCCTTTGTGTGTTGACCTTGCTTCTGTTTTGTTTGGTTTTTGTTAGCGGGACATGAGGTTTCGGTTTGGGCGCTTCCCGCACCTTCCCGTTCCCGTCTCTCGAAGGGCAATCTACCCACGGGATGTTCGGGCGGGGTGAGGGAAAAGTGAGAATCCTGTTAGGGTGCGTTTCATCGCATTTCGGGGAGCTCGGCGTTCCGCCTTCTCCGCGCTCCCGGGAGGCGTGCCTTCTGTTGCCGGTCTCAGGTTGCAGGCGGCAGGGAACCCCCGGCAGGTATTCCGGCTCCCCGCCTGCTGCACGCTTGGTCACAGCCGGAGTTCCGGGGTCTTCCCCGGAACCGGAAACCGGTGGCTTGAAGCGGTACCAAGGGCGCCATGGCGTGAAGAGCGCCTGGGGTTGAGCAGGGTGCCCCCGGATTTTCGCTTTGTCGGCTTTCCCCTGGGACTGGCGACTTGCAGCCGGAGGCAGCTCCGCGGGTCTCTATGGTTTGGAGTGATCCTGAAGAGCGGTTGGCGGCGCCGAAGTTCTGTGAAACCTGTCGGCATCCATCTCATTCGAGCCCAGGTCGCTGATGACGGCGTGGTCGAGAAGGTTCTCCTCGAGCCAGGAGGTGATCCTGGCGTGGACCTCGGCGGACATGTTGCGGTTGAGGACCTTGAAACGTCGAATGTTCCGATCCTTGTCGTAGTAGTACAGGACACGGGCCGAGACCCCCCTGTCCAGGCGCAGGGCCCGATGGATCTTGAGGTCGAAGATGCTCATGAGGGCGTCGAGCTGACGCTCTCGCTCCGGTTCGATCATACCGTGGTTCCTTTCGTTTCTTGACTTGTGCGTCTGTCCATGGGTGTACGACCAAGATGCTGCTGCATTGTTCAGGCCGCATGAGGAGCGTGTTCGGTTTTGGTGTGGCCTTGATGCGGGCAGGAATGGCTTGACACTCCCTGGCCGCCGGGATATGCAGTGCGGGGGAGGCGTCATGACCGGATTCATGGCCAGGTGGTTGAAGATCTACGAGGACGAGATCCGGCTGTTTCTCTGGGCCACGCTGCTCCTTTTTCTGATTCGGTCCTCCAGCATCCTTTTCAACAACTTTGCCGAGACGGCCTTTCTCAAGCGCTTCGGGGTGGAGTACCTCCCGATCATCTACGTGGTGAACTCCATCGCCACCTTCGTGATCATGGGCTTCATCGCGGGGTTCATGGCCCGCCTGCCGGGCAGCCGGCTCCTGGCCTACATGTTCGTGGTGTGCGGGGTCACGGTGGCCGGGTTCCGCCTGTGCATCCCCCTGGGGCTGGAGCTCATCTATCCCGTGCTCTTCGTGGCCAAGAGCCTCTACGAGGTGCTCCTGGGCCTGCTCTTCTGGAACCTGGCCAACGACCTGTTCGACACCCGCCAGTCCAAACGCCTCTTCCCCCTGATCACGGCCGGCGGGGTGATCGGCGGCATCATCGGCAGCTTCGGCACCCCGCTGGTGGTGGAGTTCATTCGCATCGACAACCTGCTCTGGGTCTACCTGGTCACCACCCTGGCCGGGGCGGGCGTCGTGGTCCGCATGGCGGCCGTCTTTCCGACCATGAGCCTCTCCGAGGGCAAGGCCAAGAAGGTCAAGAAGCGCAAGGGCCTGATGCGGGAGTTCAAGGACGTCCTCCCCCTGGTTCGAGAGTCCTCCCTGGTGAAGATCCTGATCCTTCTCACCCTCATTCCGAACGTGGTCATCCCTGTCTTGAACTACCAGTTCAACTATGCTGTGGACGCTTCCTTCGCCACCGAAGGGGGCATGATCGATTTCTTCGGGTACCTCCGGGGCGTCCTGAACGTCATCAGCTTCGTCATCCTGCTCTTCGTGGGGCGGGTGTACGGGCGCTGGGGCCTTCCCGTGGCCCTCATGTTTCACCCGTTCAACTACGTGGTGGTGTTCCTTGCGTTCCTGTTCCGCTTCGATCTCATCTCCGCGGTGTACGCGCGCATGTCCACGAACATCCTTCGGACCACGATCAACAACCCGGCCCGGGCCGTGCTCATGGGGCTCTTCCCGGTGGAGTACCGCTCCCTGATCCGACCCTTTCTTCGGGGCACGGTGGTCCGGATCGGAATCCTGGTGGGCTCCGGTGTGATCATGTTGAGCGACGGGCTGTTCCATCCTCGCTACCTCTCCATCGTGGCCCTCGGGTTTCTGAGCGCCTGGATCGTGACCACCCTGGTGTTCAAACGCCGGTACTCCCGCATCCTCCTCGATCTCATCTCCCGCAACCTCCTGGACATGAAGGCCCTCGAGCAGGAGGACGTCACCGGCATCTTTCAGGACAAGCAGATTCAAATCCAGCTCCTGGAGTCCTTTCTGAACGCCAGAGGGAGCACCGCCCTCTGGTACGCGAACCTGCTGCGCTCCCTGGGCGTTTTGAACCTGGACGCCCACATCCTCGCGGTGCTGCCGGAGCAGGACGACCGGACCCGCATCGGGCTCCTGGATCTGCTCTCGGAGTCGGCCGGTCCCCGGGCGATCCAGCGCTTCGAGGAGCTCGTGGACCCGCAAAAGCCCGAGCTCAGCGCGGCCGTCCTGCGGGCCTCGGCCCGCATGCCCCGAAGCGTGACCGGGGACTTTCTGCGCCGGGTCTGGGACGAGCACGAGGATCCTGAGATTCGGGCCCGCGCCCTGGCCGGCCTGTACGCGGAGGACCCGGAGGGGTACGGGCGGATCATTCGCGACTGGCTCGACGCGGACGAGGAGTCGAAGCTGCGGGCCGGCATCATTGCGGCCGGAGGGTCCGGGGACCGGGCCTTCGTGCCCGCCCTGGAGGAGATCCTGAAGGGCCCGGAGCGCGAGGATCTCCTGGTGCCGGCCGTTCGAGGGCTGAGCCGCCTCGATCCGCCCGAGCTGAACGACCTGGTGCTTCCCTACCTGTCCCACGCCTCCGGGGCGGTGCGAAAGGCCGCCCTGGACGCGGTGCGCATCGACGGAGATGGGCCCCTTCGGGAGGTGGTCCAGCTGCTGGGGGACCGAGCGGAGACCCTCCAGCAGTCCGCGGTGGAGCGCCTTCGAAAGGCCGAGCATCAGAACCCGGAGATCCTCATCGAGTCTCTGGGCCTTCCCAACCCTCGCATTCGAAAGAACGTGTTCGACCTCCTGGAGACGCTGGAGGTCCGGGATGTGGAGATGCTGCGATTCGCCCGGGGACAGATGGAGCGGGCCTACCGCAACCTGGCCGAGGCCGACGCCCTGGGACGGGTCGAGCAGAGCCCGGAGCGGGACCTGCTCATCGACCACCTGCTCCAGAAGAAGCGGGACCGGTTGGACACGGTCCTGAGGGTGCTCTCCACCCAGGACCGCTCCGGGCAGATTCGGCTCATCTGGCGCGGAGTGTTCTCCGCCGACTCCCGGCAGCGGTCCAACGCCGTGGAGGCCCTGGAGGACCTCCTGGGCCTCCGGTTGTCCAGACTCATGGTTCCCCTGCTCGAGGACTCCCGGGGCTCGCCCGAGGCCTTCGACCTGGCCCGGCGGGAGTTTCAGATCGAGCCCTTCGGCGGGGACGGGGAGCCCCTGTGCCGCCACCTCCTGGACAAGGACGACTGGGTGACCGTGATGCTGACCTTGAAGGTGATCGCGTCGGGTGGCTTTCAGAGCGTGGGCGCGCAGGTCTGCGGGCGGTTTCTGGACGCGGAGGACCCCCACGTCCGGTTCGTGGCCCGGGAGATTGCACAACAGAACGCATCCCCCTCCGAGGAGACGGACATGGAGACGAGCATCAGCATACCGGACAAGATCCTTCACCTTCGAGGAATCCAGATCTTCGAAGGGCTGTCCGTGGGAGAGATGGCGGCCATCGCCTCGGTCACCGAGGAGACGGCCTTTTCCGAAGGGGAGGACGTGATTCGGGAAGGTGAGGCCGGCGAGACCATGTTCATGATCGTCTCCGGGCAGGTGTCCGTGGTCAAGAAAAAGGGCGGGGGTGAGGAGATCGAGCTGGACCGGATCCAGTCCGGCGACTACTTCGGCGAGATGGCCCTGTTCGAGGACGAGGCGCGTTCGGCCACGATTCGAACCGTGGCGCCGTCCAGGTTCCTGGTCCTGCACAAACGGGAGTTCGAGGAGATCGTTCGGGAGTACCCCAAGATCGCCCTCCACATCTGCAAGGCCCTGAGCCACCGGCTCCGCAAGCTGCACGGCCGGCTGGAGGAGGGCGGCCGGGGTTGAGGCCTACCGATCGACGAAGACCCCGATCTCGTGCCCGGTGCGGGGATGGACGAACCGGCCGACCAGCCGCATGCCGTTCTTTTCCGTCAGCCGCACCACGGGCCGGTTGTCCAGGCGGGTGGTCACATAGGCCTTTCGACCCCCGGCGTGCTCGATGAGCCCCCGGACGATGGTTCCGAGGATGCCCCGGCCGCGAAACCCCTCGGTCACGGCGGCGTAGCCGCGCTCGAGGTAGCCGGACAGGTCGATGCCGGAGGCGGCCTCGATCTTCTTGCGGTAGGCTTCCTTGGGGTGCTTGAGGACCTCGCAGCCGACCACACGGCCGCTCGCGGTTTCGGCATACCCGATGAGGAAGGCGGCGTGAAGCATCTCCTCGATCCATGAGGTGCCCACGGCCCCCCCGCGGGCCACCAGGTCCCGAACGGCCCCCAGGACGGGTTTCGGGATCTCTTCCGGGCGGCGGAAGTGGTAGGTGATGGGGTCGGGGGGCTGGGTCCCGGTCATGGGGGGTGTGCCTTCCTTGGAGAGCTGGGTGGCCCGAGGCCCGGCCGGCCGCCGGACCGCACGGATCGTCATTCTAACCCATGCGGAGTGCGGTTTCAATTGATCGTAGGGATCCTGAGCCTTCGAAACCACCGGTACCACCCGAACCGCCGGCTCATGGAGGCCGCCCGGGAGCAGGGGGACCTTCCCTTGCTCCTTCACCCGGCGCGGGTGGCCCTCACCTTGTCCCGGCAGGGGTTTGGTCTCCTGCTCCCCCGAGGACGCCCCCTTCCCCACGTGGTGCTGCCCCGGATCGGGTCCACCATCGGGGACTTTCCCATGGCCCTGCTCCGGCACCTGGAGGCTGCGGGGGTTCTCATGGTGAACGGATCCGAGGCGGTGGACCGGGCCAGGAGCAAGTTTCGCACCCTCCAGGCCCTGGCCGCCCGGGGCGTTCCCATTCCCGAGTCCCGCTACGCGAGCAACGAGCGCAACCTGGCCTCGGCGGTCCGGGATCTCGGCGCGGGCCCCTGGGTGATGAAGGCCGCCCAGGGCCGGCAGGGTCGGGGGGTGTTTCTGGCCGAGGACCTGCCGGCCGCGCGTCGTCTCCTTCGAGAGCGCCCTCCGTCCCCTGGGGAGGGGCTCGTGCTCCAGGCCTACATCCCCCCGGAGGAGCGCCGGCGGGACCTCCGCATCCTGGTCCTGGGGGACCGGGCCGACTCCGCCATGGCCCTGCGGCCCCGGCGGGGCGAGTTCCGGGCCAACATCCATCTCCATGGGCGGGCCGAGGGCATTCGCCTGTCCCGGGACATGGAACGGGTCGCCGTGGAGGCCGCCGGTGCGGTCGGGCTTGATATCGCCGGCGTGGATGTGATAGAGAACAAGGGCGGCGCACTGCTGGTGGTCGACGTCAACTACAGCCCCGGGTTCAAGGGGCTCGAAAGGTGTACGGGGACGGACATCGCCTCGCGGATCGTTGCATTCGCCACATCTTCCCACAAGGACGGGTGAATGAGAATCGCGTTCCTCATGGACCGGCTGGACTCCATCGATCCGACCAACGAAACCACCAGCCACCTCATGTACGAGTGCAATCAGCGGGGACACACCGTCTACTTCCTCGAGCCCCACGACGTCTACATCCGCCGGAACGAGGTCGTGGCCCGCATGCGGAACATCTCGGTGGCCCCCGACCAGTCCATGAAGCGCTACTGGCGGTCCCTCATCCAGTGCCTCAAGCGCGACGAGCTCATCTTCGAGACCATCACCGACCTCGACGCCCTGTTCCTGCGCAAGAACCCGCCCCTCAACTATCAGGCCATGGAGTTCCTGGACCCGGTGAACGACCGGGTCTTCATGATCAACAGCACCCGGGGCCAGCTCTTCGCCAACAGCAAGCTCTACACCCTGAACTTCCCGGACATCA
>CAYYVD010000232.1:5489-7998 GCA_964475045.1 uncultured Desulfobacterales bacterium | reverse complement strand
TGTCCGGGGTCATTGAATCCTGGGCCTCATCGAATTCCTGCGTTTCGATTCATTTGGAGCTCATTTTGGTTTGGTTTGTTTGGGACCGGAGATTGGGGTCTGTTTCAGATAGAAATCCGGGATGACCTTGGGCCTCTTTTGGGCCTCGTTTTTTCGATTTCCGTTGAAATGATTGGACTTATTGTGGGTATTGAAGAACCATACCAGAACGGTTAGTCACTGAAATCAAAGAGAAATGTCGGGATGTCAAGAGGTTGCGGATTTTGTGCCTCTCGGGTTCAAGTCCCCCCTTCGGCACCAGTCATAAGACAAGAAAACCGAACGATTACAGGAGATTGGGTTTTTACGCCTGTCTCTTTTTTTGTCTTGGGCCTCCTTGTGGAGGTCCGCCCCGATGAAGGGACCATGTTGCATGGCCTCATGCACAGCGCACCGCCTGACCTCTCGTGGATGGGGGCGAAGTGATCGAGACGGTCCCTTGCGAGCGCTTCCGAGGGGTCTTTGCTGTCCGAGCGGCACCCCGTTCGAGGCGGGAGCCCGGTCTGACTCCGGTTACGAGATTGAATCACGAAACCGTTATCCAACGCCGTGCCTTCTTGCCGGTCCCTCTCGGGAGCTCTCCTGCTGTCTGCAGTCAACCCATTGATTTTGCACGATAGTTAGGGGCCAGCCGTTTCGGTGCGCACACCGCACAAATCGGCAAATTCTTTGCATGATTGATGGTTCGAAGCATGACATGACCTCACCCATTTGCCCGTTGGTCCGTCCGTGGGGTCCTCAATGGGCTCGAACAGGATCGGAGGGGAGCCCTTCGGGACGAACCCTGAGAGCGGCTGGTTGCCGAGCCAGGCCGTTTCCGTGGCCGACCCCAGCTCGTTCAGCCTGTCCGGGACCTTCCGTTTCACCGGGGATTCGGGGGACTTTGAGGAGGATCTCAAGGGGCAGATTCAGATGGCCGACTTCGAGGCGACGCCCGGGCCGGCTCCCGTTCCCGAGCCCGCAACCCTCCTGCTCCTGGGAACCGGCGTGCTCGGGGCAGCGGGGATCGAGCGGTGGCGGAGACGCTCGCGCCGCATGGACGTTTGACCGTCCGCTCTGTTTGGCTTCAATTCGGTGTGCGTTGTGATGATTGGGCGGATGGTGGGTGTTGAAGAACCAGACGCACATGATCGGGCCCTCGCTCACCCTCCCCTGCTCCCTCCGTGTTCCACCCCCGCCGGGAGGCTTTTCCCGGTGAGGAAGGCCTTGCCTGATGGATCCGCCTCGGGCGGGCCACCTCACATGGCCACAAAATGCCGTTCGGATTTGCGGATGTATTGAATCGGCGGGATCTCCATATTGCAAGCCGGCAAGATGGGACTCGCCATCCCCTCGTCATAGAAACTGGGTGGCCTGAATTCGATCGCCGGGTTCGGCACCGGGACCGCCTGCAGCAAATTCTGCGTGTAAGGGTGAGACGGGTTGCCAAGCACCGACTCCCGGGAGCCGTATTCCAGGATGCGGCCCGTGTACATCACCGCGATGTCATCGCTCATCTGTTCAATGACGGCCATGTCATGGGATATGAAGAGGTAGGCGATGCCCAGCTCATCCTGGATTTCCCGGAGCAGTTCGAGCACCCTGGCCTGGATGGACACATCGAGCGCCGATACGGGCTCATCCGCGACCACCAGGCCGGGATTCAGCGCCAGGGCGCGGGCGACGCAGATGCGCTGCCGCTGACCGCCTGAGAACTCATGCGGGTAGCGTTCAAGCTGTTTTTTTTCCAGGCCGACTCTTTCGGTAAGCCACTCCACCCGCTCCCTGATCCGGCGTGCTGATCCGTATCGATGAATGCGAAGGGGTTCGGCAATCTGGCAAAATGCGGTACGACGGGGGCTGAGGGCGGCCATGGGGTCCTGAAAAATCATCTGGACTTTGCGCCGGATCTCCGGCGGCTGCCTGCCCGAGGCGGTGTTGACGGCGATGCCGTCCACGGCGATGCTGCCGGAACTGGCTCGGACCAAACCGACAACGGCCTTGCAGATCGTGGATTTTCCGCAGCCGGATTCACCGACAAGACCCAGCGTCCGGCCTTTTTCGATCTGCAGTGACACCCGATCCACCGCAAGCACGTCTTGCTTCCGGCGGGACCACATCGTCGCTTTGACCGGAAAGCGCACGGAAAGGTCTTTGACGGTCAGGATGGGCTCGCGCCCGGCGCTCTTCGACCCGCCGGCAGACCGCTCGGAGATTCGGCTCCCCAAGACCGGCACGGCGGTGAGCAGGTCCTGGGTGTAAGAATCCGCCGGTGCGGCGTAAATTTGTCCTACATCATTGGTTTCAACGACCCGGCCGCTCGACATGACCGCCACGCGCTCTGCGATTTGGGCCATCACCCCCAGATCGTGGGTGATGAACATCAACGCCGCACCGGTCTCCTCTTTGAGTTTCTTCAGCAGCCAGAGAATCTGTGCCTGGATGGTGACGTCCAGGGCCGTGGTGGGCTCGTCCGCAATCAGCAGCCTTG
>CAYYVD010000232.1:0-5479 GCA_964475045.1 uncultured Desulfobacterales bacterium | reverse complement strand
ACGTTTCAGGATGGTTGAAACGTCGCGGCAGGTGTCCGCTACCACCGCGGACCGCGGGTACTGCTTCACACGCCGCTCGGGTTCCGGGATGCGGACCTGTCGCATGACCTCCAGCACCCGGGTTTCGACCTCCCCAGAAGGGACCCTTTTGTGGGTGACCAGGGCTTCGCGAATCTGGTCCCCGATGGAGAACACAGGATTCAGCGAGGTCATCGGCTCCTGAAAAATCATGGCGATTTCATTGCCGCGGATGGATTGCAGCACGGATTCGTCGGCGGTGCAAAGGTCCAGTTCGGGTTGACCCGGCCGTCGAAAAAGAATGGACCCGCCGGCGACGCTTCCGCCGGACTTTCGAATCAGACCCATGACGGCCAAGGCGGTGACGGATTTCCCCGAACCCGATTCGCCCGCGACCCCAAGGGTCTCTCCGGCGTGGATGTCCAGGTTGACCGAATGTACAGCGGTAGTCTGAGAGAAGCGTGATTTGAAGCAGATTTTCAAGTCTCGAATGCTCAGCAAGGGAAGCATTTTGGCCTCACGGTCCGGAGGAGGCCACGAATCACCCCCTCCGGGCTTTGTGGATGTCCGATGGAACGATGGAATCAATGGACGATGGAAATCTTTCCGGCCGTAAAATCAAGTACATATGGAATATGCCCCGGCAAGGGTTTCCATTGAACATGCTTGCGCATGCCGTAGCTTTCATAAGGCTGGTACAGGACGGTGAACGGCGCTTCTTCCCGGATATAATCCATGATATCCTTGTAGGCTAAGTTTCTTTTTTCCACGTCCGTTTCATACCGGAAACGGTCCCACATCGCCTTGTACTCCGGCTTGGGTGTGAAGGTGCCGGCCGTCACCCGGGCGCCGGTCGGAGACCACATGGTGCCGAAGGAGCCTGCCGGGTCTGCAAAATACATGGGATTGGACCAGTTTCGCGCCTCCATGTCCGGGTCTCCACCGGTCCAGCGCTCGATGACGTTCAGTTCCTGGGTGATGCCGATCTTGGCCCACATTTCACCGATGGCCTGGGCCGCGAGCAGCCCGTTGGTGTAGTAGACCGGGTGGGTGTCAAAGCGCACCTTCGTCCCCTTCAGCCCGTGTTCCTCGATCAAAGCCTTGGCCTTTTCGGGGTCGTACTCAAAGGTGACGATGTCCGGCATATAATAGTGGCCGTATTGCGGGTAGGTGTGGGTGCTCGGCACAACGCATTTCCCCATCCACAGGGCGTCATTGAGCAGCTTGCGGTCGATTGCCAGGTTCAGTGCCTGGCGTAGCGGGCGGATCATTTTTGGATGTGCGGTATTGTAGAAGACCACATGAAAAAGCGGTGTGACCATGCCTTCGGCCTTGAGATCCGGGTTGCCGCTCAACACAGGGAGTTGATCGGGCGGGACATTGGTGATCAAATCGACCTCTCGGTTGGCCAGAGCGGTTATCCGTGCGGAGAGTTCAGGGATTTTCTTGTAGATGACTTTTTTGAAAGGCGCCTTCTCCCCCCAGTAATCGTCAAACCGCTCATATACCGTTTCTTCCCCGGGGATGAACTTGGTGATTTTATACGGTCCCGTGCCCACGGGCGCCTTGCCGAAGGCTTCATAGTCGCTGGGCTCGTCCACCTCGGGATGCCCCGTAAGGCCCGTGATGTAGGCCTTTGGAACGATCATCGACTGCTGGGTGTTGAGGAGCAGCTCCATGAGCGGCTCCGGACGTTTGCTGTAAACCCGCAAAGTCTGGTCATCGACCTTTTCGACACGATACATGTTTTCAAAATATTCGTTGTGACGGGTAACGTACGGTGCGAACGCCGGGTCGAACATCCGCTGCAGCGAAAAGATCACATCATCGATGGTCATGGGGTCCCCGTTGTGGAACTTGACGCCCTGGCGAATCTTCAGCTCGATCAGGCGCGGGGTCATCAATTGCCAAGAAACCGCCAATCCCGGTTGAAATTCGATTTTCGACTCGAAGGGATTTTTTCCGATCAACGTGTTGAAGGCATTGATATAATACTGGGAACCGACATTGGAGTGGTCCTTTCCGGGATCCAGGTAGTCCTGGTGGTTGGCGACACCCACCCTGAGGATTTCATCCCCCTGGGCGAAGGGTACAGGCGCGGCTGCACATATCAAGCCGCAGAGCAGTGTTGCGAGGCCAATTCTTTTCATGGTATTCTCCTTGTGCATTGCTGGAATTAAAGCGGCAATGTGCGCCGGGGCTTGTCAAGCGTAGCGGCTGGCTGCCCCGGCGCTGTTTTTCTCAATGAACCGGTTCGCAAGAACCGATGGGGCTCATTTCACCTCCTTTCCGATTTTGACATCCAGCGTATCTCTCAACCAGTCTCCGAGAAGGAGCATCACGAGAGCGATGAGCATGATCAGCGCCGCGGGGGCCGCCGCGAGATGCGGGTGGGAAGCCATGTAATTTCTCCCGAAACCGGTGATGGATCCGAGGGTGGCCGTGGGCGGCTGGATGCCGAGCCCCAGGAAGGACAGCGACGACTCCAGCAGGACAATATTTGAAAAATTCAAGGTCCAGAGCACGATGATCGGCGATGCGGTGTTGGGCAGCATGTGCAGGAAGACGATTCGACCGAACCCGGCGCCCGCGACCCTGGCGGAGGCGATAAAGGTTTCCTGGTTCAACGCCAGAATTTGACCGCGAACCACCCGCGCGTAGTTCTCCCACCCGGCGACACCGATGACGCAGATAAATACGGTCATGTCCGAACCGAGAAGTGCCACGGCGAGCAGGGCGATCAGCGTGAAGGGAAAGGCGATTTGAACATCCACGAGACCCATGAGCAGGTCATCGACCACGCCGCCGGAAAAACCGGAAACCACGCCAACGACCAGGCCGATCATCAGGCTGATGAGGCTTCCCAGAAGGGCGATCCCGATGGTGACGCGCATGCCGTAAATGCACCTCGACAGCAGGTCGCGGCCGAGCTCGTCCGTCCCCAGGGGATGGTTGGCCAAAAATCCGTCCAGCGGAAGCGGCGGGCGCAGGCGGGCGAGGAGATTTTGCGCATTCGGTTCATGCGGGGCGATCCACTGCGCGCAAAGGCATGTCAGGATGATCGCACCCAGGGTGACAAAACAGGCCTTGATGATAGGATCGGCAGATAGGGTCCCGTGGAGGACCCGGCTGTTTCGGATTCGTGAAACCGCCTGCCCCATCATTTCCGTCGAACCATTCTGACCCTCGGGTCGATAAAACCGTAGACGAGATCGACCACCAGGCTGACCCCGGTGACCACGACGGCCCAAACCAGGACCCCGTATTGAAGGACGGGATAATCACGCTGGATCGCCGATTTGACGACCAGTTCACCGATCCCGCGAAGTGCGAAAACGGCTTCCACCAGCACGACGGCCGAAACGAATCCGGCGACCTGGAGCCCCAGGACCGATACAATCGGTATCGACGCATTGCGGAGCGCATGCTTGCCGATCACGATCCTTTCCGAAACGCCTTTGGCGTAGGCGGTCCGTATGAAATCCGCGTTCAGTATTTCCAGCATCGCCGAGCGTGTAAACCGCACCGTCGAGGCCATCATGGCAAACCCCAGAGCAAAGACCGGCATCACAAAGTGCCGCCAGGTTTCCTGTCCTGAGCTCGGGAACCAGTGCAGGTTAAAGCTGAAGATCAGGATCATAAATATGGCGAGGATGAAGTTGGGGATCGCATAACCCAGAAAAGCCACGCTCATGATCGAGGAAGCCAGTGTCGTGCCGCGATGGACGGCGGAGAGGATTCCAAGCGGAATGCCTGCAACGATCGAAAAGACGAAGGCAGAGAGAAACAGCCGCAGCGTATTGCCGATGCGTTCCGCATAGATCTGAGTGACCGGCCGGAGCTCATACAGGCTGATTCCCATATTGCCTTCGAGGACCCCTCGCCAGAACTTCCCGTACTGCTCCAGATAGCTCCCGTTCAACCCGAAATAAGCGACGAGTTCATCGCGCACCGCCGGATCGATCCCGTCGGGAAACATGAAATCGATCGTGCTCCCGGACAGCCTCGTGCCGAAGAAAACAATGGAAAAAACCAGCACGATCGTGATCAGGGAGCGGATCGTTCGGGTCAGGATGAATTCAATCATGTGTTTCCTCGTCGGCTGCGATCTCATCGAAAGGACCCATGGGGTCGAACCACGGCGTTTCCCTGCGATCGATGAGCGGCGCGGTGAGGACCAGGGGGTCGAGTCCGTTGACCTGACAGTGGATGCGGCTCGGGGTGATTTCGATTTCCGCCCATGCGCCGCTGGGCCGTGATGCCGTGGTGAAGCTTTCGGTCAAGGATTGGACCGTACACATGGGGATGCCGCTGATGTTGACATAGCTGTTCCAATGGACGTGCCCGCTGATCCATGCCGCGGCGGCCGGCCGCCGGACCACTCGTTCCAGGATCATTTCATGGCCCGGGTAGGTGGAGTGCCCAAAGTTGTTCTCAAAATAATAATTGCCGCGCTGGGAATGGCCGGAGACCGGAACGTGAGTGAAAATGACGGCTTTCCCTGGGGCGTTTGCCAGCACCGAATCCAGCCAATCCACCTCGTCCTCGAGGAGAGGAAACCCACCATTTCCGGTGAGTCTCACCTCCGGCTGCCAGAACACCAGACGTATGAAATCAGTGTCCACATAGGCGCTGTTCATATCCGTTTCAAGCAGCCGCGCATTTTCTTCCCTGGACAGGTGAACCACGTCGTGGTTTCCGAGGAGATGATATCGTGGGGGATTAAGCCGCATGAACAGCTCAGAAAGCTGCTGCAAATGGGCGCGGTCCGTATCAGGGTCCACATCGCTCACCCGGTCCCCCATTTCGATCACCGCATCAAAGTCGCCGCGGTTGATCTGATCGATCAAAAGGGACATCAACTCCAGGGCACATCCGCCGATTTTGGTTTCATGCTCGGGGCCGTGATGCACATCCGTGACCACGGCCAGTCTCAGCCTGTTTTCCATGTTCGCCTTCCATCCTGAAAACGAGTTTTTCGAAAGCATCCTTCCGGAGCGTTGCGAAAGAATGAGGGTCGAGCTAGATTTTCACGAGAACATATCGAACAAGGATAGATCGTGAGAGCGAGGTGAGCCAGGATCTCTTCCTGTATATCCTGTATTTCATAAGGGTTTGGAAGTGATTTTTGGCAGCATTATGGCATCTGATCTTGTCCGCATCCTTGACGCATACCGTCCGCGTTCTTGACAACACATATCCAAAACCAGCTCCCGCCTCTTCGCGGAATTTTTCATCTCGGGATTTCGAAATATCTCGCCCAAGTCAACATCCAAACCCTCTGCCAGCCGAATGATCGTGTTCAGGATCGAGTTCGCCCGAGGCTTGACCCGCGGGGACCTTGACTTCCGCTCTTGAAACCACAGTGCGCACGAAACGGCCCGGCGGAAATGCGCGCATCCTCGATGCTACTTCCGGTTAAAAATGGACCCACCTATTTCCGGTTTTTGGACCCGCCCTT
>CAYYVD010000231.1:0-8005 GCA_964475045.1 uncultured Desulfobacterales bacterium | reverse complement strand
TTCTGGGAATCGGGATCATCGCCCCGCTCATGCCCATCTATGCCACGCGCCTGGGGGCGAGCGGCATGGGTCTCGGCCTGATGGTGGCGGGGTTTTCGGTCAGCCGCGGCGTGCTGCAGCCCTTTGTGGGCGGTCTGTCGGACCGGCACGGACGAAAGCGGTTTCTGGTGGCGGGGCTGATCATCTATGCCCTGGCCGGAATCACCTACCCCCTGGCCGGGACGGTGGAGCATCTGGTGCTGATCCGCGTGTTTCACGGGGTGGGATCGGCCATGGTCATTCCCATCGCCATGGCCTACATCGGGGACATGGCTCCGGTCGGGGAGGAAGGGGGGTACATGGGCATGTTGAACATCGCCCTGTTCGCAGGCATCGGCGGGGGCCCCGTGATCGGCGGGCTGTTTCTGGACACCCTCGGGATGCACTCCGCCTTCTATGCCATGGCCGGTTTCAGCGGTTTGGCCGTCCTCCTGGTGAGCGCCCTCCTGCCGCCGCGGAGTGCGGACGCGGCGCAGCGTGAGACACCTCCCCTCCTGTCGGCCTTCGGACACATGTGCCGGGACGCTCCGGTGATGGGTGTGCTGATCTCGAGGATGGCCACCATGCTCATCCTCGTGCCCTCTATGGCGTTTCTGCCCATCCTCATGACCCGGTTCATGGCGGCCACCGGAACCGAGGTGGGTGTGGTGGTGGCCAGCCGGACCCTGGTGAACGCCGCACTCCAGCACCCCTTCGGCCGGCTGGTGGACCGCTGCAGCAAGGTCCCGCTCCTGATCACCGGCAGCCTCGTGGTGAGCGGGGCCATCTTCGCCACGCCATCCGCCGAACGGCTTGCCACGCTGATCGTGCTGTTCGTTCTCATGGGCATGGGGGAGGCCATCGTCTGGCCCACCCTGGGTGCGCTGGCCGTGGAAGGGGGGCGCCGCTACGGACAGGGGACCATCATGGGCGTCTTCAACATGGCCATGAGCGCAGGAGTGCTCCTGGGATCCATCGGCTCGGGGGCGGCCATGGACGTGCTGGGGCTGGAGTACGCGTTTTATCTCACCGCGGCGTTCCTCGTGCTGGCCACCGGGGTGGCGGCCGTCCTCATTCGGAAGGGATCCCCTTTGGAGCAGGCGGTGGTTGCGACCGCGGCGTCTCCTTCCGGCAGACCATGAGCTTGCTTCTTCCGGTGGGGGAGTGGGTCATGGACACCACGGGAAAGACGCGCTGAAAGGGCGCCAGACCCCCGCGCACGAAGGCCTTTGCATCCTCGGAGCCCATGGCCCGCATGCGCAGGTCGAACAGATACCGCAAGAGCGGCCGCTTCGGGACCTCGTGCTCCATGATGAGTGTGACGCCGCCGGGACGCATCACCCGGCGCATCTCCTGCAAGGCCGTCTCACGGGCCGGCCCCTTGAGCTCGTAGAGGGCGTGGGAGCAGGTGACCACATCGAACACATCATCTTCAAAGGGCAGGACGGCCGCATCGCCTTCCACCAGAACGGCGCCGGTGCGCTCTCGAGCGCGGCGCAGCATGCCCCGGGAGAAGTCGTACCCCACATTCAATGCGCCGGGGCCGGCCCGGTCGAACGCGGCGACGACCGCCCCGGTCCCGCAGCACACGTCCAGAACACGAACCGGCTCTGTGGCCGACTCGGCGCTCCGGACGAGAAAGTCCCGCGTGTCCCTGCCTTCCCCCCGGGAGTGGAGGCGGATGAAGGCGTCGTACACGGTGGAGAACAGGTTGTAGTAGAGCCGTCTTCCCCTGCGCAAGGTCCCACCCTCCCGAAGATCCTCCCCAAGCGTATCATACAGGATGAGGTCGGTAAATTGCCTACCCAGTGAGTCAACACAAAATCAGGTTGACAACCACCCTCTCCTGCACAGCAAATAACGGAATGGGTGAACCACCTCCTGCCGGCTCCTGATCGCGGTTGGCGTTTTCGCGACGAATCAGGAGCCTTCTTTTTCGAGGTGAGCTTGGTGTTCGATGAGGTCCTTCCATGAGCATGACCCGGGAGAGACTGGCGGAATCCGTCCACCACAACACGCGCATCCCCAGGAAGCGATCCAGGGAAATCGTGGATTCGGCCGTGGAGCTGATCCAAGAGACACTGGTCTCCGGTGAGGCCCTCTTGATCTCGGGGTTCGGGAAGTTCGAGGTCAGGAACAAGGCCTCGAGAAGGGGCAGGGCCTCCCGGAATGGAGACGCGCTCCCGCTGGATGCTCGCCGGGTGGTGACGTTCAAACCGTCAAGTGTGTTGCGAAGGAAGCTGAATGGCTGAGCGCGGTTCGACTTCATTGGGTGAGGACATGGGCGCGTACAAGATGATGATTGTCGATGATGAGATGATCATCGCAACTCAGTTGGAAGAGACGATGGCTTCCCTCGGTCAACAGGTCGTAGGGACGGCGTCCTCCGGTAAGGAAGCCATATACGGTGCTCACAGGGTGGACGCTCGACGAGATCCACCGGATGGGCCGGGGTTTCATGGAGTTGGTTCATCCCGAAGATCATGCGCGTGTAGAAGAGCACTTCGCCGCATCCGGAAGGCCGGGGACAAAGACGTTCTCGAGATCGAGGTTCGTTTTCGAACCAAAGACGGGAACTGGATCCGGTGCACCTCCCGGGAGGCGGTCTTCGAGAGGAACGAGCAGGGGAAGGTCATTCGTGTCATTGGATCCCTTTTGGACATCAGCGGAAATCAAAAAGACAAAGATTAGCGGAAACGGCTCCAAAGGCCGAGGCGGCCGCGGTCGGTCTCCGCAGGAGGCTTCCCGGAGACGATGGGGCGGCGCCGGGACTCATAGCGGTCTGCTTGTCCCGGAAACATGGACGTCAATCCGAAGACTTGTGTCGGCAGGATGACGCTCGCAACCTATTCCCGAAAATGCAGAATGAAAATCAAAATTCGGATTCATTATGTGTTTTTTACTATGTCCATTTATTCAATGAAATTTCCGGAAGAGATCATGAAGCTATTATTTTATGTCTATTAAGTTGCTTTACAAAACTATTGGTATGCAATTTCCCTACCTCATTCCCATCACCTGATCTGGGGCCCCCTCCTTCATGCCTTGATGAATCCACACAACCTGCCCCGTCCGCTCGGACAAGCATAACCTGCTGATATGTAATGTTCATTTTCCGATTTCAAGGCTTCCTGGTAGGCCTTGATGCCCCGAAGGCGGAGCTCGGGAATTGATTTTTTTTGTGGTATGGGGAATCGAAGTGCCTGTGCCCGCTGCTTGCGGTCCAACCAACGATTCCGATGGCTTATGGGGGCTGTGTTTCAAAGGGCAGTTACGGCATGCTTTTTGCATTTATTGTGCAAATCATAGCAGCATAGTGACTCATTGCATTCATAGGCCTCTTTGAATCGCCCTGAGTGGAGGGTGCTTCGGGTCGTGTTAAGTTCGTCGATCACAGAAACCGAAAGGTAAAACAAGAAGGGGGCGGTGCGAACCCTGGTCCAATGCCGTGGGCGTGTCCAAGGTTTCTTTTGGGCGCATCGCACGTTGGCGGGCCTTTTGCGGTGCCCGTGGAACGATCACGAGTTGCAGATTCCGCGATTCAACGTCGTTCTTCCATGAAGTAACTCCATCTCCCAATATCTTGGGCCTTGTGGGGTACGCGGCCCGAAGCCGCGTCAACGGCTTGGCTGGACGACTCCCGGCTGTTTCCTGGATCGGCGCCGGCGGGCCGGTAAAAGGGTGAAAACAATGGCCAAAAGACGCAAAGCATCGCGTTTGTCTCGATGGTTCTCCAAGTCCAGCATCCAGCGCCGGAGGAAACAGCAACCCTCCCGATACCGGATCGAGCCGCTGGAGCAGCGCATTCTCCTTTCGGGGGATCCGGTGCTCGGCGGGGCACAGGCCATGCTGCTCCAGGATGTGGAGGATGGCGCTCCCCTGTTGCACGAGGAACTCAATGCCCTGGACCGGGTCAATGACCAGGTTCAGGCCGAGCTGACCCTCCAGAGTGCAGAGCAGGAGTCCGAGGCTTCGGGGGACGGCGTGTTTGCCGTGGATGCCGCGGCCCTCGAACCGAATGTCTCTCAGGTCCGCCAAGGCCACATGGACGGCGCATTGGAGATCCAAGGGGCCTCGGACGGGGAGGCGTCCACTCCTATCCATCTCAGCATGTTGAACACCGGTACCATGAGCCCGGGACAGACGCCCGGACTGGACCATGTCGCGACGTACACCCAGACCGCTGACGGGGCACTGCAGGTGGACATCGGCGGGTGCGAGCCCGGCACCGAGTACGATCAGCTGCACATAGAGGGCGTTGCAAGCCTGGACGGAAAGCTAGAGATCACCCTGCAGGAGGGGTTCACTCCCAAGGCCGGCGATGGGTTCGACGTCATGCGGTACGGTTCGGTGGAGGGAGGGTTCTGCGAGGTCCACGGGCCCCAGCTCGAGGAGAACGGCCTTGATGTCGAGCTCATGCAGAGCGACACCGCCCTGAACCTCGTGGTCCGCGGACGGGAGGTCGAGGAGTCCACGGTCGACGGGCTGTTTCAAGACGGTCGCCTTCACATGACGGATGAGACGCCGCTGGGACTGGACATCACCATTGCCGGCGACCAGACCCTTTCCGGCAGTGGCACCATCCTCGGTGACGTCCACAGCCACGGCCTGATCAGCCCCGGCAACTCGCCCGGGGTCCAGAACCTGGACAGCTTGAACCTGCTGGACGAAGGCACCCTTCTGATGGAGATCGGTGGGACCAGCCCGGGGACCGGATACGACCAGATCAACCTCACGGGAGATCTGCAGTTGGGCGGGCGTCTGGACATCGACCTGTGGAACGGCTTTGTGCCCGAGGTCGGCCAGCGTTTCGACTTGATCACCTGGGACGCTGACAGCCGGGTGACGGGCAGCTTCAGCGATGCGGACGGCCTCTATGGCTTCAGCGACGGAAGCGCGTACTTCGATCTTTACCAGGACGAGGACAGCTTGACCCTGGAGGTCGTGGAATCTCCGGAGTTCAGCCTGCTCAGCGAAGATGAAGCCGCCCTGGACCAGACGGGGATGTTTTTCAACTCCGATTTCTCGGGTCTCAGCACCAGCCTCGAAACCCTCAGCTTTTCCGGGCGAATGACCCTGGGGGACTTCCTGCACGTGGGCGGAGACTTCACCTTCAGCCAGGGCGATCAGGCGGCGCTGGACGTGGCCTACAACGCGGATGGTGTTTACACGGACACCATCGAAGACGTCCCCATGGAGGCCATGACCATCGCCCTGTCCAACGGCTACGCCTTTGCCGGCTTCCCGGGCGCCTCGGACATCCTGTTTTCCACCGACCCGGGCGTCCGCCTGGAGCCCGGCGAGATCAGCGACACAGCCACCGGTTTTCTGCTCAACGATATCGATCTGGGCCTGGCCATGGTGCGCCCGGACGTGCCTCTGATCGGCGGCGAGCTGCCCTCCTTTTTCGGCGGCCGCATGCTTGTGGGCGAGGCCCACCTGGGGGGCATGGACGGGATCGAGCTGTCCGCTCAGGACATCGAGGTGCGCGTCAACAGCGGCAGCCATGCCGCCTTCACCGTCGACTGGGCCGCCGGTACCGACGGGACCGGCTACTCTGTCGACACCGGCGGCGGTGAGGCCGTGACCATCGACTACGACGCCGACAACTTTATCGGCGTTTATACCGGCGAGGCCACCCTGCGGGTGGACGAGTTTCTTTACGTGAACGGCGCCTTTGCCTTCGAGCACGGCCAGACCGCCTCTCTGGATGTGGCCTACGAGTTGGGAGGGGAATCCTTCACGGCGGGCAGTGCCGAGGTCATGATGGACCTGATGACCGTGGGGGTGGCCGACGCCTACGGGTTTGCCGGGTACATCGGCGACGGCGGAGACTACGGGTCCGACGCCGACGGGGACGGATTCTTCGCCCTGGACGAGGCGAACCCGACGGCCACCGGCTTGGCCCTCAACGATCTGGACTTCGGCATGGTCATTGCCACGGCCCACTCGCAGATCGAGAGCCAGGTCATACCCAGCATGAGCGCCGTCCGGGTGCGCGTGGGTCAGGTGGGGCTCATCGGCATCGACGCCTTTGATCTGGGCGCCGAGGGCATGGCGGTCAAGCTCAACCAAGAGGGCACCATCGGTCCTTATGTCATGGGCATCGACTGGCAGGCCAGCTTCGGCGAGCAGGGCTATGAGGTGGCCACCGGCGGCGACCCGGTCTTCATCGACTACGAGGAAGGCGGGTTCGTGGGGGTCTATGCGGAGCGGGCGACCCTGCGGATCGACGACTTTCTCTACGTCAACGGTGCCTTTGCCTTTGAAAAGGGCAACAGCGCCGAGGTGGACATTACCACGAATTGGCAAGGTGTAACCCAAGAGCTTGAAGGCGAAGAGGTCGACCTGATGACCATCGGTGTGGCCAATGCCTATGGCTTTATCGGATACGCCGACGGTGGCTATCTTGCCGTGGATGATCCCGGGGCGACACTGGAAGAGGAAGAGGTCAATCCCGACGCTATCGGACTGATGCTCAACGATATTGACCTGGGCTTGGTCATGGCCACGGCGCACTCGGAGATTTCCGGCCAGTTCCTGCCTACCATGTATGCTGCCCGCGCCAACGTGGCCCAGGCCGGCATCATTGGTCTCGATGTCTTTGAAGTGAGCGCCGAGGGCATTGAAGTCCGGTTTAACGGAAGCGATTCGGGAGCGGGCGGCATGACCGCCAGCGTTGACTGGGAAAAGAGTTTTGGCGGATCGGGTTTCAAAATCACGACCGGTGCCCAGCCGGTGTACATCGACTACGGCCCCGGCGCTTTCATCGGGCTCTATGCCGAAAAAGTCACCCTTAAAGTGGATGATTTTCTCTTTATCACCGGTTCTTTTGCCTTTGAAAACGGCAGAAGCACCGAGGTGGACGTGGCCTATGAGATCATGGACGGTCTGAGCCAAACCTTTGAGGATACCGAAGTCGACGTCATGACCATCGGAATGTCCAATGCCTATGGTTTTGCCGGGTACATCCGGGACGGCGGGGACTATCTGACCGTGGACGACCCCGGGCCGGAGTTTGAAGCGTCCATGATCAACCCCACGGCCGTAGGGCTGCAGATCAACGACCTGGATGGCGGATTTGCCATTCTCAAGCCTTCGGTCCCCTTGATAAGCGACCATATGCCCACCATGACCGCCGGCACCTTCAGCGCCGGCCAGGTCGGCCTGTTCGGTATTGACGGCCTGACCCTGCAGGCGAACAATGCCCAGATCGACTTCAACCACGGCAGTACCGCCTGGGCCGACTTCGAAGCCAGCTTCCCCGCTTCCGGTGGTGAACCGGCCGGGATGAGGATCGAAACGGCCGGTGATCCCGTCTACCTGGACATGCCTGCCAGCGAATTCCTCGGCGTTTCCATGGAAGAGGCCATCGTCGACCTGTTCGGTTTCATGGCCCTGCGCGGCAGTTTTGCCCTTGAAAAAGGCGGCGGCGCCGAGGTCGACGTGATCACCAACCTGCCTGAGAATGCCGGTGACGTGGCTTCGTTGCTTCCGAGCGAGGTGGTGTCGGCCCTCGCTCAGGTCAACATCAGCGATGATTATTCCCGCATTGAAGATCTCCCGGTGGAAACGATGACCATCGGTGCGCGCGACGCTTACGGGTTTTATGGCTATGCCGAGGGGGGATACTTTGTCGACGACCCGGACAGCGAGCTTGGCTGGTCGCCCAATCCCGAGGCCATCGGCCTGAGCTTTGATGATCTGGACTTGGGACTGGCCTTGATGTCGGCTGACGTCAACCCGCTGACCAACGAATTGATCCCGAACATGCTGGCCGTAGACGGCGATTTAGACTCGGCCCAACTGGTTGGCATCGACCAGGTCACTGCCCAGGCAAAAGATGTCGAGGTGGATCTCAACTGGGGTGAAGAGTGGGTCGATGTCGGGTTCCCGACCGGCATTGTTCCGGTGGTCGACTTTGCCGGCAGTTTCCCGAGTGAAGATGGCAACCCGGTTGGCATGAAGGTAGGGACCGGCACGGAAC
>CAYYVD010000230.1:0-8082 GCA_964475045.1 uncultured Desulfobacterales bacterium | reverse complement strand
GATCCGGCGCTGGGCGATGCGGCAGGCCGCCAGGCGGGCCTTGATGTCCAGGATCATGGTGCGGGGATCGCGGTTCATGGCCGCGAACATGTTCAGGACGTCCTCCTTGAGGGCGTAGTTCTCGCCCACCTTCAGGGGCGGGACCAGCAGCCCTTCATCGTACTTGCTCTTGGCGCTCCCCACGATGCCGCCGGGCTCGCTCCCGCCGGACTCCCCCGAGTGCACCACCGCACCCGTGAAGCAGACGAGCCGGTCCTTGTAGAAGACCGGAACAGCCAGCCCCATGTCCGCACCGTGCACCCCGCCGTAGAAGGGGTCGTTCCAGAAGAAGGAGTCCCCTTCGCGCACCCCCACCGAAGGCTCGTCGATCCAGTGCTTCACGATGTACTTGACCGGAATCTGGCCGAGCACGGCATGGAACCAGATGCCCGTGGCCACCACGGCCAGGTCGCCCTGGGCCGTGTAGATGCCGAAGGCCACGTCCCCCCAGCGCATGCCCGAGGAGGCGCCGAGCTTCATGGTGGTCTCCTTGCCCTCCTGGGCGATCATGTTCGCCTTGTGGGTGAAGATGTCGAAGTCCAGCTCGTCGATCTTCTCCTGGGCCGCTTCTTCCTGCGGCGTCATGGGCTCGGGCTTGAGCCGCTGAACCACCTCGGTGTCCCTTCCGTAAAACAGCATGGCATCCCTCCGCTTCTTCATGGTCAGGGAATTTCGCGCGCTCTGCTTCCTGTGCGCCCCCTGGTTCCCTTTTTTCTTCTCGCCTTCGCACCCTTCGTGGTGAACCTGCCGTTCGAACCGGCAACGAGCACGGTTCTACACCCGCTCGAGCACCCCGTTCCGGAACCGGTCCAGGGTGAAACGCCAGCCCGGCTCCACCACCACGGTGGTGTCCTCGTCCTCCACCAGGGCGGGTCCCTGAATCACGTTTCCCGCCTGAAGGGCGTCCATGGCAAAGACCGGGGTCTCGGCCATCCCCCCCTGGGACTCCCAGTAGGCCTTCCGCGGCTCCAGCCGGGCCTCGGCCGGAGGCTCGGGGCCCTGGAGCTCGTGCTCGGAAAGCGGGAAGTCCGGCTTCTCCACGAAGGCGGTCAGGTGGAAGCACTCCAGGTTGATGCCTCCCATGGGAAAGGTGGCCTCGGGAGAGTAGACGGCCGAGTACTGCTCGGTGAACCGGTCGCAGATGTCCTTGAAGTGCTCGGGGGTCTCCACACGCAGGTGGGGTGAGACGATCTTGGTCAGGTTGTACTGCATGCCGTAGCGCATGTCGAGCTCCAGCCGAAACCCGATTTGATCCTCGCCGTAGCCCTCCAGCTGCAGGTCGCGCACAGCCAGGTCGCGAAGCTCGTCCACCAAGGCGTTGAAGCCCTTTAGGTCCTCGGAGTAGCTCTGGGTGGCCCACTGGAAGATCTTCATGGTCTTTGACTTCTCCCAGACCTGCTGGATGCTCACCGTGGAGGCACCGAACGCCCCGAAGACAGGGGAATCGGGCGAGACGATGACCTTCTGCACCTGTATGTAGGGCGCAAAACCGCAGGCGTGGGTGCCCCCGGCCCCGCCGCAGGCCAGCAGCACGAAGTCCCGGGGGTCGTGGCCCTTGAGGGCCACCTCATTGAAGACCTGCTGGCCCATGCGGGCATCGACGGTGCGCCGGATGCGGACCGCCGCCTCCAGCACGTCGATGCCCAGAGGCTCCGCCACCTTGGTGCGAATGGCCTCCTCGCTCAGGTCCGGGTCCAGTAGCATGCGGCCGCCCAGGTAGTTCTCCGGGTTGAGATAGCCCAGGACCAGGTCCGCGTCCGTGACCGTGGGCTCCAGACCGCCCTGGTCGTAGCAGGCCGGGCCCGGCATGGAGCCGGCCGATTGGGGTCCCACCTCCAGGACGTTCCCGAGGAGCTTGTTCACCCAGGCGATGGAGCCGCCCCCGGCGCCGATGGACTTGACCTCCACCGCCGGGATGTTCGTCCGCCACCGGTCGATGAGGGGGATGAAGTCGTAGGTCCGCAATCGCCCGCCCGTGACCACGCCGATGTCGAAGGAGGTGCCGCCCATGTCCGTGAAGATGATGTCCTCGAGCCCGTATTGCCTCCCCACGAAGAGGGCGCCGTGGAGACCGGCCACCGGCCCTGCGTTGTGGGTGAGCACGGCCCGGGTCCGGCTCATCTTCTTCATGCCCCCCGTGTTGTGCACCAGGATCAGGGGCCTCCGGTAGCCCCCGTCCCGCAGCTCGTTTCCGAGCTTGTTGAGCTCCTCGGCCATGACCCCGTGGATGTAGGCGTTCACGATGGTGGTGGTGAACCGGGTGTACTCGGCCGACTTGGGCGACACGTCGCTCGAGAGGATCACGGGCATGGAGCCCAGGTAGTCCTCGGGGTACTCCTCCTCGATGATGTCCTTGATCATGCGCTCGTGGGCCGGGTTGGCAAAGGACCAGAGCAGGCCCACCACGAAGCCCATGGCGCCCCGGTCCACCAGAACCTGGAGCTTCTCCAGGACCTCCTCCCGGGTGAGGGGGCAGAGGACGTTCCCAAAGGAGTCGACCCGCTCCCGGACCCCCACCACCATGTCCGGGACCACCAGGGGCTCGGGCTTTCGAATGCGGGCCAGGTCCTTGTTCTCCTGGCTCGAGCCCCCGTCGGCCCAGCTTCGGGCGCGTCCCAGGAAGACGGCGTCCTCGAACCCCGCCGTGGTGATGAACCCGAGCTTGGGTCCGGTGCGCTCGAGCAGGGCGTTCGTACCCACGGTGGTGCAGTAGCGCACCGCGTCCGTCCTGGAGAGGAAATCCTCCAGGGACAGGCCCCGCTTTCGGGCCAACTCCCGCACCCCCTTCATGAACCCCACGGAGAGATCGTAGTGGGTGCTCGGAGACTTGGTGATCTCTCGAGATCCGTCGTCCCCGGCGAAGAAGAAGTCGGTGAACGTGCCGCCGATGTCCACGTTGATCGAGTACCCCATTGCCTTCCTCCTTGTCCTGCGGTATCGCCTGCCTGCGGTGTCGACGCCTCGCCCGGCGAGCAGCTACAGGTTGAAGATCTCGGCCACCAGCCCGTGCAGGGCCTCCAGGTCCGTGTCGCGGGTGGCCGGTCCGAAGCTGGTGAAGAAGATGCCGCGCCCACCGGTGGTCCGGTAGAGCTTCAGGCCTTCCTGGATTACCTCCCGGGCCCTGTCCGGCTCGTTCAGGGGCAGGCCCAGCCCCACGCCCAGCGCGCCCACACCCAGGTCCCACACCCGCTGGACCGGCGGAAGCGAACCGCCGGAAGACGGTCCCAGCACGTAGAGGTCCAGACCCAGCACCCGAAAGTCGTCCACCCGCTCCGGGTCGTACCCCTGCAGGTAGAGGCCGGTGCGGACGTCGTAATATTCAGCGATGTTCTTGAGGGTGTTGTAGATCTTGCGGTGGGCCAGCCCGATCTTGGGAAGCGCCGCCAGCGGGCCCCGTTCCAGAAAGATGAGCGCGTCCGGCCCGGTCTTGCAGAAGGCCTCGGCCACCTGGACCATGCACTGCTTGACCTCGCCCAGGTGATCGGGCCATCCGTCCCCGAACAGGTAGCTCGCGAGGGTCACCGGTCCGGTCATGGTGGCGATGCAGGCCTGCTCCGCCCGGCTCACCTCGAAGACCCGTTCCGCGGTCTCCAAGGCGTGCTTCATGCGTCCCGTGTCCTGAGGCGTCTCCAGGAGGCCGTTTTCCGGCGGCAGAGCCCTCGGCCGGTCGTCCTCCCAGGCGATGCCGCAGCCGCACGCCTCGGCCATGAGGGTGAAGTCCAGGCCCACCACCACCCCGTCGAACCGGAACAGCTTGTGGGTCTTGACCAGGCTGTTGGCCCACAGGGTGGGGTCGTTCATGAGGGTCTCCATGGGCACGCCCTCCACCCGGGAGATCAGGCCGCGGATCATGGGCACGAATGCAGGCCGGGGAAGCGGCTCGTTCCTCAGAAACTTGCCGAAGAGCTCTCGTCCGGTGACCATGGCTACTTCCCGTAACGATCCTTGAGCCGATCCACGTCCAGCTCGATGTCGTGGGTGATGGGGTGGCCCGGCGGCAGGTACTCGTTCTCGATGACCACGCCGCACCCCGGGCAGTAAAACTCCAGGAGCCGGCAGTACCTCGGGTCCGGCCGAAAGCTGTAGGCCTGGTCTTCCACCAGGGGCGGGTGCACCTCCTCGAGGGGGACGTCCGCCACCAGGCAGCCCTTCTTGTAGTTCTCCCGGGCGCTGACGAGGTCGTGGCCGCAGCGCTGGCAGACCCAGCTCTCGGTGTCCAGGTCGATCTCCAGGTGCTCGGTGATGCGTACCTTCATGAGTCCCCCCCTTCCTCGAGAACCGCGTTGTTGTATGCATCCACGCTCAAGGTCCATCCTTCGGCCACGAGCACGGTGGTCTGCTCGGAATCCACCAGGGCCGGTCCCTGCAGACGGTGCCCGTGGGTGAGGCGGCCCCGGTCGTAGACCGGCACGTCCCGGTGGCCCGCTTCCGCATCCAGAAAGGCGGTCCGGCTTCCCTTGCGGGCCGTCTCGGCGTCAGTGCCGGTTCTCGGCACCTCCCTCACCTCGAAGTGGGTGGCCGGCGCGCGGCTCGCCAGGCTGATCATGCTCAGCATCAGCTCGCCCTCATAGGGCCGGCCGTTCGTGGCCAGCAGGTTCCTCGCGCGGGCCACGGCCTCCTCGAGGGCCGCCGAGTCCTGGTGAAGCCCATAGGGCACCTCGAGCTTGACCTCCCGATCACCCTCCGTTTCCTGGACCAGCAGCTCCAGGGCCTTTTGCACCTGCCCGGCATCGTACCCCTCCCCGCGCATGTCCCGGGCGGCCTCCTGCTCCAGCCCGGCCAGGCGCTCGCCCAGGAGGGAAAGGTCCGTGGAGGCGTCCAGGGGCAGGTCCACGCGGTCGTAATACACGTGCCCCACGTCCATGCTCGACGAGGAAAAGGCCGAGAACACCGCGGAAAAGGGCGTCACCAAGATCTTCTTCAGCCCGGCTGCAGACGCCGCCCGGCAGCAGTGGGCGGGCCCCGCCCCGCCGTAGACCACCAGGAGGGGCTCGCCTCCCACCTGCTCGCGCACCCGGGAGAGCTCCCGTCCCATGGCCTCGTCGATCGTTGCCTTCACGGCCAGGGCCGCCTCCTCCACGGAAACGCCCAAGGGCTCAGCCACCTTCTTCTCCATGACCTCCCGGGCCGCCTCGGCATCGAGCGGCATGCCGCCGCCCAGGAAGAAGTCCGGGTCCAGCACCCCCAGCACCAGGTCCGCATCCGTGACCGTGGGCTCGGTGCCGCCCAGGCTGAAGCAGACCGGCCCGGGCAGCGCCCCGGCCGACTGCGGCCCCACCTGGAGCCTGCCGTCCCGCACCGAGGCAATGGATCCGCCGCCGGCCCCCACCGCCCGAATGGAGATCATGGGCAGGTTTACGCCGAAGCCTTCCACCTCCGGCCTGAGCGTGTAGCTCGGCCGCCCCCCGCTCACGTAGCCCACGTCGAACGAGGTGCCGCCCATGTCCGCGGAGATCACGTCCTCGGCGCCGTAGAGGGCTCCCGTGAGCCGGGCCCCCAGAAGCCCCGCCGCCGGCCCCGAGTTGTACGTGTTGATGGCGCGGGTCTTGGCCACGCGGGCCACGGCGTTGTTGTTGTGCACGATGAAGAGGCTCTTCTGGTAGAGCTTCTGGCGAAGTTTTTCCCCGGCCTTGTAGAGCAGGCTCACGAGCTTGCCGTGGATGTAGGCGTTGAGCACGGCCGCGTTGATACACTCCTGCTCCCCGGATCGTCTCGAGATGTCCGAGGAGAGAAAAACCGGCACCGATCCCAGGAAGTCCCTCGGGTACTCCCCTTTCACGGTCCGGCGGACCTTGCGCTCGTTTCCCGGGTTGAATTCCGAGTGACCCAGGGCCACCACCAGGCAGCGCGCCCCCCGGTCGATGAGCCGCTGGCTCAGGGCCATGATCTCCTTCTCGTCCGGGCTCTTGACCACCTCCCCGGATCGCGTCACGGCTTCCTCCAGCCCCAGCACCATGTCCGGCAGCACCAGCGGGGTCTTGCCCTCCCCATCCGAGGTGGGGGCCAGGTCCTCGCGGCCGGCCGTCACGATCAGCCCGATGCGGGCCCCGTCCCGCTGAATGATCGTGTTCGTGCCGATGGTGTTGGAGAACCGGATGATGTCCGTGTCGTAGAGCAGGTCCTCCACCGGGACGCCGAACCGCTCCGCACCGCTTTGAATGCACTCCTGAAAGCAGACCGTGAGGTCGTGCGGCGTGGTGGGCACCTTGACCGTCTCAACGCGGTCACCGGCCACGAAGAACCCGTCGGTAAAGGTCCCTCCCGTGTCAATGTCGATCGTGTAGCCCATGCCTTGCCCTCCTCTCTCGCCGAGCCCTTGGACGCAACGCCCGGTCTCGGCCTTTTCTCCCGGTTCGGCCCCGCCCCCCGGCGCCTCAGGACCCTTCGGCCTTTTCACCGGCCGGACCGCCCAGCACCCCGTAGAGAATGAACGAAACGATCTCGTCGGTGACCTGTTCGAAGGACAGGGATCCCTCCGGCCGAAACCACCGAAGCTGCCAGTTGATCACGCCCAGGACATTGAAGGTCAATACGGTGAGGCTTCGGTCCTGTGCGATGCCCTCCTTCTGAAGCTCTGCCAGCTCCTCCCGGTAGATCCCGAGGATCTCCCGCTGGATGCGCCGGTTGATCCGCTCCCCTTCCTCGGACAGGTGCTCCTCGTCCAGGGAAAAGATCTTTCCCTGGTCATTGTTCTTCTGCGAGAGACGCAGATGGTTCTCTACGAGATTGCGGAACCGAGCTACCGGCGTCAGATCCATGGAGCGGACCTCGTTGAGCTTGCGGACGAGCTCCTCGGAGGCGTCCTCCAGAATGGCCAGGAGGAGGCCCTCCTTGTTCCCGAAGTAGTGGTAAATGTTGGAAATGCTCATGTTCATGGCCTTGGCGATGTCTCGAATAGAGGTCCCCCGAAACCCCCGCGCCGCGAACAGGGTGCTGGCCGTGCGAATGATGCGTCCCCGGCTGTTTTCGTTCTGCTCCATGGCTCGAACTCCCGTTGCTGTATCGAACGATCGCTACGTTATCGAACGTTCGATCTAGTGTCAAGGAAAAAATTTCCCCGGCTGTCACGCCGGGGAAACCAGCAATCAGGTGGCGGGGTCCTCTCGGAGCCGTGCCAGCTCCCGCGCCTGCATGGCGTCCAGGTAGGCGTCCACCTCTTCGATGCTCTCGAACACCCGCATGCTCGGAAGGGCGTTGATGATGTCGAAGACCTTCTGAATCTGGGGCTTGAGGTTGCTCATCATGTAGCTCCCGCCAAGCCCCTCGACCGCCTTGGCCGCCTTGAACAGGACCCGCAGCCCGGCGCTGCTGATGTACTCCAGCGAGGCCATGTCAAAGACCAGGGCCCGGGTGGTGGGGCCGATGAGCGTTGAGAGCATGTCCTCCAGAATGCTGTACGTGTTGGAGTCGAGAAACCCCTTGGGCTGGACCACGAACATCCCCTCCGCCCTTTCCTCCCACGTGACCTCGAGATCCATGGTCCGCCCTCCCTCTTGAAGTGAGCAACCGTCAGTGCTTGAAGGCCCGCTGCCCCGTGAACACCATGGTGGCCGACGGGTCGGCCTCGTTGCAGGCCTGGATCACCTCCCAGTCCCGTAGCGAGCCGCCGGGCTGCACAATGGCCCGCACGCCCTCCCGCAGGGCCACGTCCACGCCGTCTCGAAAGGGGAAGAACGCATCGGACACCATGGCCGCACCCACAAGCCCCCCTTTGGCCTTCCGGGTCTCCTCGTCGATCTCCTGGATCACCGCCCGGTCCCGCTCGCCCCGGTCCACCTGAAGCAGCAGGTCCTTGTAGGGCAGGCCGTGCATGCGAAAGCACAGGGCGTCGGCGTACTTGGTGTAGGCCTTGAAGATGGCGATCTCGGCGACACCCACCCGGTCCTGCTCCCCGGTGCCGATCCCCACGGTGACCCCGTCCTTGACGTAGATCACCGAGTTGGAGGTGATGCCCTGCTCCACCTGCCAGCCGAAGAGCAGGTCCGCGAACTCGGCCTCGGTGGGTTCCCGCTCGATGGTCACCGTCTCCCCCCGGTGCTCGGC
>CAYYVD010000229.1:0-8143 GCA_964475045.1 uncultured Desulfobacterales bacterium | reverse complement strand
CCTGGAGGTGTAGAGCCGTTCAAGGGGATTTCATCGTGGAAGCATGCAGATGAGATAGAGGATATGGAAACCCGGAAATCGAAACACACGTGGCATTTCAAGGCGCGCTTTCGCAGGAACGCGTTCGGCTGGCGGTCCCAGCTCCCGGTGAAGCGGGTCAAGGAGGCCGTATCCGAGATCAACGTCCGCGGAAAGGACCTGGAGCACGAACCCGCTTTGGGCCGGCCGTGTGCGTAGGGAAACGTTCAGGAGGTCTAGAGGTACGGCTCGATGGCCTCGTGGAAATGCCGGGCCATGACGGCGTAGCCCCTGTCGTTCGGGTGAATGCGGTCGCTCATCCGGTCGGGCTTACCCATGATGCCCCGGTACACGTTGGGGATAAGGACGGACCCGGTCTCCTCGGCCAGTTCCTCGTAGGCCTCGCCGAACCCCCGGCCGTAGAAGGGGAGGTCCACCCCGCCGACGACCACCAGGGCCCCTGCCTCCTGCATCGCCTCCACGACGGCCCTCAGGTTGTCAAAGGCCTTTTCCCGGGGGACCCCGTTTTTGAGATCGTTCCCGCCCAGGGTCAGGAGCACCATGCGCGGGGAGCGGGAGAGCACGTCCCGTTCCAGCCGCTCCAGGGCGTCGGCCGTGGTGTCCCCGGGCACGCCGGCGTTGATCACCGGGTAGGGGGCCATGGCCGCGAGGCGCGACGGGTAGTCCTTGCCCTGGGACGCACCGGTGCCATGGGTGAGGCTGTCGCCGAAGCAGACGATGTTCGTGCCGGTGGGGGCGGCGTTTCGAATGTCCGGCTCCGGCGTGAGCAGGACATACCCCAACCCCAAGGCCAGGAGCACGGAAAGGACGATGGCGGTCTTTTTCATGGTTTCTCTCGAGCTTCGAGTTGCGCGTGCCGATGGAAGGTTGTACAACGCAGGGTGGGCGGGTGGCAAGACGTTCCGTTCAGGGCCCTGAGCACCGTGAGAATGCTTCCCATCCTTGCCGGCTTGTGCATCCCCCGGGCCGGCCGTCCGCCGACGAGGATCGGCATGACCCAAAGGAGGCGCGGCCATGGAGATCGAACCGGGACAGGCCTGGCAGGCCGATCTGTTCCGCCCGGAGGACGCCGGCGGTGTGGCGGAGCTGTTTCTCACGGTGTACGGCGAAGGATATCCCATCCGGACCTACCTCGACGCGGAGCGGTTGCGCGAGGAAAACGCGGCCGAGCGGATCATCTCCAGCGTGGCCCGAACCCCACGCGGGGACATCGTGGCCCACAACGCCCTCTTTCGAAGCGCGCCCTGGGAGGGGATCTACGAGACCGGAGCGGGTGTGGTGCACCCCCGGTACCGGGGCGGAAAGGGCCTGTTCGCTGCGGTGATCGAGCACGGGCTGAAGGAGGCGGCCCCGGCGTTCGGCGTCTCGGGGGTGTACGGGGAGGCCGTGTGCAACCACGTGTTCAGCCAGAAGGCCACCCACGGGTTCGGCATGGTGAGCTGCGCCATCGAGGTGGACCTCATGCCGGCCGAGGCCTATGCCAAGGAGAAGAGCGCCGCCGGGCGGGTGGCGTCCCTGTTCGATTTCATCACCCTGCGTCCACGCCGGCATTCCGTTCACGTGCCTTCACCCTATGCCGAGGCCTTTGGGTTCCTGTACCGGGACCTGGATGACCGGCGCGACCTGCGGGTCTCCGGGGCCCCCCTTTCTGCCGCTGCGACGTCCGAGGTGACGGCTCAGGTGTTCGACTTCGCCCGGGTGGCGAGGATCGCCGTGCACCGGGCCGGCGGGGACGTGCTCTCCCGTCTGGAGGAGGAGGAAGCCGACGCGGTCCGGCAGGGGGTCCGAATCCTGCAGGTCTGGTTGAACCTGGCGGAGCCCTGGGTGGGTGCGGTTGCCGAGGGCCTTCGAGACCGGGGCTACTTCCTGGGCGGGCTGCTTCCCCGGTGGTTCGATTCGGACGGCATGCTCCTGCAGAAGATGCTGGATCGGCCCCACTGGGAGGACATCCACCTTCACTTCGATCGAGCCAAGCGCATTCGGGACCTGGCTTTTGCCGACTGGAAGGAGACAGCCGGAGCATGAGACCCGACACAGGCGGCATTCGGAACGACACGCAGGCGACCCTGACCGTTCCCCTGGACACGCGGCTCGCGGAGACGGTCACCTCCTTCGCCGAGACCATGGCCTCGGCCCTGGGCCTTGGCGCTGCAGAGGCCCGGAGGCTCGGGCTGGCCGCCGAGGAGGTCTTCGCCTACCTGACCGGCCGGTCCGGGCCCGAAAGCGTGATGCACCTGGAAGCGGCCTCGGGGGGATACTTCGTTCAGCTGACCGGCCGGTTCGAGGCCTCGGGGTTCGATCCCAGGGCCCTGAACCTGACCGCCGAGGTGGACCCGGAGGACGAGGCCTCCCTGGAGCAGATGGGCCTGCTCATCGCATCCCGCATGGTGGACCGGTTCCACATGTAAGGAGGGACCCGGAGGGACGGTGTGTCTGACCCTGATCAAGGAGCCGTCCTATCCCCAGCCCAAAGGGGCCGCGCCCGATCCGCCGCCTGTCCTCCAAGACGCCCGGGTTCGTCCCGCGCGTCCGGACGACCTCGTTCTGCTGGCCCGGTACCTTCCGGTCCATCATCCTCCGGACACCTTCCCCCCGGACTTCCGTCTGCCCGGAAAGGTGATCGACATGGTCGCCTCCGGCGAGTACCGGTGGGTCGTGGGGGTGGACGGGCAGGGACACATCGGAGGGGGGCTGGCCTGGCGGTTCGTCAGGCCGAGCACGGCCGAGTGCTTCGGGCCCTACCTGGTGCATCAGCCCGAGGACAGCCCCCTGGCCGAGGCCTGGTGGAGGCCTGCCTGTCCGGTCTGGCCAAGACCGAGGCCGTGGGCCTCATCTGCCGGTACGCCACGGACCGGTTGCCTCAGGCCCATTTCGAATCGGCGGGCACCACCCTGTGGTCCGATCCGGGGACCGGTCAGCGCCGTCTGAGACCGGCCTTTCACCGGCTGCTCCGTGAGGACCCGGGCGCCCGTGTCTGGTGCCCCCCCGAGCTGGAGGGGTTTCTTCGATCCCACTACGAGCGGCTCTATCTGGCCCGGGAGCTTCTGCCTGTGGAGGACCACGGTCAGGTGAGGCCGTCCCACTCGGTGCTCTTCGCGGAGCTCGAACGCAGCGCGAACCGCGCGACCCTTCGACCGGTATGGGACGGACGGGACATGGCCGAGAACATCCACCGCCACCTGCAGGCCCTGAGGGCCGACGGATGAGTTCACCTCTTTTTCGAGCTGGACCTGGCCCGCTTCCACGAGGCTCGGACGGCGTCCCTGCTTCTGCATCAGGGCTTCGAGCCCCGCGTGATCCTGCCCCATGCGGGGGACGGGGACGTGCTCCTCCTTCAGTACGTCGAGTAGCCCATGCGTGCGATGGACCTGAACCGGCTGGTTCCCGACTACATTCGCGGCTTCGAGGCCTACATTCCGTCCAAGCCCGACCCGGAGCTCATGCGTCTGTACGGGGTGGATCACCTCCACCGGCTCAACAACAACGAGAACCCGCTGGGGCCGCCCCCCAGGGCCTCCATCTACCCCTCCGGCGATGTGTACGATCTGCGCCGCGTCGTGGCCCGTCGATTCGATCTGGACCCGGATCAGGTGCTCTTCGGAAACGGTGCCAACGAGGTCATCGCGTTTGTGATCAAGGCCTTTTGCGAGGCCGGCGACAACATCGTCACCGCTGACAAGACCTTTGCCGTGTACGAGTGGGTGGCCGAGTTCTCCGGCTTCGAGGCCCGCCTGGTCCCCCTGCAGGACTTCGGGTTCGACGATCAGGGCATGGTCGAGCGCATCGACGAGCGCACCAAGGTACTCTTTGTCTGCAACCCCAACAACCCCACCGGGACCTACTGGAGCGAGGGCGTCCTTCGGGCGTTTCTGGACCGCGTGGGCGGCCGGCAGTTCGTGGTGGTGGACGAGGCCTATGCCGAGTTCGTGGAGCAACCCGACTACCCGGACGCCATTTCCCTGCTTCGGGAGTACCCCAACCTGGTGGTTTTTCGCACCTTCTCCAAGATGTACGCCCTGGCCGGCCTGCGCATCGGCTACCTGGTGGGCGACCTGGACGTGGTGGAGGTGATCCGCCGGACCTGTGTGGTCTACTCCGTGAACTCGGTGGCCCAGGAGGCCGCCCTGGCCGCCCTGGCCGACGACCGGGACCACATTCGAAGGACCCGGGACCTGGTGCGCGAGGAAAAGGCCTATCTGGAGCGGGAGCTCCCGGCCCTGGGCCTGCAGACCCGGGTGGGCGAGGGCTGCTTCGTGATGGTCCGGCTGCCCATGCCGGACACCCTGGCCTACCGCAGGCTCATGGCCCGGGGCGTGATGATCCGCTCCATGACCGGGTTTCGCTTTCCCAACTGGATTCGAATCTCCATCGGCCGCCACGAGGCCATGGTCGTGCTGGTGGAGGGCCTGAAGCACATCCTCATTCCAGGCGGGACACCGTCCCGGCCGCTGCGGACGGAACCGGACGAGGAAGGAACGAGCCCATGAAGACGAGACGCCCCGATCGCGTGCCCGTGATCGGCCTTCCCTTGCCCAGGATCGACGGCTGGTCCAAGGCCGACGGGTCCGAACCGTACGCCGCCGACTTCTTCGAGCCCGGCATGCTGCTGGCGGGCGTCAAGCGCGCCGGTGTGCCCTCGGCCCGGGTGGCCCGTCTGGACACCGCCGGGGCCCGCGCCCTTCCCGGGGTGGTGGCGGTCCTGCCCACGGCCCTGGACGTCCCCGACGTGGCGTCCCTGGCCGTGGAGACCCACGAGCCCAGCGGGCCGTACGGGTTGAAAGGGGCCGGGGAGATCGGCGTGAACGGCCCCCTGCCCACGGTGGCCAATGCCGTGGCCGATGCCTGCGGAGTCCGCCCCGGAGGGTTCCCGCTGACCCCGGAGCGGGTCCTGGCGGCCCTGGGCGGGCAAGGAGAGAGGACATGAGCATCCGGTTCGTTCTCAACGGGCGGGACATCGACGTCGAGGTCTCCCCCGACGCACGGGTCATCGACGTGCTGCGGGAGGACCTGGGCCTGACCGGGGCCAAGGAGCCCTGCGGGGGAGGGGAGTGCGGGGCCTGCACCGTCCTGGTGAACGGGGAGGCCCGGCTTTCCTGCCTCATGCTCGCCGGACAGCTCGAAGGACAGGCCCTCACCACCATCGAAGGGCTGGCCGACGGGGACGCGCCCCATCCCCTGCAGGAGGCCTTTGTGGAGTACGGCGCGGTCCAGTGCGGGTACTGCACCCCGGGGATGATCCTGGCCGCGGCCGATCTCCTGAAACGGGACCCGCACCCGGACCGGGCCTCGGTCCGCCGAGGCCTCTCCGGAAACCTGTGCCGCTGCACCGGGTACGTGAAGATCGTGGACGCGGTGTTGGGCGCCGCCGCATCCATGGGCGAGGGGGGCGAGGCATGAGCCGGTTCTTTCTTCCCCGGACCCAGGAGGACCTGTGGCCCGTGCTCGCGGACCACCCCGGCGCCACGGTGTATGCCGGAGGCACCGATCTCCTGGTCAAACGGCGGGCCGGGCTGGTGTCGCCGGACCCGCTCGTGTGCCTGGAGCGAATCGCCGCACTGAAGGACGTCTTCGAGGAAGGGGAGGGCGTCTTTTTGGGCGCCGGTGCGACCCACGCCGCCCTCCTGGGGCACCCCCTGGTGCGGGAGCGGTTCCCGGTCCTGGCCCAGGCCCTGTCCGTGCTGGGCTCCCCGCCCATTCGTCGCATGGGCACCCTGGGCGGCAACCTGGTGACCGCCTCGCCCGCAGGCGACACCCTGCCGCCGCTTCACTGCCTGGACGCCCGGGTGGTCCTTCGCAGCGCTTCCGAGGAGGAGCGGGTGCCCGTGCAGGCGTTCATTCAAGGGCCGGGACAGACCGTTCTTCGACCCGGCTGGATCGTGGCCGGGGTGTGGATCCCCGACCCGGCGGGGTTCAACGTCCACCACTTCGAAAAGGTGGGGCAACGAAACGCCCTGGCCATCAGCCTGGTCAGCCTGACCGCGGTCCTGGCCGTGGAGGGCGGGCGCATCACGGCCGCCCGCCTGGCCTGGGGCAGTGTGGGACCCAGGGTCGTCCGTTCCCCGGAGGCCGAGGCCGTCCTGGTGGGCGGACGGCGCGAGCCGGCCACCCTGGAGGCCGCCGCAGCCCGAGCCCGGGACGCGGTCCATCCCATCTCGGACGTGCGGGCCTCGGCCGCCTACCGGCGTCAGGTGGCCGGCAACCTGCTGCTTCGCCTGGCGTCGTGAGCGTGCCGCACGTCCCCCGAGCCCCTCGGCCGGCGATTCGACGGGGACGGAGCCGAAAGGTCCTGCGCACCGCATGTCGATCCTGAACCTTCATGGCCGTCACCTGCTCCACCACCCCCTGCGGGGGACTCCCGCCCGGGTCGATCTGGGCCGGGACCCGGTCCTTCGCGTCCTGCTGCGGCTCTCGGCCCCGGCCATGATCAACATGTTCTTTCAAAACCTCTACAGCCTGGTGGACACCGTCTTCGTCTCCTGGGTGGACACCACGGCCCTGGCCGCCCTGGCCCTGGCTGTGCCCATGCGCTACGTCGCCCTGTCCCTGGCCAAGGGGGTGGGGGGCGGCACCACCGCCCTCATGAGCCAGGCCAGGGGACGGGGGCAAGACGAGCGGGCGACGGCCCTGAGCCGGGCGGCCCTTCCCCTCATCCTCCTGGTATTGGCCCCGTTTCTCGTGCTGGCGGTGCCCGGGCCGTCCAAGGCGGTGTTCCGCGCCCTGGGCGCCCATGGACAGGTGGAGACGGAGGCCTACCGGTATGCGGTCTGGATGGCCCTCTCCTTCCCCCTGCTGGGGTATGTCACGGTCTGCGAGTCCGTGTTCATGAGCCACGGCGACGCCAGGACCCCCATGAAGGCCATGATCCTGGGCAATGTGGCCAACATCGTCCTGGATCCGCTCTTCATCTTCGGCCTGGGTCTGGGCGTGGCCGGGGCCTCCATGACCACACTGGTGGGCTGGCTTCTGACGGCCGGGTACCTGAACCGGCAGCTTCGTCGGCGCCACATGGTTCGGCCCGGCATCGCCTGGCAGCCCGGCACGGCCGAACGCTGGCGAAAGATCGGCGCCCTGGGGGCGATCATCGCGTTGTCCATGATCATCTCCCCCCTGTCCCTCGGGGTGATCAACAAGATCCTGGCCGGGTTCGGCCCCGCGGCGGTCGGCGCCTGGGGGATCATGTCCCGGACCGAGCTCATGATCGTGCTTCCCCTCTTCGGCCTGAGCAGCTCCCTGATCCCCTACATGGGGTACAATCTGGGACAGGGACGCTACGACCGGATTCGGGAGGGCGTGGTCCTCGCCGTCAAGCTGGGTCTGATCGCCATGATCGCCGCGGCGATCCCGCTCTTCCTGTTCGCCGGGCACATCCTGGTCCTGTTTCAGCTGGAACCCCACGTGCTGGCCCTGGCCCGCACCGCGGTCCGGTGCTCGGCCCTGGGGCTTCCCTTCTGGGTGCTGGAGGTGGTCCTGTACGGGGTGGCCCAGGGCCTCGAGCACCCCAAGTTCACCCTGGGCATGAGTGTGTTCCGCATGCTCGGAGCGCGCCTGCCGCTGGCCCTGGCCTTTGCCGGCCTGTGGGGCGCCCGGGGGGTGTTCGTGAGCCATCCCGTCTCCATCGTCCTGGGCTCCCTCCTGGCCGCACTCCTGCTGCATCGGCTCCTGAGCAGGACCCGCCGGGAGACCGGTCTGTGCTGAGTCTTTACACCGGAGGCCGGTTGTGGCATAGTACCGGCTTTGATTCCCGAGCCATTCCCATTGGCGGCATCCTGAAACGGAGTCCGGTTCATGCGGCGCTTTCTCAAGGTCCTGCTCGTCCTGGTCCTGCTCCTCGTCTTGGGGGCCGGGGGCGCCGGGGCCTATCTGTGGTACGTCTGGTCGAGCAACCTGCCCTACATCGGCTCCCTCGAGGAGTACAACCCGCCCATCATCACCGAGATCTACAGCGGGGACGGCGAGGTCATCGGCCGGTTCTGGGAGGAGATGCGCATCGTGGTCCCCCTGGACCGGGTGCCGCAGAACCTGATCCACGCCTTCGTGGCCGCGGAGGACGACCGGTTTTTCGAGCACAAGGGAATCGATTTTCTGAGCATCTTTCGCGCGTTCA
>CAYYVD010000228.1:0-8229 GCA_964475045.1 uncultured Desulfobacterales bacterium | reverse complement strand
GATGTTGACAGTGAATCCTTCCCCCTTTCCCCGGCCGGCGTCGGTCCAGTCCCCGCTGTAAGGGTAGAGGAGGGTGTCGTGGGTGGACAGATAGAAGACACCGGGGTCCTCATAGAACAGATCGTTCAGCCCGTGACCGTGGTGGATGTCCCAGTCCACGATGAGAATGCGCTCGAATCCATAGCGCTGGGCCGCGAACCGCGCGGTGACGGCCAGGTTGTTGAAAATGCAGAAGCCCGAGACCCGGTTGGACAGGGCGTGGTGGCCCGGCGGCCGGACCAGCGCGAAGCAGGCGTCGCAGGTCCCCGAGAGCATGGCTTCGAGGCCCCGAATGCAACCTCCTGCAGCCAGCCAGGCCGCCAGGTAGGTCTTTGCACTGGCCGGAGTATCGGGCGCCAGGTTGGTGAACTCCTGATCCGCGGTTCTGAGGACCTTCTTGATGTGAGCGGGGGTGTGGACGAGCTCCAGCTGCTCCATGGTGGCCATCTCGGCCTCCATGTCGATGAGGCCCGCCTCCAGCCGGGTGTCCAGCATCCGGTGGATCGCCTGCAGGCGACTGGGATGCTCCGGGTGGATGTGCCCGGTCTTGTGCTCCAGGAAACGGTCGTCCCGAACGATACCCACCTTCAGCGACATGGCACTCCCGTGAGGATCAACCGCATGGTCCGTTCGCTTTCACAGCGGTCGTCATCAAGAAACCGAAAACCGAACTTTCGATACAGGGCGATGGCCGGGAAGTTGTAGGTACCCACGGTCAGCCAGAGGGCGCGAAGCCCCAGGGCTTGGGCATGCCGAAGCGCCGCCTCGGTGAGCCGCGTACCCACGCCGCGGTTGCGCTCCCGCCGGTCCACGAAGATGAGGTACTCGCCTTCCTTGCGATCCAGGTCAGGAATGATCACCAGGTGGCCGATGACCCGGCCCCCTCGAAGGGCGACGAAGCCGCGGCCCCGGTCCATGAGTCGACCCACCCACTCCCGGCAGGCGGAGGGCTCCACCGGCGGCACGCCCTGGAAACGGCCCTTGGGAGAAAAGGCGTCGTACATGGCGCAAAGGCCGGGCAGGTCTTGCCCGTTCCCGGGTCGAACATCGAATGGCCTTTCTTCCTTGTCCAGGAAGCGCATGAGCGCCTCACCCCGCGGGAGCGCGGGCTTCGAGCGCGCGGCGGGGCCCTGTGCGGCGAAGGGCTCCGGCCGGGCCCTCACTTCCCGCTGGCACGAATGAGCTCGTCCACCACCGAAGGATCTGCAATGGTCGATGTGTCTCCGATCTCGTCGGTCTTGCCGGCGGCGATCTTTTGCAGGATTCGTCGCATGATCTTGCCGCTCCGGGTCTTGGGGAGCGCGTCGGCCCACTGGATGACGTCGATGGTGGCGATGGGGCCGATCTCGGACCGGACCATGCGGACGAGCTCCTGCTTCAGGTCGTCCGACTTGGTCACCCCCTTGTTCAGGGTGACGAAGGCGTAGATGCCCTGTCCCTTGACCTCGTGGGGAAAGCCCACCACCGCGGCCTCGGCCACGCTCTCGTGGAGCACCAGGGCCGATTCGATCTCCGCCGTGCCCAGGCGGTGCCCCGAGACGTTGATCACGTCGTCGATCCGGCCGATGATCCAGTAGTACCCTTCCTCGTCCTGCTTGGCGCCGTCCCCGGTGAAGTACATGCCCGGGGCCTGGCTGAAATAAGTCTCCTTGAACCGCTCGTGGTCCCCGTACACGGTTCGGGCCATGCCCGGCCAGGGCTTTCGAATGCAGAGGACGCCCTCCTGGTTGGGGTATCGGGTCTCCTGTCCCACGTCGTCGAGGATCACCGGGTCCACACCGAAGAACGGGAAGCTGCATGAGCCGGGCTTGATGGACGCCACCCCTGGAAGCGGTGTGAGCATGTGCCCCCCGGTCTCGGTCTGCCACCAGGTGTCCATGATCGGGCACCAGTCGCGGCCCACCCAATGGTGGTACCATCGCCACGCCTCCGGGTTGATGGGCTCTCCCACCGAGCCGAGCAGCTTGAGGCTGGAGATGTCGTGCTTCTCCACGTGCTCGTGACCCTCCTTGGCCAGGGCACGGATGACCGTGGGTGCGGTGTAGAACTTGGCCACCCGGTAACGCTCCACAATGGCCCAGTAACGGTCGAAGTCGGGGTGGTTGGGCACGCCTTCGTAGACCAGGCTGGTGTAGCCGTTGATCAGGGGGCCGTACACGCCGTAGGTGTGGCCGGTCACCCACCCGATGTCCGCCGTGCACCAGAAGACCTCCTCGTCCTTGAGGTCGAAGGTCACCCGGGTGGTCATGGCCGCGAACACGAGATATCCGCCGTGGGTGTGGACCACCCCCTTGGGCTTGCCGGTGCTCCCGCTCGTGTAGAGGATGAACAGGGGATCCTCGGCGTCCATGGGCTCCGGGGGTACGACATCGGGCAGGGAGTCGTCCGCCATGGCCTCGTGCCACCAGACCTCACGGGAGCGGTCCAGCGAGGGGTTCAGCCCGGCCCGGTCGAACACGATCACGGACTCCACTCCGGGGCAGCTCTTGAGGGCCTCGTCCACGTTCTGCTTCAGGGGGACGGGCTTGCCCGCCCGGAAGCCTCCGTCCACGGTCACCACCATTCGGGCGCCGCAGTCCTGGATTCGGTTGGCCAGGGCCTCGGCGCTGAACCCGCCGAAGACCACGCTGTGGACCGCACCGATGCGCGCGCAGGCCAGCAGGGTCACAGGGAGCTCGACGATCATGGGCATGTACACCACCACACGGTCGCCCTTGCCCAGGCCACGCGCCTTGAGTACGCCGGCCATGCGGTTGACCTGCTCGTAGAGCTCGCCGTAGGTCACGGTGCGACAGTCGTCCGGGTCGTCGCCTTCCCAGTAGTAGGCTACCTTGTCCTTTCGCGAGTCCATGTGGCGGTCCAGGCAGTTGGTTGAGGCGTTGAGCACGCCGCCCCCGAACCACTCGATGCGCGCTTCGTCGAAGTCGTAGTCGAGAACGCGGTCCCAGGGCTTTTCCCAGCTCAGGTAGAACTCGGCCTGCTCGGCCCAGAAGGCCTCCGGGTCCTCGATGGAACGCCTGTGCATCTCCCGGTAAGCGTCCCAACCCTGCACGTAGGCCTCCTTGCGATAGGCTTCGAGGTGGGCGTCGTATTTGTGGACCTCTTCCATGTCTGCCTCTCCTTCGTTTGTCCGTTCAGGGTTCCTGTGGACGGTTTCCGCCGGCGGCTTCACGCGTTCATTCCATCATAGCATAACAACATCCCCTTCAGCTCACGGATTTCCGGGGCGGTCGAACCGGGCTTCCAGGACCACCATGCCCCCTTCGTAGGAGGTGGTGACCTCGTAGGGGAGCTTCTTGAAGAGCCGGATCATGGCCCGGTTCGTGGGGTCCGTGTAGGCCCGGAAGCCCTGGATGCCGTGCTCGCGGGCGGTCTCCACGAGCTTTCGCTGGATGATGGAGGAGATGCCGAGACCCTGCCACTCCCGGTCCACGCTGTAGGCCGCCTCGGCCGTGTTGGTGGCCGGTTCCAGAAAGTAACCGCCCACGGCGATGACCTGCTCGAACCCCGGATCCCCGATCACGGCCACGATGGCCATGTCCCGCATGTAATCCACCTGAAAGACCCCGGCCACGTCTTCTCGAAAGAAGGCCGTCTTCTCGTGCATGAACCGCCGGACCACGTCCCGCCGGTCCATGTTGTAGAAGTGCTCCTGAATGCTGCGCTCGTCCGTGGGGCGGGCCGGGCGGAACAGGACGCGGCGGCCGGCGATCTCCCGGCTCTCCTCGATCTTGAGGGGATAGACGCTTCGAATGCTGTCGGCCAGGGTGCGCTCCTGACCCAGGAGCCCTCGCTCCTTGGCCTCGTGAAACAGCTCGTCCCGGAAATCCGGGTGGGCGATGCTGATCAAGGCGATGGCCCGCTCCTGAAGACTCTTGCCGAAGAGGTTCACCACCCCGTACTCGGTGGCCATGTACTGGACGTCGCCTCGAGGAACCACCACGGGGATATCCCCGAGCGACGGGACGATCCGGCTGCTCTTGCCGTCCATGGTGGTGGAGAAGAGCATGAGGATGTTCTTTCCTCCGGGGGACTGGCTCGCCCCTCGGACAAAGTCCATGATCCCGTTCACTCCGGAGAAGTGGTTGTAGGGCAGCGCGTCCACGCAGACCTGTCCAGTGAGGTCGACGGCCATGCCCATGTTGATGGACACCATGCGGTTGTGCCGGGCGATGACCGTGGGGTCGTTCACCACGTCCGAGGGGTGAAACTCGATGCCGGGGTTGTCGTCGAGGAACTCGTAGAGATCCCTGGACCCGATGGCGCCGCTGGCCACCAGCTTGCCCTCGTTGAAGCCCTTTTTCCGGTTGGTGATCACCCCTTTGGCCGCCAGGCCCATGATGCCGTCGCTCAGGAACTGGGTGTGGACGCCGAGGTCGCTCTTGTCCGACAGACCGGCCAGGAGGGCCTGAGGGGTGGCTCCCAGGCTGATCTGGAGGGTGGAGCCGTCCTCGATGAGCTTGGCGGCGTGACGCGCGATCAGGTCGGCCGAAGGGGCCTCGGGCGGGCTTTCCACGGTGAGGAGCTCCTCTTCGTGCTCGACCACCACGTCCACGTCCTGGACGTGGACGAAGCTCCTTCCCATGACCCGGGGCATGCGCGGGTTGATCTGGGCGATGACCAGGTCCGCGGACCGGGCGGCGGCCAGGGTCACGTCCACGCTTACGCCCAGGCTCATCCAGCCGAAGTCGTCCGGCTCCGAAACCTGGATCAGGGCGGCGTGCAGGGGAAGCTGGCGCGTCTGGAACAGGCGCGGAACCGCGGACAAATTGATGGGGGTGAGGAAGCGCTTGTTCCGGGACAGGGCCCGCGGCTTGGCCGAGCCCAGGTAGAAGGTGCGCGGGTGCAGGGTCTGGCAGGAGGACCGGTCCGCCATCATGGTGAGCGGCACGGTCTCGAGGCTCAGGAGGCGGACGATCTCCAGGTCGGCAAAGCCCGAGGACCGGGCGGCGAGCTCGCGCACGAGGGCCTGCGGCTCACCGCAGGACGAGCCGATGAACACCCGCTTCCCCCGGCGGATCATCCCGATCGCCTCGGAGGCGGTGCACCGCTTGGCCACATACTCGTCCGGCCAGTATCCCTTCCGGTTTCTCGCCATGAACGCGGCTCATCCCCCTGTTCGATCCCTTAGCCTTATTGGAATCACGATTCGAGCGCTTGTCAATGCGATGGTCCGGGGTGCCTCGGCCGAGCGCTCCCGACGCCGGCTCATGGCCCAAGGGGCTCGAAGGGACGGGTCGCCCAGGCCTTCATGAAACGCCTCTTGTCCGTGAGGCGGCTATCCTCCCACCGTGTCGCCACATGCAGGACCGGCTTCTGATCCCGCATCACGGTGGCGGTGCGGGGGCGTCCGTCGAGGCCCACGTGAATGTACGTGGCGAAGCTCTCGGCGAAGTCCTCCCAGGGACTCTGAGCGGCGGGCAGGGTGGGGAAGTTCGTGTGCTGGGCCAGGGCTCGATAGGTTCCGGTCATCTGTGCGGCCGTGAGATCGGATCGGTCGAACCCGTAGGCCCGGACGTGTCGTCTCTGGGGAAAGACGCCGTCGAACCGGCTTCGAAAGACGTCCTCGGAGTCGGGCCGCCAGGACAGCTGCACGAAGGGGGCGTCCATGGGAACGGGCTTGCCTTCCTGCCAGTCCACCCAGGAGGCGTGGGCCCGGGACACCATGCCGAGCACGTGCCCGATCTCGTGCAGGAGAATGAACCGGACGGCGTTCTCCACGGTGTCGTTCTCCGGCGGTTCGATGCGAACCTCCACGTTCGGTTCCCCTTCGGCCGGGGCCTGAAAAAAACCCCGCTCCTTCCACGTGGCCCAGTCGTTCGCGCTCCGCTGCCGCAGCACGTCCATATCCAAGACGATCAGACCGAAGCTCTCCTGTTCCTCCCTGTCGTACACCACGTCCGCATAGCCCGTACCGCCCAGGTCCCGTACGCAGAAGACCCCCACCAGGCGGTCTTCGAGAAGACCACGAACGGCGGGAGGCAGGCTCCACTCGATGGACTCCAGCGCGGCGGTGACCTCCGGAAGGGGAGGCGCCGGTTCGGGATGCTCGTCGAACCCCTGGATCTTGTTTTCGACGAGGATCTTCTCCACGAGCTCGGCGGGCGCCGCGCTGATCCTCTGTGCGAGCGGAAGGGACTTCCAGCCGGTGCCCCAGTAGGCGATGCGGAAGGAGGGGTTCTTCTTCCAGGCCCGGGTCAGGCGCTTCTCCCGGCTGAGGCACGAGGAGGCGAGCAGGGCGATCAGAACCAGGACGCCCAACCAGCAGGCGTGGGATCTCCATCGAAGAGACAGGGAAGCCATCGTCGTCACCTCCATGGCATCACACGTTCGGCCGACCGCCGCGGCGGATCGGTTCACGTGGAGCCGGCGCCTCGAAGCCCCTCCCGGTGCAAACGAGGCCGTCTCGGGTTATGGGTGTGCACTCGAGACCCGAGTATAGGCAACGGGGCGGGGGTGGTCAAGTGAGAGCAGGCCACCTCGGCCTGTGCCCGTGCGCCTGCCCACGGGCGTCTCACCTCGCGCATCGAGGAGCCGGGTGCTGTCCGTTCTCGACGATCACGCCCCCAATCCCTGTGACCCACCCGTTCTCAGAAAGGTCTTCGGACATTCCAAGCCCAAGCAGTGGACGGTCCTCGACAAGCGGAAAAGAATCCGAACGGGTCTTGGGTAGCGGAGGCCCTTCCCTATCGAATCTTGGAATTGAGGCGAGGGTCAGGCAGTCATGTGTTCCGGATCAATGCTGGATCGTGGTCCTGCTGGGGTACTCGATTGTTTACGGCCTCATCGAATTCTTGATGGATCCAGCAACCGAGCGCCATGGTACACAGTGAGAATCGAAACGGTTTCGCCTGCGACCCGATAGACGATGCGATAACTTCCAAAGAGAATTTCCCGAAGTCCAGCATCGTTGAATTCCGGAACGATTCTGCCGGAGCTCGGAAAAGCCCTGAGCCGCTCTACCGCAACCAAGATATCCATTGCGAAGAGGCTGGCGTAGTGCGGGGAGTCTTCTGCGATGAAGTCGGTAATGGATTCCAAGTCGTCTGCGGCTTGGAGAGTCCATCTCACTTCAGCCATTTGGCCATCCTATCCCGGACCTCACCATGCGAAATGGTCTGTCCTGCATCGGCCTGCTGAATTCCTCTCTCCACCTTGGCCAGAAAAAGGAATCGCTCCATCGCGTCTTCAATCGTGGCGTCCGCAGGGAGTTCTTTCACCGCCTCAAGCATTTTTTCTTTCATCTTCATGGCATCTTTCCTTCCAATCCATCCCTCGGCCGGAGGATACGAATTGCACGCCAATCATGGACTGTGCCCTGTCTGAAACCAGCTTGATCATAGCACGGGATTCGAGGAAAATGAACCATGTTCACGGCCTAGAGCCGTGCCCCCCAACCTTTTCAAGGAGGTTTCATCATGAAGGTATCCATGGCCATTGAACGCTTCTTCGAGTATCAGAGAGCCAACTGCAAAAAATACCGTCCGGAATTATCACTTTTTTCTTCCCAAGTTTGAACCCCAATTCGGCCATCGCGAGTTGAATTCCCCGACCACCAACGAGGTCTGGCGTTTCCTCACCCAGCAGACTGATGGAACGAGCCAGGGAACCAAGAAGCTCCGATACTCGCTCCTGTCTTCCTTCTTCAACTTCGGCAAGAACATCCTCGATTCCAGCCTCCCCAATCCCTGCGACACGTCCGTGCTCAGGAAAATCTTTGCTCACCCGAAGCCCAAGCAGTGGACGATCCTCGATAAGGATGTCGTCGATGAGATGATTTTTCGGACGGAGAACCCCAGAAACCGCCTAATCCTGGAACTCATGGCCAGGAGCGGCATGCGCGTCGGAGAGGTCCTCAGCCTGAGAGGAGAGGATATTGAGGACCGAAGGATTTCCTTGAGCAATCCCAAGAGCGGCAAGGAATCCGAACTGGTCTTCCTTCCTCAGAAGGTCGCCGAGCGTGTCAAGGCGTACATCATCAAGCGAGGGATCAGGCGCGATGAAAGGGTCTTTCCGATCACCTATTCCGCCGCGAGGGTCAGGGTCATTGTGAGAAAGGCCGGCATGCTCGTGGGGGTGAAGGTCAGACCGCACGACCTCCGGCGGATTACACGGGATATCCATTCATCTTGTATAACTTGGATTTCGCTCTTTGAAAATGGCCATTCTTCTTTTTCGTGCTGAATTTGG
>CAYYVD010000227.1:0-8236 GCA_964475045.1 uncultured Desulfobacterales bacterium | reverse complement strand
GGACTGGGTCAGGTCGTTCGTGCCGAAGGACATGAACTCGGCCAGCTCGGCGATCCGGCCGGCACGCATGCAGGCCCTTACCACCTCGATCATGGTGCCGAACTTGAACGGCACCTGGATCTTGAACTTGCGCTCCACGTCCTTGTGAATGTCCTCCACGTACTGGTGCACCCACTTGAGCTCCTCGAGGGTGCACACCTGCGGGACCATGATCTCCGGCGCCACCTCGCCGCCCTCCTTGAGGTACTCGGCCGACGCCTCCAGAATGGCCCGGATCTGCATGGCGTACATCTCCGGATAGGTGATGCCGAGGCGCACGCCTCGATGCCCGAGCATGGGGTTGGTCTCGGACAGGGCGCGCACCTTGTGGAGCATGGCCTCCTTGTTCTCGATCAGCTCCTCGGCCAGGTGCTTGTTCTTGAGCTCGTCCAGGCCCACGGTGATGCTCTCGAGGTTGGCCGCGTAGCGGTTGTGCAGCTCCGGATCCAGGAGCTTGAGGGTGTCCGGCAGGGCGGACATGCCCTCTACGGTCTTCTTGAGCTCCCGCAGGTGCTCGATCTCGTTGACCAGTTCGTCGGCTTCGGGAAGGAACTCGTGGATCGGCGGGTCCAGCAGCCGAACGGTCACCGGGGCGCCGTCCATGATACGGAAGATCTCCTTGAAATCCTCCCGCTGGAACGGCAGCAGCCGCTCCAGGGCGTTCTGCCGCTCCTCGGGTGTCTCGGAAAGGATCATCTCCTGGACGATGGGAAGTCGCTCGGGCTGATTGAACATCCGCTCCGTCCGGCACAGGCCGATCCCCACGGCACCGTACTTCTTGGCTTTCTCCGCCCCTTCCGGGGTGTCGGCGTTGGCCATGACCTTCAGCTCGGCCAGGTCGTCCGCCCACTCCAGCAGGACCAGCAGGTCCTCCACGAACTCCGGCTCGATGGTGGGCACGAGGTCCTGGTACACGTTTCCCGTGCTTCCATCGATGGTGATCATATCCCCTTCGTGCAGGGCCACCCCGGCGATGACAGCCTCCTTGGCAGTGTGGTTGATGCGAATGGCCTCACACCCGGAGACGCAGGGTTTTCCCATGCTCCGGGCGACCACCGCCGCGTGGGAGGTCTTTCCTCCCCGGCTGGTGAGGATGCCCTGGGACGCGAAGAACCCGTGGATGTCGTCCGGTTTGGTCTCCTCCCGGACCAGGATCACCTTCTCTCCCAGCTTGGCCTTCACCTCGGCGCGGTCCGCGTCGAAGACGATCCGGCCCGAGGCCGCGCCGGGCGATGCCGGAAGGCCCTGAGCGAGCGCCTCCACCTTGGCGTTGGGATCGAGCCGGGGATGGAGGAACTGCGCGAGCATCTCCGGGTGGATGCGAAGAATGGCCTCCTCCTCGCTGAGCAGCCCCTCGTTCACCATGTCGATGGAGGTTCGAATGAAGGCCGCGGCATTCATCTTCCCGTTCCGGGTCTGCAGGCAGTAGAGGGTCCCTTTCTCGATGGTGAACTCGAAGTCCTGCACCTCCTGGTAGTAGCTCTCCAGGGTGTGTCGCAGGTCCTCGAGCTCCCGGTACACCCGGGGCATGTCCCGCCGCAGCTCTCGAATGGGCTTGGGCGTTCGGATCCCCGCTACCACGTCCTCGCCCTGGGCGTTGATCATGTACTCCCCGTAGAGCCGGTTCTCCCCTGTGCCGGGGTTCCGGGTGAACGCCACGCCCGTGGCCGAGTCGTCGCCCATGTTCCCGAAGACCATGGTGCAGATGTTCACGGCCGTGCCGTGGGCCATCTCCTCGGTGATCTGGAACTCCCGCCGGTAGTCCACCGCGCGCTTGCCCATCCACGAGTTGAACACGGCCTGGATGGCCAGATCCAGCTGCTCGTAGGGGTCCTGGGGGAAGGGGAAGCCGGTCTTCTCCTGCACCACCCCCATGAAGGCCGTGGTGGCCTCCTCGAGGGCCTCCGTGTCCAGCTCGATGTCCGTTTCCACGCCCCGGTCGCCCTTGATCCGCTCGAACACCTGGTCAAAGGCCTTGTCCGGGATTCCGAGACAGACGCTGCCGAAGAGCTGAACCAGCCTGCGATAGGCGTCGTAAACGAACCGCTCGTTCTTGGTCAGCCGGACCAGACCGCCCGCGGTCTCCTCGTTGAGCCCCAGGTTCAGGATGGTGTCCATCATGCCCGGCATGGACATGGCCGCACCGGAACGAACGGACACGAGGAGGGGGTTCTTTGCCGATCCGAACCCCTTGCCGGTCTTCTGCTCCAATTCGGTCATGGCCTTCCGAACCTGCTCCAGGAGCTCGGACTTGAGGCCCTTCTTCTTCTGCTTGAGGTAGTCCAGGCAGGCTTCGGTGGAGATCACGAACCCCGGCGGCACAGGAAGCCCGATCTGCGTCATGCCGCAAAGGTTGGCCCCTTTCCCCCCGAGGAGCTTCTTGTTGGACGCATCCCCTTCCTCGAATGCAAACACGAACTTCTTAGATGCCATTTCCGCCTCCCTTGTCCCGCTGTTTGGTGTACTCGAACAGATAGGCGAACCCCAGCAGCGCCACGGCCAGGCCGCCCACCCGCATCACGGACATGGTTTCGAAGAACAGGTAAGACAACATCAGGGACAGGATCACCGCAAGCAGCAATCGCAACAAAAGGACGCTCCATGCTCCCATCGCATCGATCCCACAGCCTTCGCGGATGCCGTGCTCCCTTTCGGCCGCCGAAGGCCCGTGTTCGGCCGCAAAGGAGGCCGCCGCCCCTGGAACCAGCCCGAGGGCGGTACGACCTTGCTCGAAGACCCTTTTGTCGAACCGGTCCACCCGCTCGCTCAGGAGGTCTTCTTCTTGTGTAACGGAATGACCTTGGGGGAAGAATCCCGGCGCGGGCCCTCCTCGGGCGCATGATCGTCCGCAGGCGGTTCGACCGGAGGAGCCGCCCGCTCCACGCCTTCGATTCGGAGAGGTTGCCCTCCCATGGTGAACGGCTCCCCGTTCACGTACTCCTCGCGAAGGATCCAGGTCGCGGTCTGCGCCGGTATGGTGAGCATGAGCAGGGTCACCTCGTACCAACCCCTCTTGACGTCGGGCTCGATGGCCTCGATCCGGGCATATACGGACGGAGCGTCCTGGTAGTAGATGAGCACCACGTCCCCTTCTGCGTTGGACGATTTCCGTCGTCCCATGTATCAGGTCCCTCTCTTGCTTCTTCCGCGTCCATTCATCGAATGTGCCGTCGGGAGAACCATAACACGCCCCCGGGGGAGTGGGCAAGAAGTCGTTCCGAATCCCCTTTTCTTCCAAGAGCTTCCGATCCACGCGCTCACGGGAAGACACGAAAGGCGAAGGTCTTGACGAGCAGCCCGCGGCCGGAGAAGATCTGAAGCTTGCTGGAGAAGGGATCCGTGCCGGTCGGCCCGCCCCCGCCACCGCGGACGTTCCCGGCGATGGCAAAGGGCTTCTCCGAGCTCTGGGCCAGGTCGATGCGGCTTTGGGACGATAGATCCTCCTCGATGGCCGCCCAGGAGCCGTGCGGCATGTCCCCCTCCTCGACCAGGGCGGAAAGCGCGGTAAGCTCCCCCGGGCTGCAGAGGATGGTGAACCCCTCCTCACGACTCTTCCCGTCCACCTGGTAGTACTGGTGCAGGGAAGGCATCACCAGCGTGGACCCCTCGAGGCGCTGCTCCACGGTGTTCAGCAGGGTGGCGGTCCGACCGTCCGAATGGACGACATACACGTAACAGCCCCGTTCGGGGTGCACGTAGATGCGGAGCAGGTCGCCGGCCGTCAAACGATCCCGGCTCTTGGCCCGCATGACCCGGTCGCCCGACACGACCTGGATGCCGATCTTGGCCCGGACCCGCGTCTCGGACCCGGCGCCGGCCGGGACCGGTCCGGTCCAGAAGGATCCGAGAACGAGCCATAGGATGACGAACCCGAATGCCGTCCTGGACATACGTTCCTCCTTGTGCTTGATCATTCGATGGGTGAGCCGCCTGCTGGCAGGGAAGCGTCCATGCAGGTGTTTTCGAATCCGGCCATGTTTCCTTCCCGAGTCGTATTGTAGGAGACCTCGGATTCCGGGTCAATCCCCTTCCCTCCTTTCCCGCAGGCGATCCGGTTCGCCTGACGCGCACCGGCGGCCTTCAGGGCCGCACACAAGGTCCTCCGCTTCCACCCGTGCAGCTTGGTTTTCACTTGACAATTGCGCTGTCAAGCAGCAAGTTTCTGGGTGTCGTGGGCACCATCGCTGATACTCAAGGACCGGAATCCCTGGAATTTTCGCACGCCCGTCCTTTGGTGTCCTTTGCCGGGACGAGGTCAACGGTTTCCCGGATATCCAATTCCTACCTTCACAGTAGGATCTTCAAGCCCTCGGTGCCCCGGTCGCCCGCGTGCGTCGGCGGGGTTCGAATGGGAGAAGGACGAGATCGCGCACCCTGACGAAGAGGAGAAGATCGAACCCATGAGTGAGAAAAACACCCCCAACGGCTCGGTCATGGTGGTCGGAGCCGGTATCGCCGGAATTCAGGCCTCTCTGGATCTCGCCGATTCCGGGTACCTGGTGTATCTGGTGGAAAAACAGACCGCCATCGGCGGGGTCATGGCCCAGTTGGACAAGACCTTTCCCACCAACGACTGCTCCATGTGCATCATCTCGCCCAAGCTCGTCGAGTGCGGGAGACACCTCAACATCGATCTGCTGACCGGCACGGAGGTCGTGGATGTCTCCGGCGAGCCGGGACACTTCCAGGTCAAGATCCGGGAGAAGCCCCGCTACGTGGACCTGGCCAAGTGCACGGCCTGCGGCGAGTGCAGCAAGGCCTGTCCCATCAGCGTTCCCAACCAGTTCGACGAAGGACTGCGCGACCGGAAGGCCGCCTTCAAGCTTTACCCCCAGGCCATGCCCAGCGCCTATGCCATCGACAAGCGGGGCACCGCCCCGTGCAAGGCCACCTGTCCCGCCCACGTGAGCATCCAGGGCTACGTGGCCCTCATCAACCAGGGGAAGTACCGCGAAGCCTTGGAGCTGTTCAAGATGGCCCACCCCTTTCCCGCCATCTGCGGCCGGGTGTGCCACCACCCCTGCGAGTCCGCCTGCACCCGGGGGGACGTGGACGAGCCCATCGCCATCCAGCACCTCCACCGGTTCCTGGCGGACCTGGACCTGAACGAGGAGACCCGGTACGTACCGGAGATCCCGGAGAAGCGCGAGGAGAAGGCGGCGATCATCGGAGCGGGCCCCGCCGGCCTCACCGCCGCGTATTATCTCGCCCTTCAGGGGTATCGGATTACGGTGTACGAGAAGCTCCCCGTGGCCGGCGGCATGATGTCCGTGGGCATTCCCGCCTACCGGCTTCCCCGGGACATCATCGCCCAGGAGATCCGGGTGATCGAGGACATGGGGGTGGAAATCCGCACCGGCGTCTCCTTCGGAGAAGACGTCACCCTGGAGAGCCTCAAGGGTGAGGGCTACAAGGCGGTGTTCCTGGCCACGGGTCTTCATCGGAGCCGCAAGCTGAACGTGGCCGGCGAGGATCACGAGGCCGTGCTCGAGGGCGTGGATTTTCTGCGGGACGCGGCCCTGGGCAACGAGGTGTCCGTGGGAGACCGGGTCGTGGTGATCGGCGGCGGGAACGTGGCCGTGGACGTAGCGCTCACGGCCAAACGAACCGGCGGGAAGGAGGTCACCCTCGTCTGCCTGGAAACCCGCGACGAGATGCCGGCCTGGGACTATGAGGTCGAGGAGGCGCTCGAGGAAGGGGTCCGGATCGTCAACAGTCAGGGGCCCACCCGCTTCCTGGTGGAGGCGGGCAAGCTTTCAGGGGTCGAGTTCAAGCGGTGCGTGTCCGTGTTCGACGCACAGGGCCGATTCAACCCCAGCTACGACGAGTCCGAGATCACCACGCTGGATGCGGACACGGCCATCGTGGCCATCGGTCAGGCCGCGGACCTGGGCTTCGCCGAACCCCAGGGCATCGAGACCTCTCCCCAGGGCGGCCTCCAGGCCGACCCGATCACCCTGGAGACCCCCACAGAGGGCGTGTTCGCCGGCGGGGACGTGTTCTACGGCCCCAAGTCCGTGGTGGACGCCGTGAACTGCGGCAAGGAGGCGGCGGAGAGCATTCACCGGTATCTCAACGGCTTGGATCTCCGAGAGAACCGGGAGAAGGACTGGTCCTACGAAAAGCCCGACATCGAGGGCGAGGCGAGCGCCGCCCGCGTGCCCATGCGCACCCTCCCTTCGGAGGAACGGGAAGGCAGCTTCGAGGAGATCGCCCTCGGCTTCACCGAGGAGGAGGCTCGCAGAGAGGCCCAACGATGCCTGGAATGCGGCATCTGCTCGGAGTGTTACCAGTGTGTGTCCGCCTGCCTGGCCGGGGCCATCGACCACGAGCAGAAGCCCCTGGAGAAGACCCTGGAGGTGGGCTCCGTGGTGCTGGCCCCCGGGTTCACCCCGTTCGACCCCTCGGCCTTCGACACCTACAGCTACGCCAGCCACCCCAACGTGGTGACGAGCATGGAGTTCGAGCGGGTCCTGTCGGCCTCCGGACCCTACGAAGGGCACCTGGTCCGACCCTCGGACAACAAGGAGCCCAAACGAATCGCCTGGCTCCAGTGCGTGGGATCCCGGGACATCAACCGCTGCGATCACGCTTACTGCTCTGCGGTCTGCTGCATGTACGCCATCAAGGAGGCCGTGATCGCCAAGGAGCACAGCAAGGAGGACCTGGACGCAGCCATCTTCTACATGGACATGCGGACCTATGGAAAGGACTTCGAGAAGTACTACTGGCGGGCCGAGGAGGAGAGCGGCGTTCGGTTTATCCGCTCGCGCATCCACTCCGTGATCCCCCAGGAGGACGACACCCTCCGCATCAAGTACGTCACCGAGTCCGGTGAGATGCAGGAGGAGTTCTTCGACATGGAGGTGCTGTCCGTGGGGCTCGCTCCCAACCCGGACATCGTGTCCCTGGCCGAGACCATGGGCGTGGACCTGAACCGCCACCGGTTTGCAGAGACCGGGACCTTCACGCCGGTCTCCACGAATCGGGACGGCGTTTATCTCTGCGGCGTGTTCCAGGGTCCAAAGGACATCCCCAGCTCGGTCATGGAGGCCTCGGCCGCTGCCGCCGCCTCCGGGCAGACCCTGGCCGGGGCCCGGGGAACCATGACCCGGACCAAGGACCTGCCCCCGGAAAAGGACTTCTCCCAGGAGGAGCCCCGGGTCGGCGTGTTCGTGTGCAACTGCGGGATCAATATCGGGGGCATCGCCGACGTGCCCGCGGTCCGGGATTACGCCGCCGGTCTGCCCCATGTGGTCCACGTGGAGGACAATCTCTTCACCTGCTCCCAGGACACCCAGGACAAGATGAAGGAGGTCATTCAGGAGAAGGGCATCAACCGGGTGGTGGTGGCCTCCTGTTCCCCCCGCACCCATGAGCCCCTGTTCCAGGAAACGATCCGGGATGCCGGCCTCAACAAGTATCTCTTCGAGATGGCCAACATTCGGGATCAGGACACCTGGGTGCACATGAACGAGCCTGAAAAAGCCACAGCCAAGGCCAAGGACCTGGTCCGCATGGCCGTGGCCAAAGCCGCGCTGGTGGAGCCCCTTCAGCAGTTCGCCCTCCCGGTCAAGCACTCGGCCCTCGTCGTGGGAGGAGGCGTGGCCGGCATGGAGGCCGCGCTCGGGGTGGCCGAGCAGGGGTACGACGCCTACCTGGTCGAGCGTTCCTCAGAGCTCGGTGGCGTAGCCCGGCGGCTTCGGACCACTTGGCGGGGGGAGGACATTCCCGCCTACGTGGCGTCCCTGGCGGAGCGGGTGCGAAACCACCCCCGCATTCAGCTGTTCATGGGCTCGGAGGTGCGGGATTTCGCAGGCACGGTGGGGAACTTCACCACCACGATTCGGGAGGTGGAGGGCTCCGGGGACCGCCAGGTGCTGGAGCACGGCGTGACCATCCTGGCCACCGGCGGCCGGGAACACCAGCCCACCGAGTACCTGTACGGTCAGAACCCCAAGGTGATGACCCACCTGGACCTGGACCGTGCCCTCAAAGAAGACGAGGCCGAGGTGGGCCGGGCGGGCACGGCCGTGTTCGTCCAGTGCGTGGGCTCGCGCATTCCCGAGCGGCCCTACTGCAGCAAGATCTGCTGCACCCACAGCCTGGAAAGCGCCCTGAAGCTCAAGAAGCTCAACCCGGACATGAAGGTCTTCATCCTCTACCGCGACCTAGGGAGGGTCCCCCGGCCCAGCTC
>CAYYVD010000226.1:0-8269 GCA_964475045.1 uncultured Desulfobacterales bacterium | reverse complement strand
GCCGAAGTGCTGGTAGTGCTCGCGGATCATGTCGATCTCCTGCCTGAGGCCGGCGGAGCTCGGCGGTTCTGCGAGGCGCTCAAGGAGCAGGGGCTCCTGTGCAAGGAGACCCACGAGCACACCATTCGGTTCGCCCCACCCCTGCCCATTCAGCAGGCGGACGTCGACTGGGCCCTCGAGCGGATCGACCGGGTGTTCTCGGCGCCGTAGACGGACACGATCGGCTGTGGCTCAAAGGCCGAGCTGAAGGGCGATCGCTCTGGCGACGCCTTCCAGATCGTCGGCGGACACGGTCCCGTCCCGGCGGATCAACCGTTTCTTGCTGACCGTGGTGAGCTGATCGGCCATGGCCTTGGCCTGCTTTCCACGGAAGGACACATAGGCCTCACTGGGGTACCGACGGCCGGTCTGGCTTGTCAGGGGGACGACCTGTAGCCTGTTGAGAAACCGATTGGCGGCGTCGTTGCTGACCACGATCGCAGGGCGTTGCTTGCGGATTTCTCCCCCGATGGAAGGGTCGAAGTCCACCCACCAGATCTCACCCCGCCTCATCGCTCACGTCTCCAACGGTGGCCTCGGCCCATTCCAGCGCCTCCCGCTCTCGAACCTCGTCGGCCGCCATCTCCTGATAGGCGGCGTACAGGTCCTCCCCGACCACATGGGGCCGAACCAGGTCCTCGATAAACCGACTGATCTTTCCAGGACCGATCACTTCCCTCAACCCCCGATAGACCTCCTCGTCCACAGTGATGGTGAGCTTCTTCTGCATGATTCTTCTCCTGCACGTATGATACACGTATCCTCGGTGACGTCAAGCGCCCTCCGATCAGAGGATTTTCCCTTTTTCCGCCGCGGGCTTTGCGATAGGATCCCCATGTCGGCGAAGGCGTTTTGGGTTGCGCAGCCGAGCGTTGCCCATCTCGAATCGCTTCGGCCGAAGGCTTGTCCCGGGAGGAAAACGGAATGCGCGAGGTCCGATCGGTCCGATCCATGCTGCCGGAGCTGAGGGCCTGGTTCGCGGAGCATGCGAGCCGGTATGCTTCCAAGGATCCGGAGGTCCAGACCAACCTGGACCTCAAGGCCGAGCACACCCGAAGGGTGTGCGAGGAGATTCGGGACATCGGAGGGAGCCTCGACCTCTCCGACGAGGATCTTGCCCTGGCCGAGGCCTCCGGCTGGCTGCACGACGTCGGTCGTTTCGAGCAGTATGCACGGTACGGGACCTTTCTGGATGCCCGGTCCGAGGACCACGCGGCCCTCGGCGTGAAGGCCGTCGAGGCGTCCGGGGTCCTGGAGGGCCTCGAGCCCGCCTCGGCCCGCATGCTGGTCAGTCTGGTGGCACACCACAACCGGGCCGCCCTGGATGTGGACGTCGGGGAACGCGGCCTCTTCTTCCTGAAGCTCCTTCGAGACGCGGACAAGGTGGACATCTGGCGGGTGGTTACGGAGCACTACCGGGGGGTGCAGGACCGGCGCAACCCGGCCCTGGAGCTGGGTCTGCCGGATCGAGAACGCATTTCGGACCGGGTGGCGGACGCCCTGGAGCAGGGCCGGCTCGTTCGAGTGGGCGACCTGGAGACGCTGAACGATTTCAAGCTGCTCCAGATGGGCTGGATCTACGACCTCCACTTTCCCAGGACGTTTCGGATCGTGCGGGAGCGGGGCTACCTGGAGGCCATCCGCGACGCCCTGCCGCAATTGAATCCCGTCAAGGAGATCTACGCGCGGGCTTACGCGTACCTGGAGGAGCGATCTCGACCATGAAGCTGGACCCCGCATCCCTGCTCGCTCGAGGCGAGGGCGTCTGCACGGTGGACCTCCATGCCGCCGGAGAGCCCCTGCGCCTGGTGGTGGGAGGCGTCCCCGCCGTTCCCGGCGGCACCCTGCAGGAGAAGCGGCTTCACGCGGGCGAGCACCTCGACCGCCTGCGCCTGCGCCTCACCCGGGAGCCCCGGGGACACCGGGACATGTTCGCCGCCCTGGCCACGGATCCGGTGAGCCCGGAGGGCGCCTTCGGCCTCGTGTTCATGGACGCCCGGCGATACCCCTTCATGTGCGGCCACGGCGTCATGGCCGCGGTCACGGCGTTCATCGAGCTGGGCTGGATTCAGGTGGAGGGAAAGGCCCCGGTGGTGATCGTGGACACGCCCGCGGGAACGGTGCGCGCCCGTGCCCGGCTTCGGATGGGGCCTTCGGGGGCCGTCCGCGTGGACTCGGTGGCCGTGGAGATGGAGCCGGCCTTCGTGTTTCAGCAGGACCAGGCGCTGCACCTCCCGGGGCAGGGGAGCGTCCCCGTGGACGTGGTCTTTGCGGGCGGGTTCTTCGTGCTGGCGTCCATCGAGCACCTCGGAACGACCCTTCGACCGGAGCACGTACAGGAGCTTTCGCGGCTGGGCATGGCGCTCATCGAGGCCGGGAACCGGCAGCTGCGGGTCCGGCACCCGGAGCGGGACTACATTCGAAGCGTGGACGTGGCCGCCCTGTACGACCCCGCCGACCACCGGGAACGGCGGGGGCGTGGGTTCGTGGTCCTGGGGGAAGGGCACGTGGACCGCTCCCCCTGCGGGACCGGCACCTCCGCCAAGCTGGCCCTGCTGCATCGCCTCGGGGCCCTCTCCGTCGGCGAGATGTTCGAGAACGCCGGTCTGACCGGCATCCCATTCATGGGACGGATCCTTCGAGAGACCCGGGTGGGCGGGATCCCGGCCGTGATCCCCGAGGTTCGGGGATCGGCCTGGATCACGGGGGTGCACCGCTTCGTGATTTCCTCGAGCGATCCGTTCCCGGAAGGATTCCTGGTGTGAGATGAAGGTTCAGAGACCCTATCGACGGCTTTCCGACGACGACTGCAGCCGGCTGCACGAGGCCTCCTGCCGCATCCTGGAGCGGACCGGCGTCCGCCTTCATCACCCGCCGGCGGTCCGGCTGCTCGAGAAGGCCGGCGCGCGGGTGTCCGAGGAAAACCAGGTTCGCATTCCCGCCGGGCTGGTGGAGCGGGCCCTCGAGACCGCACCCTCCACGCTCACCCTGTACGACCGGACCGGTGCCCCGGCCATGGAGGTCGGAGGGCTCCACTCGTACTTCGGCACCGGGTCGGACTGCCTGAACGTGGTGGATCATCGGACCGGAGAGCGCCGCCGGGCCGGCATTCGGGACGTGCAGGAAGGGGTGCGGCTGTGTGACGCGCTGGAGAACGTGGACTTCGCCATGTGCATGTTCCTGCCCTCGGACGTGCCGCGGATGGTTGCGGACCGCTTCCAGATGCAGGCCATGCTCGAGCACACCACCAAGCCCCTGGTGTTCGTGACCACGGACCTGTCCGGGTGCGAGGACGCCGTGGCCATGGCCGAGGCCGTGGCCGGAGGGCCGGAGGCCCTCGAGGCCCGTCCTTCGGCCGCCTGCTACATCAACGTCACCAACGGTCTCCAGCACAACCGGGAGGCCCTGGAAAAGCTCCTGTACCTCTCCTCCAGGAACCTCCCGGCCACCTACGTCCCGGTCTCTCTGGGCGGTGCGAGCGCCCCCGTCACCCTGGCCGGAGGCCTGGCCCTGTGGAACGCCGGGTGCCTGGCCGGTCTCGTGATCGGGCAGCTCAACCGCCCGGGCTCGCCCTTCATCACCAGCGGCTGGGGGGCGAGCGCCCTGGACATGCGTACGGGTCTGAGCCCCTATGTGGAGCCCGAGAAGCAGTTCATGGCCCAGGAGCTGGCCCACTTCTACGGGCTTCCCATGTTCTCCTTCGGCGGCATCTCCGACGCCAAGCAGGTGGACGCCCAGGCCGGGGCCGAGGCGGCCCTGACCCTCCTGGCCAATGCCCAGGCCGGAAGCCATCTGGTGCACGACATGGGGTACCTGGAGTCCGGGCTCACCGGATCCCTGGCCCAGCTGGTGGTCTGCGACGAGCTGGTGAGCTGGGTGCGAACGGCCCTCACCCCCGTGGAGATCACCGAGGAGACCCTGGCCCTGGACGTGATCGACGAGATCGGCCCGGACGGCCAGCACCTGGACAGCCTGCACACGCTTCGGCACTACGGGGATCGATGGTACCCGGAGGTCCTGGACCGCCTGGGGTATGCGTCCTGGCTCGCCCGGGGCGGCCGGGACCTGGGCCGGGCGGCCTCAGAGCGTGCGGAGGCCCTGCTGGAGGGCCATCGGCCCGAACCCCTTCCCGACGAAGCCCGCAGGCGCGTGCAGGCCGTGGTCGACGGAGCCGCCGGGGCCTGACGGCACGCCCCGAGGCCGTTCTCTCTACCGGTCTCCACGCCCGGCCTGGAGGGGAGCGCCCAGAAGGCGGTCCAGCGCCTCGCCCGAGCCCAGCCTCGAGACCAGGGCGACCCCACCGATCTTCACGTAGCCGACCCGGAAGGGCCGGAGCCGATCGACCACCAGGTAGGCCTTGATCCGGTCTAGGGTTTCGAGCGCTCGAACACATCCCGGTCCCGATCCTGAAGAAACACCAGGGTGAAGGATCCCTGGGCGGCCTGTTCGAACCAGGTCTGGGCGGTGTCACGGCAGGCCGGGCAGGCGTTTCGGGGGATGGTCACGGCGAAGATGTGGTTGCCCGTGCTGGCGGCGGACTCCACACCCAGGGCGCCGGCACACTCGTGGCACACCCGGATTAGCTCCCGCTGGCGCTCGAAGATCCCGTCCGTGTCGTAGAAGACCTCCCGCTTTCGTTCCAGCACGTCGCCCAGTGCGTGGGAGGGGGCCCTGTACTTGCCGTTCAGGAACACCTGCCGCAGCCGGGCCGTGAGCCGGTCGATGTTCTGGGTGACGGCAGGGCTCTGAGGGCGGTACTCCCGGTCGTAGTTGGGCTCCCGGACCGTCCGAAAGTCCAGGCCGGCCATGGCCATGATGATGCCCACGTTCACGTACGGGAGGGCGCTCTCCACGGCGTAGCCTCCCTCGAGAACGCAGATGTCCGGTTGAAGCCGGGCGTTGAGGGCGGCGTAGCCCCGGGCCGAGAAGTTCATGTCCGTGATGGGGTCGCTGTAGTGGTTGTCCTGGCCGGCCGAGTTCACGATGAGCTCGGGCTGGAAGCGCTCCAAGAGGGGCATGACCAGCTCCTCCAGCACCACGGCGAAGCCTTCCTCCCCGGTCTGTGGAGGGAGGGGGATGTTTACGGTGGCCCCCACGGCGTTGGGCCCTCCCATCTCCTCGGGGAACCCGGTTCCCGGAAAGATGGTGCGGCCGTCCTGGTGCATGGAGATGAACAGGGTGTCGGGGTCGTGCCAGTAGATCTCCTGCGTGCCGTCGCCGTGATGGCAGTCCGTGTCCACAATGGCGATCTTGCGAATACCGTAAGTACGGCGGATGTGCTCCAGCATGACGGCCTCGATGTTGATGTTGCAGAAGCCGCGGTTTCCGTGCACCACCCGCATGGCGTGGTGGCCGGGCGGGCGGACCAGGGCAAAGGCATTGTCCACCTCGCCTTTCATGACCGCGTCCGCGGCCACCAAGCAGCCCCCGGCGGAGATGAGGTGGCTTTCCGTGGTGACCGAGGCCTCGTCCGGCACGCACACGTGGACCCGGCGAATGTCCTCGTAGGCGGCGGGACTCACCCGGTACTCCACGATGTTGTCGAGATCCAGGAGACCCTCCTCGAGCACCTGGTCCCAAGTATAGAGGAGGCGTTCCTCACGTTCCGGGTGCGTGGGGCTGATGGCCCAGTCAAAGGCCGGGAAGAAGACGAGGCCGGTTCGCTTGGAAGACGAGGGCATGGGGTCAGGACCTCCGAGGCCAGTCGGGAATGAGGCCGGGTGTGACGCAGAGGTTGAGGCGGATGTTCTTCCCGGTCCGCGAGAACCCCTGGATCATGTTGAAGCACGCCTCCTCCACCACGGCGACCTCCAGGTCCGCACCCGCCCCGCCCGCTCCGGAGACGACCTTTTCCAGGGACGATCGGGCGAGGGCCATGCCGCGCTCCAGGTCGAAGTCCCCGTCAATGAGCTGATCCACCCCGGCCTCTGGCACCACCACGGTGCCCCGGGAGGTGTCCGCGTGCAGGGTGACCTCGCAGGTGACCCTCGAGACGGCCGCGCCCACGGCATTGGCCACCTCGGCCCGTGGGGGAACGCTGCAGGGAATGCCGAGGGCGCGCTCCAGGGGCCCGGCCAGCTGAACGGCCGGTCCGCCTACCAGGACCAGGTGGGTCGGCTGGATGCTCACCCCTTCGAGCACCTCGCGCACCGTGTAGACCGGCCTGGCATTGATATGGTGGAGAAAGGCGTGCACCGCTTCGGTGATGAGCTCGGCCAAGCGGTCGAGCACGACGGCGGCCACCCCCGGGACGTCCCGGCCCAGGGCCGCGGCCACTGGCTCCAGGGCCCGGCCGGCCTGCTTCCGGTCCCCGGCCTCGAGCAGGCCCAGGACGATCATGGCGTCCGTGGGCGTAGGTGCAGGGCCGCCCATGGCGGCCGGGGGACCCTGTCGCAGGGGGCCGATGCGAAGCGGGCGGTCCGATTCGTACCGGATCTCGCTGTCCCCGCCGATGCCCACGGAACGGGTTTGGAGGGAGCGGATGAGGGTCTTGTACGGACCGAGATGAATGCCGTAGGGTTCGAGCAGCGGGGCGCCCTGGTAGACAAGCCCGATGTCCGTGGTGGTGCCGCCCACGTCCAGCACCAGGGTGGTGCCCGGGCAGGGATCCAGGGCCAGCGCCCCCATGATGCTGGCCGCGGGGCCCGACTGGGCGGTGCGGGCCGGAAAGCCCAGGCTCTCCTCCAGGCCCATGGTGCCTCCGTCCGGCTTGAGGAGGTAGCGCGGCGCCTGAAGACCTCGGCTGTCGAGGGTGTCGAGCAGGGACCGCACAAAGCCCTCGTGGGTCTCGCGCAGGGCCGCGTTGAGGTAGGTGGTGGCGATGCGGCGGGGGAAGTTCAGGTGCCCCGAGACCTGATGGCCCAGGGCCGGGTGGGGGAAGAGGCCCTTCACCCACTCGGCCATGCGCCGCTCGTGGAGGGGGTTGCGGATCGAGAACTTGCTCACCAGACCCAGTGCCCGGATTCCCTGGGAACGCACGGCTTCAGCCGCTGCAGTGACGGATTCCCGGTCCAGGGGTTTCACCTCGAAGCCCCGGTGGTCCAGGCAGCCCTCCACCACGTGGTAGGACGGGCCCAGGGCGAACCCCCGGGGATCCATGCCGGGACCGGCCGAGACGATCATGCCGGTCGGGTCCAGGCGGTCCTGCACGATGGCGTTGGTGGCCATGGTGGTGGAGAAGGCCAGCCGGGAGATGCGATCCGGCCGGATGTCCGAAAGGGTCTTGTCCACGGCTTCCTGCAGGGTGGCGGGCAGGTCGGATCGGGTGGGGACCTTGACGGCCGAAGCAACGCCTTGCGGGGAGATCAGGACCACGTCCGTCTGCGTGCCGCCCACATCCAGCCCGAGGATCAGGGCGTCTTCAGGGAAAGAGGGGTGGGATTCGGGCATGGGCGGCTTCTCCGTCGAAGGGGGTTTGGGTCGTCTGTTCGAACTCCAGGACCGGGAAAAGGCATGCCGGGATCGTGGAGACTCCTCAAACCATAGGGAAAAGCCGGGTTCGTGTCAATGGAAGCAAGCGCGCCGCCGTCCGGTTTCACGAGGATGCCACGAAGAGCCAGGACAGGAGACCGGCGCAGACCGGGGTGACGATCCAGCCCAGCCCGATCCGGAGCAGCATGCGGGGGCTCACGGTGCGGATGTCGCCCACGAGCCCCACGCCCACCACCGCGCCCACGATGGCCTGGGACGAGGAGACCGGGACGCCCACCTGGGTGAAGAGGTGCAGGGTCAGGGCGCCGGCCAGGACCGTGACGAAGGCGGTGAAGGGATCCAATGGGGCGATTCCCCGGCCCACGGTCATCATGACACGTCGGCTGAAGGTCAACACACCGGCGGCGATGGCCAGTCCGCCGATCAGGCTGGCGGACTGCGGGGTCAACATGCCGGAGCCCACATACATGCCCGTGACGTTGGCCACGTTGTTCGAGCCCAGGGTGTAAGCGCCGTAGCAACCCGCGAGGAGGATGCCCAGGAAGTAAATTCGGTTGCGCCGGGTCAAGCTCATGCGGACGCGGTTGAACAGGAAGGTGAGGAGGCGCAGGAGGAGGTAGCCGAACGCCAGCCCGCAGACCGGCGTGAGCACCCAGCAGGTCACGATCTTGACCAGGGGTGTGAAGTCGGCGTCCCCGGAGAGCAGGCCCACGCCGACGATGGCGCCGATGACCGCGTGTGAGGAGGACGCGGGCACACCCAGGAAGGTCATGGCGGTCATGGTGAGGGCCGCGGCCAG
>CAYYVD010000225.1:0-8277 GCA_964475045.1 uncultured Desulfobacterales bacterium | reverse complement strand
GGCAGGATCACCTGGGCCCCGCCGGCCCGGGCCTTCATGAGGGAGGAAGAGAAGTCCGAGGAGCCCGTGGGGTAGGCCTGGCGTCCGACCACCTCCCAGCCCATCTTCTCGAACACCATGCTGATCATCAGGTCGCCGGTCTTCCGGGCCCAGGCCACGTCCTGGTTCAGGATGAACACCTTGTTGAAGCCGAACTCCTTGTTCAGGTAGGCCATGGTGCCGCCCAGGTACTTGATCAGGTAGACGGCGTTCAGGCAGGTCCGGAAGGTGTACTTGTACTTGTCGTAGTCCGCCTTGACCTTGGCCTCCATGCCCGGGGACATGGCGGTCCCGAGGATCATGGGGACCTTGTGCTGGGCCACCGTGTCCATGCAGGCAATGGCGGCCTCGGAGCGGAACGAGCCGAACACGATGAAGTCGGCGTCGTCCTCGAGAATGAGCTTCTTGTGCGCGCGGATCACGTCCGCCACCGGGACGCCCGGCTCAGCGCCGCGCGCGTCGATGGGCACCACCTTGAAGGGCCGTTTCACCCCTCCCACGTCCACGCCGCCGGCCTGATTGATCTCGTCCACGGCCATGTTGACACAGAAGAGTCCTTCCTTTCCCTCCAGAAACCCAAGGGAGGTGGGGACGCCCAGGATGATGGGCTCCTCGGCCTGGGCGGGGGTGACTGGAACTCCCAAGAAGCCCCCCAGGGAGAGCACTAGAACCAAAAGAGACAGGATGCGCTTCATCATGTTCCTCCTTTTTGGGTCCGCCGCCCCATCCTCAGGGAGCGGTCGTCAAGGGGTTCGTGTTTCCTTGTCTGGCAGCAATGCAAGGGGCATGCCCTTGATGGCACGGAAGAAAAGTGCGAGGAAATTCAGCATGTTCATGCGTCTTTGCGGAATCGGGGATGCCGAGTCTGTTTCTTTTCGTTACATCTACCCTTCCCTTCTTCACACCAGCAGTCGAAAGCGTTGCGGGGCAAGGCTCTTCAGCGCACACAGGCCTGTTACCAACGGTAACACCTTCAGGGAAGACCCTTTTCTCCCGGGCGCCGGATCTCCCCTTCGGCAATGGAGGGAGGGTACACGACACGGCGCGTTCCCCGGCCGGTCCACTGAATGACGCAAGCCAGGGCTTCCTCGGCGGGGTCCTCTCCGAAGATCACCTGGTGGCTGCGGTGGAACCGGACCCGCCCCATGACGCCCCGGCGGTCGGTCTCCTCCAGGGCGCGAATCAGGGCATCGGGCTCCAGGGTGCCGGCCCGTTCTGCGGCCTCGGCCAGGACGTAGACCGACTCGTAGGCCGGGGCCGGACCGTGTCCGGCCTGGATCCGTTTGCCGTATCGCCGCTCGAAGGCCCGGTAGAATCGCTCGGCCGGCGCATAGGCGGCCGAGGGCACGTTGCCGAGCTCGAAGACCACGTTGAGTGCGCCGGAGATGCCGCCTTCAAAGGCGGTCCAGGCCTCCGGGCCGCTCAGGGGAGAAATGAACCCGCACAGCATGGGGCGTTGCTTCATGCCGTGCCACTGCCGGACCAGGTCCCCGCTCTCGGGCATGTCGAAGATGGGGAGGACCACGTCGGCCCCGAGGCGGCGGGCTTTGTGGAGACTTCTCTCGAACTCCACCGCCCCGGTGGGGTAAATGTCCAGGCCCAGGGCCTCCCACCCGGCCGGCTCGAAGTAGAGCTTGATCATGAGAGAGACGGCGGTTCGGGCCCAGGCCACGTCCTGATTCAGGATGTACACCTTATGAAACCCGAACCGCTCCCGCAGGAACCTCATGGTCTGAATGAGGTACTCCACCAGGTAGCGGGAGTTGAGGCAGAGGCGGAACACAGGGTGGCTCTCTGAAGACTGGAGGATCTTGGCTTCCGAGGCCGGAGACATGGCGATGGTACCCAGAAAGGGGATCCGGAGCCGCGCGATCAGGTCCATGCCGGCCAGCAGGGCCTCGGACCGGAAGAATCCCACCACAATGGCGTCCACCCGCCGTGTGGTCACGAAGCGCTCCAGTCGCTCGAGCACGACCGGGATCGGAGTGGCGGGCGACGCGTCCCGCAGATCCAAGGTCTCCACCCGCAGGTCGAGCCGTCGATCGCCCACGCGGACGCCCCCGGCCCGGTTGATCTCCTCTGCGGCCAGCCGCACCGCCTGCAGGCTCTCCCGTCCCTCCAGTGTGGTCAGGGACGTGGCCACACCGAGGACCAGGGGCTCCGGCCCTTCGGCCGGCGCCGGGCCCGGGGAGGCGGCTTCAAGAGTCGCCAGAAGCAGGATGCAACGAAGGATGCGTTTCATGGAGACGGAACCCGATTCAGGGAGAACACGCCGAGCCGCCACCGCGGCGGCCGGGCTCCTGCTGCCCGAGAGACAGTATATCCGATGCACGCACTGGTTGACACCCTCAAAACCCTGTCCTACTCTCGTTGGACCATGGCATTTCGACTCTCCATTTCCGTCAAGCTCCTGCTGTTCGTCCTTCCCCTGGTCTGCCTTCCCATCGCCACGGTGGGCTACTTCTCCTACCGTGCGTCTGTGGAGCGGGTCAACCGGCTGGTGCACCAGGAGCAGATGGCCAAGGTGGAGGCTGCGGCGGCTCGCATCGACGACATCTTCTACACCTGCCGGCTGGATCTGAATACCATCTCCAGCATGCCGGTGCTCAGGGACTACCACCTGGCCCGCTCCTTCCGCCTTCACGCGGAGGCGGCGTTCAACCGTGAGAGCATCGTCCGGCTCTTTCAGGACTTCATCGAACGGGCTCGATGCTACGAACGGATCCGGTTCATCGGCCCATCTGGAGAGGAGCTCATTCGGGTCACCCCCCCCGGAGAAGGCCCTCCCGGCAAGGAGCCCCTGCAGAAGGACCTGTTTCAGCGGATCCGGTCCGCCGGCGGGAACGATGTGGAGGTCTCGGAGATCACCTACTCCGAGCCGAGCGGAGGATTTCTCATGCACTGGGGCAGCCCCATCTTCACGGCCTGGGACGAGTTCGTGGGCATGGTGGTCATCGACTTGGACTACGGGGTCATTCAGGACATCGTTCGCGGCATTCAGGTGGGCCGGCAGGGATACGCCTTTCTGGTGGACCGGCAGGGCCGGAGCGTGGCCCACCCCCGTTTCGCCCCCTATGTGCACGGCTTGGGCAGCTACCCGGATCAGAGCATCGACGAGCTGGTTCGGGAGATGAACAAGGGAGCCGTCGGCTCCCGCATGTACCGCTACGAGGGGGAGCCCAAGCTGGCGGCCTTTACGCCGGTCCCCGGCATGGGATGGTCCCTGGCCGTGACCATTCCCGGCAGTGAGCTTCGAAAGGAGGCGATTCTGATTCAGACCCGCGTTTTCCAGGTGGTGCTCCTGATTCTGGTCTGCGCCGTGATCGGTGTGAGCCTGCTGTCCTATTACATGCTCAAGCCCGTCCGAGACCTGGTGGAGGCCACCCACCGGATTGCCGGCGGCGACCTGAACCAGGAGATTCCGGTGCGCTCCCGGGACGAGCTCGGGGACCTCACCCTTGCCTTCAACCGCATGGTGCGGAACCTCTCCCGCATTCAGGACGAGCTGGTCCGCTCCGAGAAGCTGATCAGCCTGGGTCGCCTCTCCGCCGGGGTGGCCCACGAGATCCGGAACCCGCTCAACGCCATGAAGGGCGCCATGGTCTACCTTCGCAAGCGGCGATCCGACGACGCCCTGATCGAGGAGTACAGCGGGCTCGTCTCCGAGGAGATCGACCGGCTGAACGCCTTTGTCACGGACTTTCTCACCTTTGCCCGCCAGTCCGAGCCCAGGCGGGTCCCCACGGACGTGAACCGAATCATTCAGGCCGCGCAAGAGCTCTTCGAGGAGCAGGCCCGAAGGCGGGGCATTGTCTTCCGCAACGCCCTGGACCCGGGCATGCCCCCGCTCCTGGTCGATCCTCACCAGATGGAGCAGGTGGTCATCAACGTCATGGTCAATGCCATGGACGCCATGCCCGGCGGAGGGGAAATCCGGTTTTCCTCCGGGTTGTCCCGGGAAGGGACGACGTCCGAGACGCCGGCCGCCGCCAAGATCGTGATCCGAGACGAGGGAAACGGGATCCCCGAGGGCGAGATGAACAGCGTGTTCGACCCCTTTTTCAGCACCAAGGACACCGGGACCGGCCTGGGGCTCCCCTTGAGCCTGAGCATTGTGGAAAGCCACGGGGGCACGATCCGCATCGAAAGCCGGGCCCACTGGGGCACCCGGGTGACCGTGGAGTGGCCGGCCGCCTATGCCGATGAAGTCCCGGGCGCCGAGCCGGCAGGGGAGGTGTGAGGTGGACACGAGGACCATCCTGCTCGTGGATGATCAGAAGAACACCCTCAAGGTGCTCTCGGCCATCCTGGCGGACGAAGGCTACGAGGTGCTTCAGGCCGAGGACGGCCCGAGCGCGCTGCAGCGGTTCCGGGAGAGGGAGGATGTGGACCTGGTGCTCTCCGACCTCAAGCTGCCCGGCATGGACGGCATCGCCCTGTTTCACGCCTTGCGGAAGCAGCGTCCGATACCGCCGTTCATCATCATGACCGCCCACGGCACCGTCAAGTCCGCCGTGCAGGCCATGAAGGACGGGGTCACCAACTACCTGATCAAGCCCCTGGACTTCGAGGAGCTCCTCATCGTGGTGGACAAGGGCCTGCGCGAGTCCGAGATGTCCCGCAAGCTCTTCTCCCTGCAGCAGGCCGTTCGCGAAGAGCACTCCTTTCACGGCATCATCGGAGCCGCCCCCCAGATGAAACGCATCTTCGACATGGTGCGCACGGTGGCCGCGACCGACGTCTCGGTGATGATCTACGGGGAGACCGGCACGGGGAAGGAGCTTCTGGCCACGGCCCTGCACATGGAAAGCGTCCGCTGCAACGCCCGCCTCGTCTGCATCAACTCGGCCGCCCTCACGGAGAGCCTGTTGGAGGCCGAGCTCTTCGGACACGTCAAGGGGGCCTTCACCGGGGCGCACGCGGAGAAGAAGGGCCGTCTGGAGGCGGCGGACGGGGGCACCCTGTTTCTGGACGAGATCGGCCACATGAGCCTGCGGCTGCAGAGCAAGCTGCTCCGGTTCCTTCAGGAGAAGCGCGTGGAGCCCGTCGGGGGCGTGGAGTCCCGTCCGGTGGACGTGCGGATCCTGGCGGCCACCAACCTGGACCTGCAGGCCATGATCGAGGAGGGACGCTTCCTCCAGGACCTCTTGTACCGCATCGAGGTCATCTCCATTCGCGTCCCGCCCCTGCGCGAACGCCAAGACGACATTCCCCTGCTCACCAATCATTACCTGCGGCACTATGCCCGCCAGTACGATCGCCCGGTGACGGGCATCCACCCCGAAGCCATGGCCTTTCTCATGGAGTGCCCCTGGCCCGGGAACGTGCGGGAGCTCAAGAACTGCATGGCCAGGGCGGTGATCCTGTCCAAGGGACACGCCCTCACCCTGGAGGACCTCCCCGACCGGGTGCGAAAAGGCGGGGTCGAACACACGGTGCGCGAAGGGGGAGGCCTCATCGGAAGCTTCCCCGAGAGCGGTATCCCCCTGAAAACCATGGAGGCCGAGCTGATTCGCGCGACCCTGCGACACTGCACGGGAAACAAGAGTCTGGCCGCCAGGCAGCTGGGCATCTCCCGCAAGTCTCTGTACGAGAAGATGGAGCGGTACGGCATCCCAAGAGAACCGACGGCAAAAGGCCCGGCCGGTTGAAAGGGTCCGGACGGGCCTCGAAGCTCGAATGGATCGAACCGATCTTACATCCTCATATCCTCTTCGCTCTTCACCTGATCCAGCCTTTCGATGAACCCTGAGATCTGGCTTTCGTTGTCCTTATCCGTGAAGGCCTCCCGAAGCTTCTCCGCGGCGAGGGTCACGGCATGCTCGGCCAGACGGTTGTTCAGGGCTCTTCGGGCCTCCTCCATCTTGGTGCCGAGCTCGTTCTCCGCATCCCGGATCATCTGCTCGGCGTTGTTGTGGGCACTCAAAATGATACGCTCCTTTTCCTTCTCCCCCAGCTCGACGATGCTTCGCCGGACCTCCTCGAGGGACCCCTCGATGCCTTCCAGGTGCTTCGACTCCTCATCCACCCGCATCCTGGCCAGGTTCAAGTCCTTCTCGATCTCGCGGAGGCGCTGCTGGATCCGATTCCTCTCTCCGTTCAGAAAGTTGGACAGGGCCGGCTTTCCGTACTTCAGGAAGAAGAAGGCCAGGATGCCGAAGTTCACCCACCTCATGACGGTGTCATAAATCTTCCGGCCCTCACTGATCTCCTGAGCCGCCTGGGCGTCCACCGGCGCGAGGCAAAGGAGAAAGCCCGCAAAGACGATCCCAAGGAGACAGAGGTACGACGTGCGACAAGCCATGCGTCTCAACGGCCAACCCTCCTGCCTGCGATCCTTTCCGCAATCTCATCGGCCAGCGCGGTCACCTCTTGCTCCAGTCCCTGCTGTGCCCGCTCCACCTGCTCCTGAACCTGTGCGCGAATTCGATCCCGAATGTCCCTGATCTGCCGGCTGGTCTCCTCGAAGACGCCGTCGGCCTCGGCCATGGCCTGCTCCTTGAGCCCGGCGCGTTCCTTGGCCGCGCTCTGCCTCGCCTCCCGTTCCATGGCAACGCGCTTCTCCGCAATCCGTTCCGCTTCGGCCGCCATTTCCTCCGAGTCCTGCTTGGCCCTCCTCAGGTACTCCTCCCGATCCCGAATCTGATCCATGATCGGGCGCAACAGAAGGCGATTCAAGACAAACATCAAAAGGAGAAAATGAAGCACCTGAACGACCAGAGTCGCATTTATGCTAATCATAATTCAGGCACCGTTACATAGAATTAGACCACAAAAAGAAGCAGGAGAGCCACCACCAGGGAGTAGATCCCCGTGGACTCCGAGACCGCCTGTCCCACCAGCATGGTCCGTGTCAGCAGACCGGCCTCGTTCGGCTTCTTCCCGATCGCTTCACAGGCCTTTCCGCCGACGAACCCCTCGCCCACACCCGGTCCGATGGCTCCAAGCCCCATGGCCAGACCGGCTCCCAGAAATGCTGCCGCTTGAATGATGTCCGCACCTGAGATTTCCATGTTCTTCCTCCATACGTTCGGTTGTGAAATTTCTATCGATTCAACACTTTAGATGACAAAAATCAGAACCAGGCTCACCACCATGGCGTAGATGGCCGTGGACTGGGAAACCGCCTGCCCCACCAGCATGGTCCGAGTCAGAACGCCCGATGCGTCCGAGTTCCTCGCGATCCATGTCACCGCCTTCTCGGCGGTGTACCCGTTTCCGATGCCGGGGCCGATCCCCCCGAACCCCATGCACAGCCCCGCGCCGAGAGGGGCCATGGCGGCGGCCAGGGTGGCCGACTCCGGAAAGGCCTTGAACATGAGGATGAAACTCACGAGAAGCCCGAAGATCGCCGGGGTCTGCGAGACGGCCTGGCCCACGAGCATGGTCGTGGTAACCGGACCGACGGTGTGCGGCGTCCTTGCGATGCCCGCGCAGCTGGACCCCGCAGCCAGCCCCCCTCCGAAGCCGGAGCCGATGGCCGCCAGGCCCGTGCTGGCTCCCGCACCGATGAGAGCCGCCCAGGTCGGGGCCAGAGGGAGATGGTCGAAGCTCATGAACATCAGCATGAGCGCCACGACCATGGAGAAGATTGCCGGCGTCTGGCACACGGCGGACCCGATCAGCATGTTCGTGGTGAGCTTGCCGGCCACCGCCGGTTGCCGGGCGATGCCCAGGCAGGCCTGGCCGCCGGGGAACCCGGACCCGGCCCCGGACCCGATGGCGCCGAACCCCATGCAGAGGCCGGCGCCCACCAGGGACGCAGCCCCCAGCAGCCCCTGGCCCGGAAAGTCCATGAAGATGAGCAGAATGGCGATGACCAGGGCGAAGATGGCCGCGGACTCCGCCACGGCCTGCCCCACCAGCATGGTCTTCATGATATCGCCTGACTTCGCTTCCTTCTGGGAGATGGCCCGGTTGGCGAAGCCGGCCGTGTATCCCTCGCCCACGGCTGCACCGATCGCTCCGAGTCCGATGCAAAGTCCTGCACCCACATAAGAGGCCAGCTCGATGGTTTCGGCGATATTCATAGCTATTTCACCTGCACTGAGATGTAGACCAGGGTGAGCATGGTGAACACGAAAGCCTGGATCGTCCCGATGAATAGGCTGAAGAACGCGATCAGAAAGGGGGGAAGGAGCAGGCTGTAGACCAAGTGGGAAACGACGAGAACGATGATGGCGCCTCCCATGATGTTGCCGTAGAGTCGGAAGGAGATGGAGACCACCTTTGCGATCT
>CAYYVD010000224.1:0-8299 GCA_964475045.1 uncultured Desulfobacterales bacterium | reverse complement strand
ATCAGCGGCATGGCGTTGCAGCGAAGATCGGCGCATGAAATCATCGCCCGGTGCAAGGAGGCGAACCTCAAGGTGGTGGCCGGCGGACCGCTCTTCAGCAGCGAGTACGACCAGTTCGAGGACGTGGACCATTTTGTGCTCAACGAGGCGGAGTTGACCCTGCCTCCGTTCCTTGCGGACCTGGAAAGCGGCTGTGCCCGGCGTGTCTACGAGACAACCGAGTTTTGCGACATTGCCGAAACCCCCGTCCCCCTTTGGGATCTGATCGACCTGAAGCAGTATGCCACCATGGGCATCCAGTTTTCGCGCGGCTGCCCGTTCAACTGCGAGTTCTGCAACATCACCGCACTCTTCGGGCACCGCCCCCGCATGAAAACGGCCGAGCAAATCATCGTCGAGCTGGATGGGCTCTACAGCCAGGGATGGCGCGGCCCGGTCTTTTTTGTGGATGACAACTTCATCGGCAACAAGGCCTTTCTCAAGTCCAGCCTCCTGCCCGCACTCATCCAGTGGCGGCAAGAGAAAAAAGGAATCCCTTTCAACACCGAGGCCTCGATCAATCTGGCCGATGACCCGGAGTTGATGGACATGATGGTCAAAGCGGGCTTTGACACGGTCTTCATCGGGATTGAAACGCCGAACGAAGAAAGCCTGACCGAGTGCAACAAGCAGCAGAACAAGAACCGTGACCTGGTGGAGAGCGTCAAGCTCATGCAGAGGGCCGGGCTCCAGGTCACAGGAGGCTTCATCGTCGGGTTCGACAGCGACACGCCTTCCATTTTCCAGCAGCAGATCGAGTTTATTCAAAAAACCGGTATTGTGACGGCCATGGTGGGCCTGTTGAGCGCTCCTCCCGGCACCAGGCTGTATGAGCGAATGAAAGAAGAGGGCCGCCTGCTCGACCGTTTCTCCGGAGACAATGTCGACGGCACGACCAATTTCCTTCCCAAGATGGGGCTGGATGCCTTGCGCGAAGGGTATGGAAACCTGATGCAGCACATCTACTCGCCCGGTCATTACTACAAGCGCGCCAGGGTCTTTCTCCGGGAGTACAAGAGACCGGAGATTCGGACTCCCCTCAGCTTTCAGCACCTGCTGGCGATCGTACGTTCGATCATCCGGTTGGGCGTGTTCGGCAGAGAGCGCCTCGAATACTGGAAGATGATGTGCTGGGCCCTTTTTCGCCGACCCGGAATGCTCCCGATGACGGTGACGATTGCGATCTACGGCTATCATTTCCGAAGGATCTGCCGGTTGCGAATCGCTCGTTGAGTCGGGATTCTATTCGGGCTCAAACCGCCTTTCCCTGAGGAGAAGCCGTCTCGTACCGACCGCGGTCGATGTCCCGATTCGATGCCCGGTCGCAGGTCCATCCTAATAAACAACACCACCATGTAATGCAAGGAGATGACCAATGAAAACGGAAACCGCAGGAAAAGTGAAGTTTGGGATCTGGGGTCTCATTGTCGGGGGAATCGTTGCCATGATCATCGGTTTTTCGTGGGGGGGGTGGATGACCGCCGGCACGGCCGAAACGATGAACGATGAGGCGGTCCTGGCGAGTCAGGCCGCGATCTGCGTCGCCCAGTTCATGAAGGACCCGTACCATGAGGAAAAACTCAAGGAATTTGGGGAGCTGGATTCATGGAAGCGGGCTGATTTCATTGAAGAAGGCGGGTGGGCCACAATGCCGGGGCAGGAAAAGGCCGTCTATGGCGTGGCCCGAGCATGTGCCGACGGACTTGAACCTCTTCTCGATCCATGAGTTTGGCTGTGAAAGGGAACCCCTGTGGAGGGGTTGCCTTTTTCAGCAAAACGGCGGTTCTCGCCTGAGGCTTCCTTTCTGAATTGGAAACGCAGCAGTGTCCGAAATTCTTGTGGGTGCAGCTCTTTTCCGTTAGCCTACATTCCTGGGTCGAGGAGCTGGTCCAGCGTGCGGCCCGGGACTTTGACGCCTTTTACGAGACCCGCCGGCTCGAGCCCGCCGAGGCGGATCACTCCCTGCCGGTCATCACCGTGGACGGCAAGGGCGTGGTCATGCGCAACAAGGACCTCCGGATCCTGGAGACCTCTCCAAGAAGGCCCGAGGGCCCGTGGATGCCCGTGCTCGCTACCTGCTCAACCACAGCCCCTATCTCCGCCACGACCCGTATCTGGCCCAAGGCTCACCCATTGCCACACGGAGCATCGAAGGGGCCTGCCGCCACCTGGTCAAAGACCTCAGGGGGGTCAACGGCGCCCGGTGGGGCCTCCAGGGGGCCGAGGCGGTCCTGCGACTCCGCGCCCTGCGCGCCGGCCATGACTTCGACGAGTACCGGGCCTTCCATTCGGCCCGGGAATACGAACGGAACCACCAAGCCCTCTACGAAGACGGCCACGTGCCGTCCACGATGAAGCCGCACCTCAGACGCAGGCGTCCCCGACTGAAAAGCGACAAGTAGAACCGTAGTCAAATGGTCCGAGCCAGCATGCTCCATACGCTTCGTTTAGGTCGTCGCAAAAGAGCCGCACCTATTCAAAAAACTATTTTCAACGGAGGAGGCCAAAATGGGTGACAAAGGAAAAAGAGATAAGGGGAAACGAGAAGATCAGAAAAAAGGAAAGCAAACTTTGAAACAAAAAAGGAAAGAAAAGAAGAATAAGAATAATTAAAGGTTGAATTGATAATCTAGTGATATTTTCACATTAAATATGACATAATTTTTACGTCTGTGGAGTGTTGACGAACATTGAGGACTTTATCATAGATTGCATCAGCTTTAAGCATAGTTTACCGGAGGAATATTTATGGATTCACCCTTGGCAAAATTTGTAGAATGGTACATGTCTCTGCCGGTACCACAGCGCCAATCAATAGCGGAATTTGTTGTGTTCTTTAATATAGGGTTCGATGATATTGATACGATAAATATACATGAAAATCACACGGCATTTGTCAATAAAATATTGCAATATTCACATAATAAATTAAAAGGGACCGGCCTTGCTTTGCTGCTTAGAGGGAACGTTGACTATCTGATCAGAAAGTGGGGAACAAGAGAAGGATACAAAGAAAGTGAAAAAATTTTTATTGCGGCCAAGGACCATTTCGTTGCCACTGGTGAGGAGTTTATGGCAGATAAAATCCTCAAATGCCTTAGAGAACTCCCTTTCAAGCAGGAGCAGTGGGTGTCGACGAATGAGAAATGGCAGGAATTGGTTGAGAGCTACCTTTCTGATAGCTATATCGACCATTGGCGAAGAGAATTGAGCTAGTTTTTGTCAGGAGGCCGTTCGACATGGCAGGCACGACCCGGTCGACATGACAAGGAAGCATTCGCGCCGGTCCTCGGCGCTTTAGGCCGTGAGGTCCAAGGGGATGAGATTGCTGAGTTTGGCAACGCGGAGGGGCAGGCGGCGCTTTGCGCGCTATCGCCATATTCCCGGCGACTGCGTCGCCGGGAATGCGCGGCGCTAACTTCGTTGAGTTGCCTGGTCCCGGCGCCGCTAGCGCCGGAACCAGGCAACTCAACCCGACTGCGCGCGCCGTCTGGGCTCAGGTCTACGGCCTGGCCCAGCCGCCGTGCTCGCGGGTTAGCGCCGCGCATTGTCTCCACATTGGTCGCGTACGGGTTTGGTGAGATTGTCTATCAAACCGGCGTTGGAAGGCTGCTGTATGTGTTGAGTCGTCCATTTCGAGGCAAGCGCAGACATGAAGGGGCGATGAGGCAAGAGCCGACGACCTGGGTGCGGATTCGTATGGTCATCGAGCACCTCGGCCTGACATTTATCAAGTTGGGCCAGATCCTCAGTAATCGTAACGACTTGATTCCCAGGCCCCTCCAGCGGGAGTTGGCTCGACTTCGAGACAACGTTCCTCCTTTTCCGGCCGTTGAGGCAATCAAGATCATTGAAGAAGATCTGGGCCGGCCGGTTGAGGAGCTTTTCCGTCATTTCGACGAACAACCGATGGCCGCGGCTTCTGTCGCTCAGATTCATCGGGCGACCCTCCCCGGCGGTGAGGCGGTCGTCGTCAAAGTCCAGCGACCGGGCTTGGAAGAACTGGCACAGGTTGACGTAGAGATTCTCAAGGAACTTGCAGGGGTGATTGAACGGCACTTCCCTGAGACTCGAAGTGTCGCCCCCGCGACATTGCAGCCGAGTTTGAACAAGGCATGCGCCAAGAGTTGGATTTTATTCGATAAGCTTCTGCAATAGAGCGTTTTGCAGGACAGTTCCGGGGGGACGATGAGATCAAGGTACCCAAGGTCTATCGCGCATATGTGGGAAAGCGGGTCTTGACGATGGAATTTATGGAGGGTCGGCGCATGTCCGAACTCCTCGACGAGGGGCCGAGCGACGAGGCCGAAGGTATACGAATCGCTGCCATCGGAGCAGATCTTACGCTGAAACAGATCTTCACCTACGGCTATTTTCATGCCGATCCGCATCCCGGAAACATTCTGGTCCTGGAGGACGGGAAGCTGTGCTATGTTGATTTTGGACTCACCGGGAACCCAATACAACGGGATCGCGAAGTCGTCAGTGACATGCTCATCAGCATGATGAGCCAGAATGAGCAAAAGACGGCCAAGGCGGTCATTCGCCTTGCCGGCAGCAGGGATTATCAGGCAGCACAAAAAATCGAGCGTGAAATCGCCCAGCTCATCGATCCTTGGACTGACCGTGAAAATCCTACGCACGGGTGGCTTTTAGTGCGTTGCGCTGCCCTTCGTAGATTCAATCGCCCATTTTCTTGGGCGGGAAAGTAGGGCATTGGACTATCCCAGTTTCCAACTCGCAACTGGATTTTTTACAAGGGAGAGGGAAAACATTGGCAAACTTTAAGGGGAAAACCTACTTTTGTGCTCTTGTATCCGAAGAAGTTGAAATTGCGCTAAAAAACAAACCCTCTCTCGGCATGTCATCGGAAAGCGAGCTGTTTGTTCAGTGCAATCAATCTGAATGCCAATACGTCGATCTCAACCAATCTCCCTGCCCTCTGCATCTTGGTCTCTTTGCCGAAGAGATTGAACGGCGGGAGAAGAAGCGCAGAGACAGAAGAATGGAATTCTGATGGAGTTGTAACTCCGCGTAGTGGTCCATGATGAGATGGTCTTGGTGCCGGAGTAGAGAGGATATCATGCTCCTGCCGGGACCGGCCTCACCCTGGCCGCAGGCTGGCACGAGCGCCAAGACCTGCATCGCAAAGCTTTTCTTTCCAAATTTACCACCTATGAAAACCTGGCCAAGCTCGACCGGGATGGAATCCGGCTTTTCACCCTCCAGCGGAGGGGCAAGACGCTCGCCGACCAAGGTTCAGGGCGACCATCATCGCCCGCTTTTGAACTCTGCCTTCCAGCGAGGCGTGTGGCGAATCCATGACCGATAGGAGCCGGAGTCTCATGAGTTTTTTTCTGACAGTTTCTGAGGGGTAAGTCACGAAACCTCTCGATTTGACCCCAGCGACAGGCGCAATGCCCTATACGGTGATCCCCCGACCTCAGGTCCCGGGTCGGAGATGAGCGGTGAAATAATCCCATATCTTCCGCCTGCAGTAGGACTCGAAAAACCCTGAAAACCTGTGCCTCTGCCCGGGGACAATGCAGCAATCAACATTCTTCCCCTTCCTGATGAGGATATCTGCCAGTTGTATCGTATGATCCGGCAATACATTGTCATCCATGGTCCCGTGTATGAGAAGCAGCTTCCCTGTGAGGTGCTCGGCATAAGCCGCATTGGCCTGATCTTCAAAGCACCGGGGAAAGGCATCAGGATGTCCACAGTATTGTTCCACCCAGTACCACATGTATTTTCTGTAATCATGGTGACCGCAGATTGCCACCCCTACTTGGTATGTTTCCGGGTACCGGAGCAGGCCCCTCGCCGCCGCATAACCACCGGCCGAGCGGCCGTAGATCCCTACCCGGTTAAGGTCTATGAAGTCGTATCTCTCCCCCAACCGGCGGATTGCTTCCACGTGATCCACGAGCTCATACCGGCCGAAGTTCCCATATGAAAAGTCCTGAAAGGCCTTGCCTCTCCCCGAGGTTCCCCTGCCGTCCACCACCATGACAATGAAACCCAGTTCGCTCAGTGCTCGGTTGTCCTCATCGGGGACGAATATCTTTGGGGTGGCGTGGGTTATGGGACCCGGATAGACGTATTCGATCAGGGGGTACTTTTTTTTCGGATCGAAATCTCTGGGTTTGTATATGAGGCCGTGGAGCCGGGTCACGCCGTCTGCCGCCGGGATGGAAAAAGCCTCCGGGAACCTCCAGCCCGCCTTCAGCCAGCAGGAGATGTCACTCTCGGCCAATATCCGTAAAGTCTCTCCTTCTCGATTGATCAATTCGGTCCTTGGCGGTATATCGGGAGCACTGCGGCGGACCACAAAGAACCGAGATGAAGGTGAAGGATAGACTCTGTGAGTGGCATGGGCCCGGGTCAGCCTCGTCAATCCCGACCCCGATATGTTGACCCTGAAAAGATGTTGATAATAGGGATCCCCGGTATCTCCGGCTCCGAGAAAATACAGGCATTCCCGCTCACGATCAAAGCTTACGATCCGGCTCACCGGAAAGGGGCCTTCGGTCATCCGGTTCACAAGAGTCCCATCCTTCTCATAGAGGTAGAGATGGTTCCAGCCGTCCCTTTCCGAGGCCCAGACGAATTTCCCTGAATCGGGCAACCGCTGGAACTGCATGTAGCTGTCCTCGATGTGGGTGGGGTAGGACTCTGTTAGGACCAGACGGGTTTCACCCTTCACCGGGTCGAAGGCCAATAGATCCATGCGATCGTGGCCCCGGTTGAAACCGGCGTAGTAAATCTCATTCCCATCTGGGTCCCAATCCAGGTACAGGAGTATAGGGTGGGCCTCGGGATCCGCGTAGAGATGCTTGACGGATCCGGTTGGAACATGGATTACCGAAAGATGAACCCGGAAGATTTCGTCTCCCCCGGGATAGCCATAATGCAGGGTTTCCATACGGGCGGGATTTTCCCTCTGATCAAGCAGGTGGACCTTGGGGACCTTTTCCTGGTCTAGGTTATAGACCGCGATCCACCGGCTGTCAGGGGACCAGAGGAACTCCTGCTTTGCCCATTGCCTCTCCGGCGGGCCCATGAACTGATAGCAAAGGGTGTCGTCACAACCGAGATAGGCATTGGTCCGGGTCCCGTCCATAGTCATTGCCTTGGACTCTCCGCCTTTCACCCGGCGGAGGCACACGTTGAAATCCCTGATGAAAGCGATGTACTTTCCGTCAGGAGAAAGCCCCTGTATTTGAGCCCTTTCCACGAAGGGGAGATCTTCTCTTGAGATGACCCTCTGATCTCCCAATGATATCCGATATCGGGATCCCTCATGATACACTTGAAAAGCGTCGTCGCCGTCAGTGAACCGGAATGCGCCCGGGGCAAAAGGGATTGGGGCATCCCCCTTGCCCCCAAACGCCGCCACTGCATTCTCTATATCCTTTCTGTGAAACAGCAGCCGCCGGTCCTCGTTTTCGGGGTTGTAGAGATGGCACTCATCCCCCTCCAATAGGGCGAACCTTTCCCCACCTTCAAACCAGATCGGTTCCGGCAAGGGAAGAGTGACGACGCTGCCCGCACAGAGCGCCTCTATGGCGGAATCGTAACGCTCGCCGGCGCTGCATTGCAGGATTTCAATCTCCCTTCTATTCATACCGGACCCCCTCTCGGTAAGACTGGACGGGAGAACCATCGATCAAAGACGGCGATGTCTAAGCGTAGAGATGGCATGCGACCATGTGGTTTTCCCCCGTCACGATCGCAGGTGGTCTTTCCCTCTGGCAGACGTCTTTCGCCCGTCCGCAACGCGGATGAAAATGACAGCCTGGAGGGGTGTGAATCGGGTTGGGGACATCGCCCTTCAAGATGATCCTGCTCTTTTTCTCATGAGGATCGGTCTTGGGAATGGCCGAGATGAGGGCCTTGGTGTAGGGGTGCAGGGGTGAAGAGTACAGATCGCTGTCCGTAGCCGTTTCCACAATGCGGCCCAGGTACATCACAGCGATCCTGTGGCTGATGTGCTCTACGATGGCCAGGTCGTGAGCTATGATCAGATAGGTCAGTTCCAACTCCTCCTGAAGCTCTATGAGCAGGTTTATGATCTGGGCCTGGATGGAGACATCCAGGGCTGATACCGGCTCGTCCGCAACAATGAACCTGGGGTGAAGAATGAGGGCGCGCGCGATGGCCATCCTCTGCCTCTGTCCCCCGCTGAATTCATGGGGATAGCGCCTCAACTGACTCGGTTTGATCCCGACCTTCCTGCATATCTCGATCGTGGGAT
>CAYYVD010000223.1:0-8348 GCA_964475045.1 uncultured Desulfobacterales bacterium | reverse complement strand
GCCTGGCGGCCGTTGTTGACGGCGCTGGCCTGGTACCCGAGGCCTTCGAGGAGCTCGATCATGGGCTGAAGGATGGTCTCGTCGTCGTCCACCACGAGGACCTTCTGTCCCCGTCCTCGAACGAGGCGGGGGGGGGAGGCCTCCTCCCCCCGGCGGCTGGTGGGCTCCGGAACCGGGAGCAGCACGCGGAACGTGGTCCCCACGCCGGGCTCGGAGTCGAACTGAATGTCTCCTCCGTGCTGCTTCACGATACCGTAGGCCGTGGAAAGGCCCAGCCCGGTTCCCTCCCCGGGCCTCTTCGTGGTGAAGAAGGGGTCGTAGACCTTCTCCTGTGTGGCGGGATCCATGCCCACACCCGTGTCCCGGATGGTGACGACGATGCGTGTGTCGTTCCGCTCCGCCTGGATGGTGAGCGTCCCGCCGTCCGGCATGGCGTCCCGGGCGTTGGTGTAGAGGTTGAGGAACACCTGGGACAGGGAGGAGGGCTCCGCGTACACGGGCAGCACCTCGGGCCAGTGCGTCTGGATGTCAAAGCGTTTGTCAAAGGAGCGGCTGATGATGTTGTGGGTTTCCGCGAGGACCTCCGAGAGGTCGATCACCGTCTTGGATTCAGATGGCCCCTTTCGAGAGAACTGGAGCAGGTTCTTGATGAGGTCCGATCCGGCCCGTGTCAGCTTGAGGATCTCATTGGCGTACCGGTCCACCTCGGGGACGTGGCGGAACTTCATGTGGATCAGCTGGCAGTTCGTCATGATGCCGGCGAGCAGGTTCCGAAAGTTGTGGGAGATGCCCGTGGCGATGGTCCCGATGGACTCCATCCGCTGGGCGTGCTTCAGCTGGCTCTTCAGGTTCATGCGTTCGGTCACGTCCCGGACGATGCCCCTGGAGGCCGGGCTGCCGTCCAGCTGCTGCACGATCCAGTTGCGGTACTCCATGATCCGCTCCTCTCCGTTCTTCGTGCGGATTCGGGTCAGGCCTTCCGCCACGCCCTTCTCCCGGAGATCACGCAGGTACCGGTCGAACTGATAATGGTACTTGGGTGGGATCAGGTCCCGAAGGCCCATTTGAAGAAGCTCCTCTTCGGGATAGCCTGCGGAGCGCTCGACGGCCGGGTTGACCTCGAGAAAACGGCCGTCCATGTCGTGGAGGTACCACGAGTCGTAGATGTTTTCGTAGATGTCCCGGTAACGGGCCTCGCTTTCTCGAAGCGCCTTCAGGGACAGGTCGTGCTCGAAGGCCTTGGACAGGAGGTTCGCCGTGGTCTGTAGGAGGTTGATCTCGGCCTCCTGCCAGGGGTGGCCGGAGGAGCAGTTGTCGAACCCGATGAACCCCAGGAGTCGTTCACGGACGAACAGGGGGATCAGGAGCACGGCCCGCACGTTTCGGACCTCCAGACCTCGCCGCTCCTTGGGAGGGAAGCCGGCCACCTTCCCCTCGATGATGTGTCCTCTGGAGAAGGCCTCCAGCCACCGGCCGAACCCTTCTGCATAGGGGACCTCTGGAGGGGCGCTCCCGTCTCGGAGCGAAACGGTCCCCGGGGAGGACCACTCGGCCTGGAGCGCCATGTGTGTGCCGCCCTGATCGTCCTGCCGGTTTTCGTACCAGTAGCACCGGCTGGCGCCGGCCGCCCTCCCCATGATCTCGAGGACTTCACCCACCAGACCCCGAATCCCCTGTCCCTTCAGGAGGAGAGAGGCCACGGACGCCGATGCGTGCAGGTAGTCGTGGAGCCGTTGGATGCGGGTGACGTCGTGAAAGGTGAGAATCGCCGAGTCGATGATCTCGTCGCGCACCTCGAGGGGCGTGCCTGCAACGCGGAACCGGGCACTCTCGCTGTCGGGGGGGGTCAGGGTCGTCGTGGTCGAGCAGTCCTTTCCCTCCTCGAACAGGCAGGAGCGGAGGAGAAAGCAGTCCTCGCAGGGGGTGCTCTGGTTCTTGAGCACGCCGTGACAGGTGTCTCCGATGATTTCGTTTCTCTCCCGGTTCAGGAGCATGACGAAGAACTGATTGACGTCCGCAATCCGGTGGTCGCGCTTCAGAACCAGCACGCCTTCGCTCAGGCTGTCCATGATTCCGGAGTAGTAGTCCCGCTGGCTGAGGAGACGCCGCTGGATCATGGCGGTCTCCATGTTGAAAGTGGCCGCATCCACCAAGGTGTTCAACCGCTCGACGTCCTTCCAGGTGAAGCCCCCGGTCCGCTTGTTGACCACCTCGACGGCCCCGAACACGTTCCCCTCGGAGTGGACGGGAATGCAGAGGATGGAGCTCGTCTTGAAACCGGACATCTGATCGACCCAGGGAAAGAACCGCGGATCGTTGTGGACGTCGTTGACAATCACGGGTTCGTCGTTCGACACGCACCACCCGATGACCCCCTGCCCCCATGGAATGTAGATGCCCCGAATGCTTTCCGCCTGCTCCCCCATGGTGTAGCGGAAAGCGAGGTGCCCGTGCTTGCCGTTCTCCGTCTCGAGCAGGGCGACGGTCCCGGCTTCGGCGTCTGCGATGTCGATGCACTTTTCCAGCAGGAAGGGGAAGACGGCCTCCTCCGGCAAAGGAGAACGCGCGCGCACGAGGATCTCGCTGAGCAGCGACAGCTCCTGCTCCTTGCTCCCGGATCCGGGCGCGGCCGTCTCCTCGCAGGGCTTTCCCTCGAGCAGGAACAGGAAAGCCTCGTCCGTGGTCTCCCGGGACGGAAGCGGGGACAGGAGTCGAAGGGTGAGGGATCGCCCCTCGATCGTCACAACAGGGACGACCTCCTCCGGTTCCTGGAACGTCGCGTTTTCCAGGGTGGCGCGGACCGGCTCCCGAGAGGACGGGCTGAAATGCACCTCGAAAGGCCGTCCGATCAGATCCGATGATCCCTTTCCCAAGAGCCGCGCCGCCGCCGGATTGGCGTAGCCCGTGCGAAGGTTTTTGTCGACGAGGACGACCCCCTCCTCCAGCCGGTCGAAGGCCTCCAGGGGAACGCGGTGGCTTCGATCCGTAGCGGGCGCGGACGGCGCTGCCGGGAAAGGGGCCGGTCCAGCAAATGGTTGTGCAAGGGGAATGGTGCGCCGGATCAGCAAGCGGATGTCGCTGCAGAGCGCCTCGGGGTCTGTCTTGTCCAGGCGGACGCATTCCCCGGGCCACAGGCCGGAGGCCTCGTCCGCCGGGTCGGGAGTGGTGCTCTCCCCGCTGAGGAGAATGACCGGGATCGGGGGGCGGCTGCCCGAATCCCTCGCCGCTTCCACCAGTGCATGGGCGCCCTCCGGTCCGAGATCGAGCGAGACGAGCAGGGCGTCCGGTGCCTGGTCTCGAAGGGCCTGGAGGCCCTCGGCGGTTTCGGAGGCCGCTCGTATTCCGACGCCCTCCCGTGCGAGAAGATCCCGAACCATGGCACGAAAGGCTGGATCGCTGTCCACGATCAGGATGTCCAGGGATGTCAATGCCACCTCCCGCCCCGTCGGGGGGCTGGCTGCTCACCCACTCCCTATCGCTTTCTCTTGAACAGCCGTCCCAGGCCCTTGGATCCGTGGGCCTGCTTGAGCGAGGGAAGAATGATGTCACAGTTGAGTCGAACCATGGCGATGGGGGCGAAGTGCCCCATGAACACCAGGATGTAGCCTCCGGCGCTCTCCCGAATGTAGATCCGCTGCCTCTCGAAGATGAAATCCGCCTCCCGGATCCCCTCCAGAGCCGCGAGAAAAGGCGCCCAGTTCCTGGAGGCCGGGTCCACCGGGTCGAAGGCGCCCGGTGCGAGCCTCTGGTACAGGGGCTCGCCTTTCCGGGAGAGCACCATGATCCCTTTCACGTCGTCCAGGTCGAGGATGTCATCGAAGTTCGGTTCCATGTCCACCCGTCATCTTCGTGCGCCCCGCGGGGCTGGGGCCGAGCCCGCCGGACTGCTTTGTGAAATGCTCCCGGCCCCGGAAGTCTTTCAGCCGGGGGCCTCGTTCATGAGAATCTGAAGGATGCGGTCCTTGGGTCCTCGAGGATTCACGGAGATGACCATGGGCGCCGCTTCGCCGGGGAGCAGAATCAGATCGTCCCCGTCTCTCCGGTCGATGTAGCCCACCCGCAGGGGACCGGCGTCGAGGATGTCTCCCACACCCTGAGCCTGCTCGAGAAGCCCCCCCCAGGCCGAGTCCTGATAGATGTCGTCCACGCCGGAGCGCTGCCCCAGCTCCTCCTTGAGCCGGTTGCGGATGGTTTCCACCTGCGAGATGATCATGGGTTCGGCGGGCGGCTCGGCGATCTCCGTCACCTCCAGCTCCTCGAGGGCTTCCACCTCGGCCACCGCCTCGTCTTTGAGCCGCATGGCCTCGAGAAGAATACCCTGGAGGTCTCCCTCGAAGTTCTTCTCCTTTTTCTGGCAGCTGTTCTGAATGGACAGGTTGACCTCATCCCAGGAGAAGATCTGGTAGGCCGCCTCGATTCCGCTCACACCGTTCACCCGCGCATCCATCAGCTCTCCGTTGCGGAAGAAGAGGACCCCGAGCTTCTCGGATCCCTTGTCCGCAACACGGATCGTGCAGGTCTTCTGCTCCATCTCGATGAGCTGAAGAAAGGTTCCCGAGGAAATGCCGTGCAGCGTACCTCCCTCGGACTCGTGCCGAAGGGCGGAGACGATCTTGCGAGCCAGTTCCTCGATCATGAAGGGTTTTTCGATGTAGCCCACCGCTCCGCCTGAACGGGCCTGCTTTTCCATCTCCGGCGTGCTGTAGGCGGTGATGATGATCACGGGGATGTCCGGGTAGTGCTCGATGATGTGCGCGAGCAGGGTGAATCCGTTCATGCGGGGCATTTTCAGGTCGGTCACCACCAGCGAGACGGGATGGCTCCGAAGCTTGTCCACCGCGATCTCGCCGTCTCCGGCGATGATCACGGAGAAGGTTTCGTCGTACTTCTCCAGGCCTTCCTTGACCGAAAGAAGCATCTCCTGGTCGTCGTCCACGATGAGCACATTTTTGATCATGAGTGCCTTCCTCGTTCGTCCGCTCGCCGCGTCCCGGGCGGAACCGGACCAGGATCGTGCCCGTCCATAAGCCGGACTTTGGGCACGGCTGAGTTTCCAATGCAGAAAGGAGGATTTCTTGTCAAGATCAAGGAGATCAAGAGGGGCCGTGGAGGCGTACTCTCGTCCGCCGCACGAGGAACCTCGCTGATCGACCTTGAGATTGGCAAAAAAGCCCCTTTCCGGATGGAATCTAGGAAACCTTGTCCAGGTCCACGATCTTCACCCCGCCCACGTAGTCCATGGCCTCGTATCGATGGACCCCGCGGATCTTTGCGGCGATGTCGTTGAGCTTGTGAATCTGAGTCTGTATCCGCTCCATCCGGTCGTGGAGGGGATGGTCCGCCTCGAGCTCCTGCAGGAGCTCCTGGACCAGATGGTTGACCACGGTCAAGGGTTGATTCATCTTGTGGGCCACTCCGCCCGCCATCTCGAGCACCCCCTGAAAGCGCTCCCGCACGAGCTCCTCGCTCTGCTTTCGAACCCGGTCCGTAATGTCCCTGGCGATGCCGCGGATGTGGTCCTGCTTTCCCGCCCTTCGGACGAGAAAGGCGTGAAACTCGATGAAGTGCTCCTGGTTCGCCTGGTCCGACAGGGCGAGAATGGCCTCCTTTCGGCCGGCTTGGCGGACCTCGGAGAGAAACAGGGGAAACAGGCTGCGGTCCTTCTCCAGGATGAAGTCCTCCAGCTGCGCATCGATCAGGTCCCCCTTACGAACCCCCAGGAGCTTGGCCCCGGCTCGGTTGATGTCCAGCATTCGGCCGTCCAGATCCAGGATGATGACCAGGTCGTTGATGGCATTGACCATCTCGTCGAGCTGCGTCCCGGGCTCGGACTCCTCGATGTGCCGGGTGATGTCCCGGATGGTGCCGTCGAGATAGATCATGATGCCGTCGTCGTCGAAAACCGGACGGGCCGTCACGGCACACCAGATGGGGTTTCCCTGAAGGGTCTTGAACGGCAGGCTGATGTCCTCGGCGTGCCCCCGCTCGATGATCCCCTGGATGAAGTTCCCGCGGTCCTTCTTGTCCCAGTACAGATCCACCACGGGGTAGTCCATGATGGCCGGGATGGAGCCGAAGCCGAAGATACGGGGCATCTGGCTGTTGCAGTAAACGAACTTCCCCTCGACCGTCGAACGATAGATCCCGACCGGGAGGTTGTCCAGGAACTCAAAGATCCACCTCGTCACCTTGTTGCGCATTTCATGGCAGTTGTTCGTATTCATGACCTTGCGCGTCTGCAAGCCCCGTCGGGCTCGGAGCAGGGCTTTGCGGTGCCGGTATCCGGGCCGCGGAGGATTCCGTCAGATGGGCCATGGCGTTTCACGCGAGAGGCTCAGAGGGTGAGGCCGTATCGGGACAACATGCCGGAGTACTTCTCGGTCCATGGACCGATCTCCCCGGAAAACCGGGACCAGGCCCCGAGCTCCTGGGCAAGCTCTTTCACGGATTCCGTGACCCCCCGGGCGACTTCCTTGGCCGAGGCCTCTCCGCTATATCGAATGTTGCGGTCCACGTACTCGAACTCGCATGCGAACGGGTCCAGGAAGGCGTAGACTTCGGCCTTCTCCACGAACTTCTTCTTGAGTGCGGTGTTGAAGTCCCCTTTGAGAAATTTGCCCCCGCGGACCGTACGCTCGAAGATCTCGAGAAACTCCTGGAGGGGGGCGATCACCTCCTCTACAGACCCTCCTTCCCGGGGTTCGGGCTTGGGCACGGCCGTGTCCTTGGCGGTGGAGATGCGGCTGACGTGGAAGCTGCCGCCCGACTGCTTGGTCTTTTCCACGAGCTCGTTCCGCGCCTCCGGGGTGCCGTTGAGCTCCCCCTGGCTCCAGGAGTAGGAGCCCCCGATGATCTGGCCGTTGATGAAGAAGAGAAGACCGCTCTCCTCTCCCGCGTTGATCGAGACCTCGATGTAGCCGGTGAGGCGTTCCGACATCATCTTCTTGATGAGGCCGTCCAGGTCGGTGAACTCGGTGCTCAAGTCCTTGTAGATGGGCTCCGCCGACGGGATGTTCGCCCAGAAGTACACCTTTTCGAGCTCGATGGCATAGACGTCCAGTGTGAAGTTGAACTCGTCCACCGCGTGTAGAAGCTTGTCCACCGCCGGTCTTCCTTTGAAAAGCTCTCCCTCTTTGCCCTGGTAGAACCCGCTCAGAAGCTCGTCCTTGTCGAAGAAGACCACGCCCTCCGCGGACGGAGCGTGAAAGTAGACGCCGCCCGATCCCACCTCGCCCTGGTAATGCTCGATCAGGCGATGGACGTTCAGGTAGTAGCTGTTGAGCCCTTCGATGACGGGCTTTTCCTTCGGAAGAATGATCATGCACGCTCTCCTTGCAAGCCGAACCTTTTTCCCCTCGCACTCGGGCGGCTACCGGCGCCGCCTCAGCCGCTCCAGGGACAGACGGATGCTGTCCTGCATTCGGGAGATGGCCTCCCCGAGGTCTCCGATCTCGTCTTTGGAGCGGATGTCGATGTCCGTGTCCAGCTCGCCCACACTAATGCGCTCCGCAGCGTCCGTCAATTCCTGAATCCTCCGGGTCAGCATGTGGCCGTAAAGAGAAACCAGGACGCCGATGATCACCAGGGTGCCGAGGATGATGCCCAGGAGAAAGTTCTGGGTTTTCTGTGTCTGCACCCGGGCCTCCTCGGCCATCTGGGTCATGGGGCGCGTAAACTCGTACAGGTAGGTGGTGGCGGCAATGATGTAGGGCGTCCCCTGAATGGGTGTGCAGACCATGAACTTGTCACGGAACTCGCCGTCCTTGTCCTTCCACGTGTAATAGCCACTGGACTCTTTGCCTTTCCGGACGCCCGTGTACACCTTCCAGAATCCGGGAAAGCTCTTTCCAAGCGGTTTTTGGAGGTCCTTCATGTCGATGCCGATGATGTTCTCGTTGACGTGGGCCCAGGTCCGCCACACCCCGTCGGATCCGGGTCGCTCGTAGAGGGCCGTGTACCCGGTCTTTCCCACCTTCTGCACGGCGATGTCCTTGAACTCCGAGTCCTCGTTAAACCGGGTCTCCGAGAGACCCGGGTGGGTCTTCAGGTAGATGGCGCACTCTGCGGCCACGGATCGTGCGGTCTCCCGAATGTTCTGCTCGGCCATCTGGTTGACGATCTCGGTGCTCTCGTCGGTGATGAGCGTGGAGAGGTTTTGGAGCTGCTGAATGTAGAGCCAGCCCGCCCCGGCGATACAGAGGATCGGAACGAGGAAGAAGAGGAGGATCATCTTGCTTCGAAGACCCAGCCGGGTGGGCAGGGCCGGCTTTCCGCCCTTTTTCTTCTCGGGTTTTTCTTTCTTCTTTTTGGCCTTCTTTCCCTTGTCCTTGGACTTTTCCTCGCCCGCC
>CAYYVD010000222.1:0-8489 GCA_964475045.1 uncultured Desulfobacterales bacterium | reverse complement strand
GGCGGCGCGGTGGGCGCAGCCGGAAGCGGGTCCGGCGTCAGCACGCGGAACGCCGTGGCCACCCGGGTCCGGGCGTACATCGACGGGGACGGCGCCGACGGGATCCTGGCCGACAACGTGACCCTCACCGCCGAGGACGTCTCCACCATTCGGGCGGATGCCGGCGCGGCGTCGCTCGCAGCCTCCTTCGGGGCCGTCGGGATTTCCCTGTCCGTGGGCGTGTCCCTGGCCAGGAACGAGATCAGCAACGAGATCGAGGCGTTCATTCGAAACGCCGACACCGGCGTGACCGCGAGGGCGGGAGGGGCCATCGTCGTGGAGGCGGCCGACCACGCCGTGATCGAGGCCCGCACGGCCGCGGCCTCGGCCTCGGCCGCCATCGCGGCCGTCGGGTTCGCCGTGAGCGGGGCCGGAGCAGAGGCCACCAACATCATCCTGACCCGGACGAACGCCTTTGTGGAGGGGAGCACCCTCACGAGCGGCGGGGACGTGACCCTCGACGCGTCCAGCACCTCCACCATTCACGCCCTGGTGGCCACCGCGTCCGCGTCCGCGGCGGCCGGCGGAATCGGGGTGGGCGCGTCCATCGGGGTGTCCCTGGCGCGGAACATCATCGGTGCGGACCTCGCCTACACCGAGGCCACGCACTACACCTCCGGCAGCGAGCCCAGAACCCTCATCAAGGGCAGGACGGTCCGGCTCGACGCCGGCGTCCGGGCCGGCGACGTGTACGAGTACGTGGGCCCCACCGTGGACCGATGGGATTACACCACCGCATCCGGCTCCCAGGTCCTGGAGGAGGGGGACCTGGTGATGGTCCCGGGGACCTACACCAGCGGAGACACCATTCCCAACAGCATCTACCGGTACATCGGCGGCGACGGCACCGTGGACCTGGGCACCCAGGAGTACTATTTCGAGGATTCGGCCGACGACACGGATCTGTGGGAGTACGTGGGGCCAAGCGGTCTCGGGGGGGAGGACTACGCCAACCGGGACCTCTGGCGGCAGGTCAACCTCAACCGGGTGCCCGCCCAGGTGCAGGCCTATGTCCGGGACACCGCCATGCAGGTGCAAGGCGCCCTCACCCAGACCGCCACCGCGGACCAGACCATCAACGCCACGGTCCTGGCCGGTTCCGCGGCCGTGGCCGGCGGCCTGGCCGGATTGGCCGCCAGCGGGGCCGGGGTCAGCACCCAGAACATCATCACCACCGACGTCAAGGCCTTCATTCAGGGGGATGGTGCGACGGGCATCACCGCCGGCAGCGTGACCCTCCGGGCCGAGGACACCTCGAGGATTCGGGCCAATGCGGGCGCCGCGTCCCTCGCGGCCTCGTTCGGGGCCGTGGGCGCGTCCCTCTCCGTGGGGGTGGCCCTGGCCCACAACGAGATCGGCAACGTGGTCGAGGCCTACATCCTCGACGCGGACAACCGGGTGAAGACCACCTCCGGGGCCACCACCCTGGAGGCCCTGGACCAGCCCACCATCACCTCCCTGACCGGAGCGGCCTCCGTGGCCGCGTCCCTGGGCCTGGTGGGGATCTCCGTGAGCGGCGCCGGCGCGGACGCCGTCAACGTGATCCTCACCCGGACCAGCGCCTTTGCGGAGAACAGCATTCTCCAGAGCGCCGGCAACGTGGTCCTCACGGCCCGAAGCCGGTCCACGGGTCCGGCGTTCGATCTGACGCCCGGGGGGCTCCTCACGGCGGCCGGCTTCGACGACGCCGCCTCCACGGACATGGACGAGGTGACCGTGGAAGCCGAGGTCATCGACGAGGACGGAAACAAGAGCACCGAGTGGGTCGACGTGGAGGTGCCCAACGCCGCGGACGTGGACGGGGACCGGGCCTTCCTGACCGCCCTGAAGAACGCCTTTGCGGCCAAGGGCATCGCCCTCTCCAGTGACCTGGCCGTCACCATTCGCAGCGAGGGCCGCGAGTGGCTGGTGACCGACCGGATCGAGGGCGGATCGTATGTGGTCCGTCTGGAAGGCGGGGTGTTCACCGTGTCCACCCCCACCGTCTCCGCCACGGTGGCCACGGCGTCCGCCGCCGTGGCCGCGGGCGCGGTCGGTGTGGGCGCGTCCATCGGGTCCTCCACGGCGCGGAACCTGGTGGGGTACAGAACGGACGGAACGCGGGTGCCCGCGGAGACCACGTCCCGTGTGAAGAACACCAGCATTCACGCAGCAGACGACCTCATCCAGACCGCCGCCTCGACCCGGACCATCGACGCCACCGTGCTGGCCGGCTCCGTGGCCGTGGCCGGCGGCCTGGTCGGACTGGCCGGGAGCGGGTCCGGCGTGAGCGTCCTCAACCGGATCGCCGCGGATGTGAAGGCGACCATCGAAGGAGACGGTCCCTCGGGGATTCTCGCGGACAACGTGACCCTGACGGCCACAGACGCCTCGGTCATTCGGTCCACGGCCGGCGCCGCCTCCCTGGCCGGGTCCTTCGGGTACCTGGGGGTCTCGGTGTCCATCGGGGTGGCCCTGGCCGAGAACACCGTCAGCAGCGAGGTGGAGGCCTTCATCGCCGGTGCGGACAGCGTCACCACGAGGTCCGGCGGCGACATCACCCTGAAGGCCACCGAAGCGGCCACCATCACGGCCACCACGGCCTCGGCCTCGGCGGCCATCGCCGTGGGGGTCATCGGGGCCTCCATCAGCGGCGCCGGCGCCGAGGCCACCAACGTCATCTTTACCAAGACCAACGCCAACGTGGAGGACAGCGCCCTGGTCAGCGGCGGCGACGTGGTCCTGCAGGCCGAGAACACGTCGGTGATCCACGCCACCGTGGCCACGGCCTCGGCGGCGGCGGCGGGCGGCGCGGCCGGGCTCGGTCTCTCCATCGGCGCGTCGGTGGCCCGAAACCTGATCGGGTGCAACCCGGACGGAACGCCCTGTGTGGACGAGGCCGCGCAGATGCAGGTGCAGGCCTTTGTCGAGAGGTCGAGCATTCGGGCCACCGGCGCCTTGAGCCTCCAGGCCCTGGCCGACGAGACCATCCATGCCACCGTGGTGTCCGGCTCCGTGGCCCTGGCCGGCGGGCTGATCGGGGTGGCCGCGGCCGGGTCCGGAGTGAGCACCCGAAACCTGGTCGCCACCCGGGTCCGGGCCTTCATTCACGAGGACGGCCTCACGGGCATTGCGGCCGGCTCGGTCACACTGACCGCGGACGACACCTCCACCATCCAGGCGATCGCCGGGGTCTCCTCGGTGGCCTTCTCCTTCGGGCTGGTGGGGGCCTCCGTGTCCATCGGGGAGAGCCTGGCCCAGAACACCATCCAGAACGTGATCGATGCGTCGATCCTCGATGCGGACGTGGACGCCTCGAGCACGGCCGAGGCCGTCCGGGTGGAGGCCCTCGACCGGGCGACCATTCATGCCGTCACCTCGGCGGCCTCCTCCGCGGACGCCTTCGGTGCCCTGGGAATCGCCGTCAGCGGCGGCGGGGCCAAGGCCACCAACATCATTCTCACCAAGACGAACGCCCACGTGGACCGCAGCCGGATCCACAGCTCCGGCGACGTGGCCGTCCACGCGGAGGGCACCTCGACCGTCCTGGCGACGGTGGTCTCCTCCGCGGACGCCATGGCCGCCGGCCTGATCGGCGCGGGGGTGTCCTTCGGCAGCTCCGTGGCCCGCAACTTCATCGGATGGGGCCAGGATGCGGGCTACGCAGCCGACCACACGACCGAGAACGAGGTCCAGACCGTCCACCGGGGAAACAAGGTCCGGGTCCTCTCCGGGGTCCGGGCCGGGGACGTCTACGAGTACGTGGGACCGGAGAGCCTCACCGTCTACGACTACGTGGCCTCGGGCACCCGCACGCTTCAGGACGACGACCTGGTGAAGGTGGGCGAACGGATCTATCGCTGGGTCGGTGGGGACGACGAGACCGTGTACCTGGGGGACACGACCCAGTACGCCTATGTGGACGCGGACGGGGACGGCGAGAACGATCACGAGGACTGGCAGCTCGTGGGCTCCAGCAAGCTCGGGGCCCAGGACTTCGGAGACGGCGAGCTCTGGCGGCACGTGAACCTGGCGGAGGAGGCCGCCCAGGTGCAGGCCTCCGTCACCCACACCAGCGTGGAGGCGGACGGCGAGCTGGCGGTGACCGCCGTGGCCCGTGAGACCATCGACGCCCTGGTCCTGTCCCAGTCCTCGGCCATCGCGGGCGGGTTCGTGGGCGTGGGGGCGAGCGCTGCCGGGGTCCAAACCCTGAACCGGATCACCACCCAGGTCAAGGCGTTCATTCGAGGAGACGGCGCCACGGGCATTCGAGCGGGCGGCGTCCGGTTGAAGGCCGACGACACCTCCACCATCAACGCCCTGGCCGGGGCGGCGGCCGTGTCCAACGCCTTCGGGTTTGTCGGCGTGTCCGTGTCCACGGGCAAGGCCTCGGCCTGGAACTGGATCGGCAGCGAGGTGGAGGCGTTCATCGAGGACGCCGACAACCAGGTCAGGACCGTTTCGGGCGGCGACATTCGGGTGGAGGCGGTGGGGACGGCCACCATTCAAGCAAAGGCGGCCTCCGCGGCGGAGTCCTCGGCCGGGGGTCTGGTGGGCGTGGCGGTCAGCGGCGCCGGGGCCGGGGCCACCAACGTGATCCTCACCAGGACCAACGCCTTCGTGGAGGGCAGCCGGCTGGTGAGCGACGGCAGTGTGGTGCTCTCCGCGACCAACACCTCCACGATTCAGGCGACGGTCGCTTCGACCTCCGACGCAGAGGCCGGGGGCCTGGTGGGCGTCGGTTCCTCCATGGGATCGTCCAGCGCCCGAAACCTGATCGGATGGGATTCGTCCGGGAATCGGGCCCCGGCGGAGGTCATGGCCTATGTGACCGGCTCGAGCGTGAATGCGAAAGGCGCCCTGGTCCTGGCGGCCACTGCGATCGAGACCATCAACGCCGCTGTCCTGGCCGACTCGGTGGCGTTCACGGGCGGGCTGATCGCCGTGGGCGTGGGCCAGGCCGCCGCCATGGCGGTCAACCAGGTGGCGACACGGGTCCGAACCGCCGTCGAGCACAGCACGGGGACCGGCATCGACGCGTTCGGCGTCTACCTGGTGACCCAGGACGTCTCCACCATCACGTCGACGGTGGCCGCCGCCTCCCTGGCCGAGTCCGTGGGCCTGATCGGGGTGTCCGTGTCCATCGGCGAGGCCCGGGCCGTCAATCACATCAGCAACGAGGTGGAGGCCTCCGTCACGTCCTCCCACGTGGAGACCGGATTGGGCGGTCTGACCCTTCAGGCCGTGGAGAACGCCTCCATCGGCGCCGTCTCGGTGGCGGCCTCGGCCGCCGAGAGCGCGGGGATCTTCAGCCTGTCCGTGAGCGGCGGGGGGGCGTCGACGAGCAACACCATCGAGACCGCCACCAAGGCCTTTGTGGACGGAAGCACCCTGGTCCTGGCCGGAAACCTGACGGTGGCCGCCCAGGACGACTCCACGTCCTCGGCGATCGTGCAGACCCTGTCCTCGGCCTCCGGCATCATCTCGGTGTCCGAGGCCGGCTCCACGGCCGCGGGGACCATCGCCTCCACCACCCAAGCCTACGCCGACGACACGAACATTCGGGCGGGCGGGGTGACCGTGAAGGCCCTGTCCAGGCCCCAGGCCGTGGTCCAGGCCCTGGGGGTGAACGCCGGCACCCTGGCGGTGGGCACCTCCACGGCCACCGCCCTCGTGACCCCCACGGTCCAGGCCACGGTCGGAGGAAGCGGGACCACCATCACCGCCTCCGGCCTGACGGTCTCGGCCAGGCATCTGGTCCCCTCCGGCGGGGTCACGGCCCGGGCGCAGACCACCGGCTCGGCCGGGGGACTGATCGGCCTGGACGCCACGGTGAGCACCGCCCGGAGTACCGGGACGGTCAAGGGCTTCGTGCGGGGCGGCACCACCCTCGACATCGGCGGGAGCACGCAGGTCCAGGCCGTGTACAACAGCAAGCAGGAGGCCGTGGCCGACAGCAACGCGGCCGGCCTCGTGGCCGAGGGCGTCAGCACGGCCTTTGCCTCCTCGGGCGCGACCACCATGGCCTTCCTGGGACGGAACGTGGACCTCACGGGCGGAAACCTGAGCGTGTCGGCGACGGGGCACGACGACAACTTCGCGGACACCGTCTCCGGAGCCCTGGGCGGCATCTCCGTGGCCTCGGCCACGGCCGGCACCGCCACCACGAGCACCACCACGGCCGGAATTCGAAGCGGCGCGGACGTGGGCCTGACCCAGCGGGGGACCGGGGCCTTCTCCCTCAAGGCCGAGCACAAGGCCGAGTTCGACAGCCGGGTGCAGACCGAGGCGGGCGGGCTCTTCGGCGGGACCGGATCGGAGATCGTCAACACCGCCACGGCCTGGACCGAGGCCCTGGTGGAGGACCAGGTCACGGTCCGGGCCCGGGACATCGCGGTGGAGGCCGTCAACCGCGCCCTCAAGCCCGGGTTCTCCACCGGCAACGTGAACGGCGAGGCCGGTGGGGCGATCGCGGGGGGCGGCGCCTACAACCACACCCTCCTCCACTTCACCACCCTGGTGACCGTGGGGGCCGCCGACCTGGAGGTGGTGGGCGATCCCCAGGACAATCTGGACCGGTTCACCCTGCGGGCCCTGAACGACATCGAGGCCCGGGACAAGATCGTGTTCACCGCCAAGGGGTTCGGCGCGGGGCTCGATGCGGACACCACCATTCGGACCATTCAGGACCTGGCCCGGGTGCGCGTGGGGAGCGGGGCCAGGCTCTGGAGCGCCGGGGACGTGGACCTCTCCGCGCGGGGCGAGGGGCTGGTGAACGCCTCGGTGGACGCCGAGGCCAGCGGGTTCGGCACGTACATCGGCGCGAATGCCGTGGTGGACCTGACCCCGGAGAACGAGGTGGTGATCGAAGGGGGCGGCACGCTCATCCACGCCGAGGGCGACCTGAACGTCTCCTCCGGGACGAGCACCGACTTCGTCCGGGACAGCTACATCGTGGAGGCCCGGGTCGACACCTATGCCGGAGCCGTCATCCCCATCGCCGACCTGGACGCGGTGTCGAGCCTGGTGCAGGAGAACCGCATCACCGTGGGCGCCGGCGCCCACCTGGAGACCGCGCGGGACGCCAGGCTTCATGCGGAGCGCAAGGGCCTGGCCGCCATGATCGGCAAGGCCAAGGCCGTGAGCTGGGTCAGCTCCCTGGGAGACGCCATTGACAGCGCCCTGGGCGGGGGTGGCGAGGAGCAGTACGACGGCACCATCCACAGCGAGGCCCACGGCGTCGTGACCGTGGACGGGACCATCGAGACCGGCATTCGGCGGGACCGCCACCTGACCCTGAGCGGTTGGGACAAGCACACCGGCGCCGTCACGGAGTTTGACGCCAGCGAGGGCGTGACCTTCTCCGTGGGAACCGAAGCCCTCGAGTCCACCCTGGACAAGGCCCTGGCGGAGGCCCGGGAGCAGCTCGCCCTCTACCAGGACAGCGACTCCCTGCTCAAGGACTTCTACGAGGAGCAGATCGCCCGGCTGGAGGCCGAGCTGGAGGCCGAAGGGCTCCTGGAAACCAACCTGGACTCCAACGGAAACCCGGTGTCCTCTCGAGTCGAGCAGACCGTCAAGACCGTCACCGTGGACCCCTTACGGGCCCAGGCCGGGGTCATCGACATCCGCTCCGATCAGCTTCAGGGGAGCGGCACCTTCGACGCCGAGGGCGATGCCAGCGTGACCATCCACAACGACACCCCGTGGTTTCTCAAGATCACCGAGATCATCATTCCCGAGAAGAACGGCGGGCTCTTCTTCAACGGCAGCGAGGTGACCCGCAACAGCACCATCAACGAGCAGAACCTGGACAACGCCCTCGAGGACAACAAGACCAACCTGGAAGAGCCCCCGGTGAGCCCGGGAAACGCGGCCTTCGCCGACATTCCGGACAGCGCCGTGTCCCCGGATCCGTCCATCGAGATCAAGAACCGCCTGGACGTGCGGGAGGAGACCGACGCCATCTACCCCTGGCCGGACATCACCGTGCTGGGGGAGATCGACAACCTTCAGGGGACCCTCCACCTCGAGACCCTCCCCCAGGGCAAGGGGGACATCGTGATCGAGGCCCGGGTCCGGGCCAAGAACATCAGCATCGTGGCCGGAGGGAGCGTGTTCATCGAGGGCGTGACCTCCTACACCGTGGGCGGAGAGCCCTATGCCACCTGGAACGAGTACCTCGATCAAGGAATGAGGGCGGCCACAGCGGGGGATATCCATGCCATCCTCGACCTTCCCCTGCCCGACGTACCCACCCTGGACGGGGACCGCATCACCATCGACGCCGAGTACCTGAACATCAACGGCCTCATGCAGAGCGGAAAGGACACCTACGAGCTGGAGCTGGGCAGCGACATCGAAAACGAGATCGACAACATCACCCGGACCGGCCTGGTGACGCTCAACAGCCACGACTCGGACGATTTCACGGTCCGGTTCGACACCGCCGGGCGGCAGATCGTGGTGGA
>CAYYVD010000221.1:0-8524 GCA_964475045.1 uncultured Desulfobacterales bacterium | reverse complement strand
AGCCATTCGGCACGGCATCAGCCGGGCGCTCGTGGATGTGAACGCCGACCTGCGGGTCCCGCTGAAAAAGGCCTCGCTCCTCACCCGGGACCCCCGGATGAAGGAACGGAAGAAGTACGGACAGCCCGGCGCCAGGGCCCGTTACCAGTACTCCAAGCGCTGATCCTCTCGAGGGGCGGAAGCCCGCTGCAGGATCGAACCGAGATGCATCGGGGAGCCGGCTTGTGCCAGGCTCCCCTTTTTTTACCCCGTCCCATCGCGGGCAACATGACGGACCCCAGGAAGCTTCGACTTCGTCTCGCCTATGACGGCACCCGGTATCACGGGTGGCAGAGTCAGAAGAACGGAATCACCATACAGGAGGTGCTCGAGGAAAAGCTCGGAATCCTGACCCAGGAGCCGATCCGGGTGATCGGGTCCGGGCGGACGGACGCCGGGGTGCACGCCCTGGGCCAGGCGTGCCACTTCGAGACCTGCTCCCGCCTCCACCCGGAGGCCGTTCGAAAGGGGCTCAACAGCCTCCTGCCCGACGACGTGCTCGTGAGAGGCGCCCGGGAGGTGCCCTCCGGGTTTCACGCCCGCTACGACGCCAGGAGCAAGGTGTACGAGTACCGGATGCTCAATCGGGACGAACCGGACGTGTTCCTTCGACGTCATACCTGGCACGTTGCGCGCCCCATGGATCTCGATGCGGTCCGGCGGTGCCTGAGCCTCCTTCGCGGCGAGCACGACTTCACCTCGTTTCGCTCCACGGGTAGCGGCAACCGGAACCCGGTCCGGCACATGCTTCGGGCCGAGATGCACGGAACCGGCGATGGTGTGCTTCGGCTGGTCTTCGAGGCGAACGGCTTTCTGCGCCACATGGTGAGAAACCTGGTGGGCACCCTGGTGGACGCGGGCGCCGGCAAGACCTCAGTGGAGGGGTTCTCGAGGATCCTGGAGGCAAGGGACCGGCGGGAGGCGGGCCCCAAGGCGCCGCCCCAGGGGCTGTTCCTGGTCTCCGTCCGCTACGACATGGACGAGCCGGATTAGGTCTCGTCTTTTTTCGGCGTTTCCTGCTCCTCCAGGTCGACGTGGAGCAGGGACTCCCGCACGGTCTCGTGGACCTTGGTGAAGGCCTCTTCAAAGGAGTTGATCGAGAGGCGCCCCACCTCGATGAACTTGACCACGATCTCCTTGGTCACCTTCAAGGCCAGCTCGTCTTCCTTTTTGAGCATCGCAACCACCTCCGAAAAAAACCCCCGCTGATGGAAAGAAGGCGCGTGAACGGTTCAGCGGGGGTTTTCCGTGTGGTAGAAAGAACCCGGGCAGGCCCTCCCTACACCTGTCCGCTCAAGGTAGCAGAGCGGGAGACAAAGATCAAAAGGAAACGATCACGCCCACACCCCGGGGACGGCCGATCCGCAGTCGGGGCAGCGGCCGTCCTGGAGCCGGTTTCGCCGGATGGAAAACCCCCATCGATCGATGAGGGGGGCATCGCAGGCATGGCAGTGCGTGCTCTCCCCGTCGTCCCCGGGGAGGTTGCCCGTGTACACGTATTGGAGGCCCGCCTCGCGCCCGATGCCCCGGGCTCGATGGATCGAAGCGGCCGGGGTGGCTCCGATGCTCGTCAGGCGATAGGTGGGGTGAAAACGGCTGATGTGCCAGGGGATGCCGGGATCCAGGCCGGCGATGAACCCGGCGAGGTCCTGGAGCTCGTGGGGGTCGTCGTTCAGCCCCGGAATGAGCAGTGTGGTGACCTCCACCCAGACGCCCTGCGCCTTCATGGTCTCGATGGTCCGGAGCACGGGATCCAGCCTGGCCCCGCACTGCTCCCGGTAGAACCGGTCGGTGAAGGCCTTGAGGTCCACGTTGGCGGCATGGAGATCCGGATGCATCTCCTCCAGGCAGGCCCGGCTCATGAAGCCGTTCGTCACGAACACGTTCCGGATCCCGCGGGCCGAGGCCAGCCGGGCGGTTTCCAGGGCGAGCTCGAAGTACACGGTGGGCTCGGTGTAGGTGCAGGCGATGGTGGCGGCGCGGCCCTGCTCGGCCTCCCGCACGAGATCCGCCGGGGATAGGTCCTCTCCCCGGATGCGGTTGTGGTCCGCGGGCATCTGGGAGATGTCCGCGTTCTGGCAGAAGGCGCAACGGAAGTTGCAGCCCACCGTGGCCAGGGAGTAGGACCGGGTTCCCGGCAGGAAGTGGAACAACGGCTTCTTCTCGATGGGGTCCACATGCCGGGCGATCACCTTGCCGTAGACCAGGCTGTAGAGGATCCCGTCGCGGTTCTCCCGGACCCGGCAGAGGCCGGTCTTCCCCTCCCCGATGCGGCAACCGTGATGGCAGAGTCCGCACTGGACGCCCTTTTCGCCGGATCGTTCATACAGGATGGCTTCTTTCATGGCGATTGGCTCCGTGCAGGGTCTCGAGATGCCCCATCCCGACTCCGTGGGGAACGGCCTGACGCCGGGGCCGGACAGGCAGCTTGAGGACCAGGTTGTCCGTTCTGAAGCGGTACCGAATGGTCGCGCAGAGCCCCAGGCAGGGACCGAAGGGCAGGGGGGGCTGAAGCCGGCGTCCGGTCATCCGCCTGCACCACCGGGTGAAGCCGGCGGGCAGCACGGGAGCCGAGAGCCACACCGTGGGCACGGACCCCAGGGTCCCCCGCACAAGGCCCTGCAGGCCCCAGAGGCTGAAGAAACGGCCCTCGTCGAAGGGGGCCGGCAGGGACCCCGGCTTGAGCTTTCGCAGCACCCCATTCCAGGAGACGCTGTTCATCGCACACACGAAGACCGCCCTGCGCGCCACCCGGGCCGCCTCGCGAAGCGCCTCCAGCGGGCTCTCCACGAACTCCAGGGTGTGAATCAGGGTGCACAAGTCGTAGCGGTTGTCCTCATAGGGGAGATCCTCGGCCGAGCCGGTCTCCAGGGCACATCGCCGGCCCAGCCGCTCCCGGGCGCGCTCGATCATGTGGGGGGAGGCGTCCACGCCGGAGATGTCGAGCCCCAGATTCTTCAGCATGAGCAGATGGGTTCCTTCCCCGCAGCCCACGTCCAGGACCCGCTCGCCGGGCCGGCATGCCAGCAGGCCGGGCAGGCAGGACTCCAGCCACCGGTCCATGGCCCGGCCGTGGGGGCTCCTGGACCAGGCGGAATAACGCCGGGCCGCTTCCCTGTCGAACACGTAGCCCATCTCGAACCTCCCGGCACTCGGGGTTCCTTCCCATGTACCCGGTTCAGGGTAAGAAATGCGCCGCCGATTGTCAACGAGCGTGCCGAGGAGGAGCCGGCGATCGGCCTGGGCCTCGACACGGCCTCCGGAGCGTGATAGAGACAACCCAGGAGGAAAGACATGAAGATCAGCACGGTTCAAGAGATGCGCAACCTGGACCGGACGGCCATCGAGACCTACGGCATCCCCGAACAGATCCTGATGGAAAACGCCGGCGAAGCCGCCTACTTCGTGCTCCTGACCCGGTTCGGCGTGACCGGCCGCCGGTTTGCAATCTTCTGCGGCGGGGGCAACAACGGCGGAGACGGGTTCGTGGTGGCGCGAAAGATCCTCTCGAGCGGCGGAAGCGCCCGGGTCTTCGTCCTCGGGGACCGGCAGGCCTACCGGGGGGCGGCCCGGGACAACCTGGAGATGCTGGAGCGGAGCGGCGGCGAGGTGGTCTCCCCGGCCTCGCCCGAGGACGCCGAACACGACCTCGCCCGTTGCGACGTGGTGGTGGACGCCATCTTCGGCACGGGGCTGGCCCGGGATGTGGAGGGACGGTATGCGGAGGTGATCCAGCGGATTCACCGGAGCGGCCGACCCGTCCTCAGCCTGGACATCCCGAGCGGCATCCACGGCGATACCGGGCAGGAGATGGGGACGTCCGTTCGGGCCAGCGCCACGGTCACCTTCGGCCTGCCCAAGCTGGGCAACCTGCTCTACCCCGGGTTCGAGCACTGCGGGGAGCTCTTCGTCACCCACATCTCCTTTCCCTCGAGCATGATCGAGGCGGCCGGGATTCGGACGGAGATCAACCACACCCCCCCCCTGCCGCAGAGAAACCCCAAGGGCCACAAGGGCGTCTTCGGCGACGTCCTCTTCGTGGCCGGGGCCGCGGCCTACTACGGGGCGCCCCGCTTCAGCGCCAGCGCCTTCCTCCAGGCGGGCGGGGGGTACGCCCGGCTGGCCGCACCGGCGGCCATGGTACCCACCCTGGCCGCCGCCGGCAGCGAGATCGTGTTCGTGCCGCAGAAGGAAACCGCTCAAGGGAGCATCGCCCTGGAAAACCTGGAAGGACTCCTGGACCTGGGTTCACGGGCGGACATGGTGGTCCTGGGCCCCGGACTGTCCCTGGTGGAGGAGACCCAGGACCTCGTGCGGGCCTTGGCCGCACGCCTGGAATGCCCACTGCTCCTCGACGGGGACGGGCTGACCGCCGTCTCACGGGATCCGGACGTCCTTCGAAAGCGCCGCGCGCCCACCGTGCTCACCCCGCACCCCGGGGAGATGACGCGGTTGACCGGAGGCACGGTCTCCGGGCTGGAGCAGGACCCGGTGGGCATCCTTCGAAGCACGGCGGCCGACCTGAACGCCGTGATCGTGCTCAAGGGGGCCCACAGCCTGATCGGACTCCCGGGCGGCCGGGTGTTCGTCAACATGAGCGGGAACAGCGGCATGGCCACGGCGGGAACCGGGGACGTGCTGACCGGCGCCATCGCCGCCATGCTGGGCCTGGGCCTGGACCTCCCCGAGGCCGTCCGGAAAGGCGTCTTCCTCCACGGGGTGGCCGGGGACCTGGCGGCCGAGGACCTGGGAGAGGACGGCATCACCGCCGTGGACATCCTGGACGCGCTGCCCCTGGCCCTGAAGGCGGAACGCGAAGGCCTGGAACCGGAGCTCGCCGACCGCTACCTCGGCGTCCGGCTCGTCTGACGGGACCATGCTCATCGACGCCCACGCCCACGCGTACCGCAAAGGGGACCGGGCCCTGGTTCAGAATCGGGCCGCGGAGCTCGACGCCTGTCTTCCGGACCGGGACCCGTCCAAGTGGATCCTGCATCACGAGGCCTCTGTGGAGGCCCTGCTTCGAGCGGAACGGGAGGCCGGCGTGGACCGGGTGGTGCTCCTTCCGGTGACCGGCCGCGCCGACCGAGTGGCGGAGCTCAACCGGTGGGCGGCCGATCAGGCCCGCCGGCACGCCGCCGTGATCCCCTTCGGCAACCTGATTTCCCGTGCCCCGTCTCTGGAGACCGACCTCGCCCGGCTCCTGGACCTGGGGCTCCGCGGCGTCAAGGTCCATCCGGTGCTCCAGCGTCTGGACATCCTCTCCCCCGAGGCCCATCGCCTCTGGTCCCTCCTGGAGGAAGCCGGCCTGCCGGTGGTGCTGGACAGCATGTCCGTAAAAGGGCTGGGGCAATACAAGCCCCACCTCCAGGCGTTCACCGCAGCGGCAAGGGCCTTTGAAACAGGTCCGGAGCGCATCGCCCGCGTGGCCCGGGAGCACCCCCGTCTGATCCTGATCTCCGCCCACCTGGGATCGCTCTTCGGGTGGGACGGCATGGAACCGCTCCTGGAGCGGCCCAACGTGTACTTCGACCTGTCGTTCGTAAGCGGCATCCTGCCGGACGAAACCGTGGTGTCGGCCGTGCGCCGAAAGGGGGCCGAGCGCGTCCTCTTCGGAACGGACGCCCCCTGGCGCAGCCCGGCCGCGGAGCGCCGCTGGTTCGAGGGGCTTCCGCTGAACGAAGGCGAGCGTGAGCGCATCGCCTGGAAAAACATGGAGGCCGTGCTGAGCGTTTCAGGAACACCAGACCAAATTCAGAGGCTCTCCAGGCCCTGAGCCCCGCGAAGCCGCTGCAAGCCGCAGGTTCCAGGTCACAGAGAAAACCCGGCATACCACTTCTATGATGCCAACCGACAGGTCGAACGGTCCATGCTTCGAGCTGTGAGCGGCCGGCCGGGAGGCGGTGAGGTTGCTGCAAACCTGCCACTTGAAACCTGCAACGGACGACAGACAACTCCGGGTCTTTCAGCACTCGGTATGCTGTCTTTGAAACCCGTGCTGGAGGCTCACAGCCCCCGCTCGAGCTCCTCGAACGCGTCCTCCAGGCGGTAGAGGGTCGCGTCCAGCGCATCCAGCCGCCTGGCCAGGAGCTCATCGCGGGCGGTCTCCTTGAGGTCCTGCAGGACCGGCACATGGGGGTCGATGCGGTCCTTGACGTTCTTCGGGACGCTCGGGGCGTAGGTCATGTCCGCCAGGACGTCCACCAGGTCGTAGAGCGAGACGTCCTGCTCCAGAGGGATGGTATAGCCGTGCTCCTTCAGGAGTTCGGAAAGCTTGGGAAACAGCCTTTTGAAGGGTTTCTCGTAGAACGGGATCAGCCGAATGTCGATCTGCATGTGCCGGCTCATGAAACCTTCCTCCCGCCGGACCGGCGGCCCGGCTCGGTGGTGATGGGGCCGCTCGATCCGGGGGGTTGGCAGCCCTGCTCCCGCGTATTATAGTCAAAGGAACGGAGATTGAAAACGGGCTTGCATCCAACCTGGGGCGCGGCCGCCAACCGCTCAACGGGGGAGACATGCGCATGAAGGACGAACGAGGCGTTTACTATCACCCTTTTCCTCAGAACCCGCGGATCCGCATGTACGTCCGGGAAGGAGAGGGCACCGTCTGGTTCAGGCTCTGGAGCGGGGACGACGTGGCCCTGTGGGACGACCACGGCTGGATCCCATGGGAAGCGGTCCAGCAGGCCATGGCCCTGCGCAGACCGAGCCACTTCGACCCGAAACGCGCCTACGACCTGCACGTGGCCCGGGCCGTGCTCGAGGAGGCCGGGTAAAGGATGCCTGCGGCCCAGACCATTCGGCAGCAGATGATCGACCTGTTGAGTGAGGAGGAGATGACGGACCGCGATCTGTCCCAGGCCCTCGGCATTCCGGAAAAGGACGTGTACGGCCATCTCTCCCACATCTCCCGGTCCCTCGCCTCCAGGGGAAAGAAAGTGCGGATGTCCCCGATCCGGTGCCTCAGCTGCGGCTACGTGTTTCGGGACCGCAAACGCTGGTCCCGGCCCGGCCGATGCCCCCGCTGCAAGGACTCCCACATTCAGAGGCCGGCCTACTCCGTGGGGGACGCCTGAAGCCCGGGCCTCGAGGACCCCGTAACCCCAAAGGGTTGAATCTCTCATACCGAACGAAAGGAACCTCATGATTCTCAAGATGCTTCAAACCGGCCCCCTCATGGTCAACTCCTACATCGTCGGGGACGAGGACACCCGCGAGGCCGCGGTCTTCGACCCGGGTGGGAACGCCGGCGAGATTCTCGACGCCCTGGCGTCCGAGCGACTGACCCTGAGCTGCATCGTGAACACCCACGCCCACTGGGACCACGTGGGGGGCAACCGTGAGCTCCAGGAACGGACCGGCGCCCCGATCCTCCTGCACGCCGAGGAGGCGCCCTCGCTCCAGGTAGCGAGCCGGCGGGCCCGGGTCTACGGGTCCGATGCCGCCGACTCCGAGGCCTCAAGGTTTCTCCAAGAAGGAGACACCCTGGACGTCGGGGGCCTCTCTCTGGAGGTCCTGGACCTGCGGGGGCACTCCCCCGGCGGTCTGGGCTTCGTCCTTCAGGGGGAGATCAACGTGGACGGGGACCGCCGTGAGGTGACCGCGGTGATCTGCGGAGACGCCCTGTTCGCCGGGAGCATCGGAAGGACGGACTTTCCGGGGGGCGACACGGAGCTCCTGCTGGACAACATCCGCAAGAAGGTCTTCACGCTGCCCGACGAGACCCTGGTGCTGCCCGGGCACGGCCCGGTCTCCACCGTGGGCGGCGAGAAGGAGACCAACCCCTTCTTTCAGCAATGAGGCGAAAGGTCAAGAGGACGGGGGGTCGTCCCCCAGGAGTGCGTCCCAGTCCATGGTCCGGAAGGTGCGGTGAAGGGAGTGGTCGTCCTCCACCTCGTGAAAGCGGAGGTCGGAGAAGGCGTCCCGTGCGGCCCGCCGCACATCGTCCAGGGGGATGACCTCGTCGTCGCGGCCGTGGAAGATCCGGACGGGGACCGAGACGCCGCGGTTTCGATGCGGGGTGAAGGCCATGAGGTTGATGGCCGGGGCCAGGAGGATCAGGCGGTCGATGCGGGGCTCGTTCTCCAGGGCGAAGAGCGCCGCCATAAGCCCGCCGAAGCTCGATCCGACGAGGCGCAGGCCGTCCCTGCCGGCGAGGATCCCCTCGAGCTTCTCCATGCGCTCCTCGAGCGATCCGGGGAAGTTCGGGATGCACATGTCCGGATACCGTTCCCGGAAGAACACGGACTTGGTTCCCCGGTTGCTGCTCTCCAGCCCGTGTATGAACATGCGAATGGCCATGGGCTCACGTGTCACGCCCGGGCCGGCGGGAGATCAATAGATCTCCACGATCTCGTAGGCCTGAAGCCCCCCCGGGGCCCGGACCCGAATCTCCTCGCCCACCTCCCGTCCGATCAGGGCCTTGCCCAGGGGAGAGGAAACCGAGATCTTGCCCTGGTCCGGATCGGATTCGAAGGGCCCCAGG
>CAYYVD010000220.1:0-8568 GCA_964475045.1 uncultured Desulfobacterales bacterium | reverse complement strand
GCGTGCTCATCCATCCTCAGAGCATCATCCACTCCATGGCGGAGTACCGGGACGGGTCCGTCATCGCGCAGCTCGGCGTCCCGCACATGATCACGCCCATCGCCTACGCCCTGTCCTACCCCAGGCACCTGGACACCCCCATCGCGCCGCTCGATTTCTCCGAGATCTCCGCCCTGACCTTCGAACAGCCCGACCTGAAGCGGTTCCGATGCCTGGCCCTGGCCCTGAGGGCGGCCAGGCAGGGGGCCAGCCTGCCGGCGGTGCTCAATGCAGCCAACGAGGTCGCGGTGGCCTCCTTCCTGGACGGCACCCTGAGCTTCCTCTCCATTCCCGAGGTGGTCGAGCAGGTCATGGACGCCCACACCCCGACTCCCCTGACCGCCATCGAGCAGGCCCTGGAGGCGGACGCCTGGGCGCGCAGCCGGGCTCGCGAGGCCGTCCAGCAGGCGTGAAGGCGGGCCCTCGAAGTGAGGGTCGTTGAATCCAAAGAGGAAAGGTCGACAAGAGACATGCACGTGCTGGTTTATTACATCCTCCCCCTGGTCGTGGTGCTGGGGGTATTGATCTTCTGCCACGAGCTGGGACACTTTCTGGTGGCCAAGCTCTTCCGCGTCAAGGTGCTCCGGTTCTCCCTGGGCTTCGGTCACAAGCTCCTGAGCAAGACCATAGGCGAAACCGAGTATCGGATCTCGGCGGTTCCACTGGGCGGCTACGTCAAGATGCTCGGGGAGAACGAGACCGAGGACGACGAGCCCATTCCCCCCGGCGATCTCGACCGTGCCTTCAACATGCAGCACCCACTCAAGCGAATCGCCATCGTGGCGGCGGGCCCCGTCTTCAACTTTTTCCTCGCCTTTCTCCTCTTCTGCGGGCTGCACCTCGCGGCAGGCACCCAGATCATGGTCCCCGAGGTCGGCCAGGTCCGGGAGGGCTCCCCTGCGGACCGTGCCGGCATGCTGAAGGGCGACGTGGTCGTGGCCGTGGAAGACCGGGCCGTGCAGTCCTGGGAGGCCCTCAAGGCGCAGGTGGAGGACCGGGCCGGGGATCCCCTGGTCTTCCTGGTGCGCCGAGGGGACCGGACCCTGGAGCTCACGGTGACCCCGGAGGCCTCCACGGTCAAGAACCTCTTCGGCGAGGAGGTCCAGACCGCTCTCATCGGGATCGTGGCCTCGGGCGAGTTTCTGACCGTGGACCTGGGCCCCGGGGGGGCCGTGGTCGAGGCGGCGGCTCGAACCTGGGAGATCACCGAGCTGACGCTGCTGACGGTGGTCAAGCTCTTTCAGCGGGTACTCCCCATGGAAACCGTGGGCGGCCCCATCATGATCGGCCAGATGACCGGACAGATCGCCCAGGAGAGCTTCCTGTACCTGATCCCGTTCATGGCGGTGATCAGCGTGAACCTGGGGATCCTGAACCTGCTCCCGGTTCCCATCCTGGACGGGGGCGTGATCGTCTTTCTCCTCGTGGAGCTCGTCATCGGGAAGCCCCTGAGCATTCGCCAAAGGGAAATGGCTCAGAAGGTGGGGCTCTTCATTCTCATCGCCCTCATGGCCGTGGTGTTCTACAACGACATCGCACGCATCGTTCGGCCCATGCTTCAGTGATCATCCATGATCCTCGCCCTCAGCACATCCACGCCCCAGTTCGGCGCGGCCCTCATGACCCCGGAAGGAATCGTCCTGGCCGAGGTGGCTTCCGGTGCGGCCCGGAGGCACTTCCGCGGTTTCATGCCGGCGGTGGACTTCCTGGTCTCCTCCTGCGGTCGATCGCTCGGCGACCTCCAGGCGGTGATCGTCTCCCGGGGCCCGGGCAGCTTCACGGGCTTGCGCGTGGGCCTGGCCGCGGCCAAAGGGGTGGCCCGCGGCCTCGGTATTCCCCTGGTGGGGGTGTCCAGCCTGGAGGCGCTGGCTTGGCGCATCCCGTTCTCCGAGCCGCCCGTGTGCGCGGTGCTGGACTCACGGAGGGGGGAGCTGTTTGTGGGCCTCTACCGCCGCCCGAATCCTGCGGGCCTGACCGCGCTTCGCGAGGAGACCTGCGTCGCGGAGGCCGAGCTGTCCGGACACGTGGAAGGCCCCGTGGTGGTCATCGGGAACGACCACGCGCGCCAGCTCCCGCTCTTGCGGGAGCGTTTGGGTGAACGGGCCGTCCCCGCTCCGCCGGCCCTCTGGCATCCCGCCGCCTCAGCCGTGGGCTCCTTGGGCCTCGAGCGCCTGCGGCGCGGAGAGGCCGACGACCTCCGCGACCTCGTGCCCGCTTACTTTCGCCCGCCGGATATCCGGAGGGTTCCTCCGGCCTCTCCCCCGGCCCCGGACGACCCCCGGTTTTGACCCCTGGGGCGCCGGGTGCACGGGGCAAGTCCGTTGACAAACCGGGGCCTGAAACGATAATGTCCGTGGCGCGTGAAGCACGACGGCGCCGTGAGGAGGTCACGGAATCCATGACCATGCCCGGGTATCAGAAGACAAGAATCGAGAACCGACTCCCCGTAGCCAGAGAGGGGCTCCCGTTCGTGGCGGCCGGCGCCGCGCTCACCGCCCTGCCGGCGCTTTTCGGTTGGACGGTGCCTGCAGTGATCCTCGGGCTGTTGACCCTCTTTGTCCTCACCTTCTTTCGAGATCCCGAACGGGCGACCGAGGCCGGCGAGGGGGCGATCCTCTCCCCGGCCGACGGCAGGGTGGTTTCGGCCGGGCCGAGAAGGGACGATCGAAATCCGCTGGGCGGCCCCTGTGTTCAGGTGAGCATCTTCATGTCCCTGTTCAACGTCCACGTCAACCGCATGGTGCTGACCGGCGTGGTCAAGAGCGTGCGCTACCACACCGGAACGTTTTTCTCCGCGGACCTGGACAAGGCCTCGGAGCAGAACGAGCGCAACGCGCTCACCCTGAAGACGGACGACGGCCGGACCCTGGTCGTGGTCCAGGTCGCCGGGCTCGTGGCCAGGCGCATTGCGTGCTGGGTGGAGCCGGGGGATCGTGTGTCCCGGGGACAGCGGTTCGGCCTGATCCGTTTCGGTTCCAGGCTCGACGTGTTCGCCCCCGAGGACGCCCGAATCGTCGTGGAGTCCGGTCAGCGGGTCCGAGCAGGGCAAAGCGTGCTGGCCTACCTGAGCGAACCCGCCCCGGGCGGCCGGACGGGGAATGGTTGAGGATCACGGGCGGTCACATGCGCGGAAGGCGTCTCTGGGTCCCCAGGGGACGCGGAATCCGGCCCACATCCGACCGGGTGCGGGAGGCGCTCTTCGACCTGATCGGCCAGGACCTTCGAGGGCTGCGTGTCCTGGACCTGTTTGCGGGCACCGGGGCCCTCGGTCTGGAGGCCCTGAGCCGGGGCGCTTGCCGGGCCGTGTTCGTGGACCGGACGGCTCAGGCGCTCGGCGCGGTCCGCAAGAACCTCGAGCACTGCGGTGTCGAGCACCTCGCGGAGGTGCATCGACACGACCTGAGGCGGGGCCTGCCCCCCGGGGCGGCCGGTGGAAAGGCGGGGGTCGACTTGGTCTTTCTCGACCCCCCATACGGCCAAGGCCTGGCCGCCCCTCTCCTGGCGACCCTCGGCCGGAGCACGCTCCTCCACCGGGACGCCCTGATCATCGCGGAAACCGGCGCCCGGGAGACCCTGCTTTTCCAAGAAGCCTCCCTTCGCCTCCTCGAGCGCCGGAGTTACGGCGATACGGAAATCCACATGTTTCGACTCGGGCGCGGACACGGGGCAAACACGGAACAACTCTCACAATTGGAGAAGAAGAGATGAGCCTGCGAATTGCGATCTATCCCGGGACCTTCGACCCCATCACCAACGGTCACCTGAGCATCGTCAAACGCGCCCAGAAGATCTTCGACAAGCTGGTCATCGCCATTCTCATCAATCCGCACAAGGTCTCCCTCTTCTCCCGTGAGGAGCGCATCGATATGATAAGAGAGGCCCTGGGCGATCAGCCCAATGTCGAGGTGGACAGCTTCGACGGCATGCTCGTGGACTACGCCGTCAAGAAGAAGGCCGGTGTGATCCTTCGCGGGCTTCGGGCCTTGTCCGACTTCGAGTACGAGTTTCAGATGGCGTTGATGAACCGGAAGCTGAATCGGGATGTGCAGTCGATCTTCCTGATGACCGACTACAAATGGTTCTACATCAGCTCCACCATCATCAAGGAAGCCGCCAGCCTGGGCGGGGACATCAGCGGACTCGTGCCCTACAACGTCTGCAGGAAGCTCAAGGAGAAGTACGGTCAGCTAAAAAATGCTTGACACGCCTTTTGCCATTATACATCATCGAAACCTGGAAAACAAAAGAGTCCCGGGCAATTACCGCGTTTTGAGAGAAGGGGGCCCCCGATGTCGCTCACGAAGGAAAAGCTGATCACGGATATCTACAACAACGTCGGGCTGAGCAAGTCCCAATCACGCGCCTCGGTGGAAACCCTGTTCGAGATCATCAAGGAGACCCTGGAGAACGGCGAAGACATCCTGGTGAGCGGATTCGGCAAGTTCGTGGTCAAGGACAAGGCCGCCAGACGGGGCCGCAACCCGCAAACCACGCAGGACCTTCGGCTTCGTGCGAGAAGGGTCGTGGTGTTCAAGACATCCGGCGTGTTGCGTCGAAAGATCAACGAGGACGAGCGGGGACGCTAGAGCCTCACGACGAACGAGTCCCGAAACCCCATCTCCTTCAGCTGCTCCTCCCTTTTTCCCGCCTCATCCAAAGACGTGGTCTTGGTCGCCCGCACCCGGTGCAGGGTCCGATCGTACTCGTCCACGAACTCGGTGACCTTGACGTAGTCGAAGAGCACGCTCAGTCGCTTGGCCAGCCCGAGGGCGTTGCTTCGCTGGGCGAAGGCGCCCACCTGCACGGTGAACTCGCCGGCTCGAAGGTCCCGGGTCTCCACCACCGGGCTTTCCCCCGCCCCGGACCCGTGGCGGGTGGCGACCTGAGGCGCCAGGGCGGTGATGCGGACCGGGGCCACGCCGGGACCGACCAGGCCGATCATCTTGGCGGATGCGAGGGACAGGTCGATGATGCGCCCCTTCACGAACGGTCCCCGGTCATTGATGCGAACCACCGTGGACCTCCCGTTGCTCAGGTTGTGCACGCGGACATGGGTGCCGAAGGGCAGGGTCTTGTGGGCGGCCGTGTGCTTGTGCATGTCATAGGTCTCGCCGTTGGACGTGGTCCTTCCGTGAAAGGGGTTCCCGTACCAGGAGGCCTGGCCGGTCTGTACAAAGCCGTCCGCGTCGGGCAGGGGGTAGTACCGCACCCCGTGGACCACATAGGGAGGAGGCGCCTTTCCCGGGACGGTCTCCTTCAGCACGATCCGCTTCACCGGAGGCCGTGCGGGGGGCACCGGCGGTCTCCAGGAGCAACTGCTCCCCGCCAGCAGAAGCACCGCCAGCACCATGGGGGTCAGATCTTGAATTGTGAATTGCAGGCGAACACTCTTTCCCTGGAACCTTGAAGCCATGTTGGGTGACTGCAATTCACGATTCAAGATCTGATCCCCCCGAAAGGCGTTCGTTTGGGCCATCCTACCAGAAAATGGGAATTGTTCAACTCATACGCGTGCGGTCCTGCTTCTGGACGATTTTCCTTGACAGAGCTCGGCCCAGTCTTCTAAATTTTCAAGTTAGTTATAATGTAACTATATTATAATCACTATTGATTTGGTGGGTTTTGCCTTCCACTGAACCTTCCGGGACGGGGCGGTCCTCCGGGACCGTGCACCGCGGAGGCACGGCACCCATCATTCCACCCAAAACTGGAATCCCGGGGATTCGAGGAAGGGACGGCCTTGCTCGATTCCCCTGGAGTGTTTCTCGGCCCTCGGGCCGAGCCCGGAACCATTTGCACTAGGAAGGAAGGGACAAGCCTATGAGACTCAAGGACAAAGTGGCCGTTGTCACCGGTAGCAGCCGTGGAGTGGGACACTCCGTGGCCCTGGCGTATGGCAAGGAAGGGGCCAAGGTCGTCGTCAACTACACCTCCAGCGAGCAGGCGGCCCAGGAGGCCGTGAAGGCCATCCAGGCCATGGGAAGCGACGCCGTGGCCGTGAAAGCGGACGTGGCCGTGAAAGCGGACGCCGAGGCCCTGATCCAGACCGCTGTGGACCGGTTCGGCCGGCTGGACGTCCTGGTCAACAACGCCGGGTTCACCCGCCCCGCCCTGCTGGTCAAGATGACCGAGGACCAGTGGGACCAGGTGCTGGACATTCATCTGAAGGGAGTCTTTCTCTGCTCCCAGTTCGCCGCACGCCAGATGAAGGAGCAGAATGCGGGCAAGATCATCAATGTCACCTCGGTGGCCGGGATCGTCGGAACGGTGGGGCAGGTGAACTACAGCGCGGCCAAGGGCGGCGTCATCAGCATGACCAAGTCCATCGCCCGGGAGCTGGCCCGGTACAACGTCTGCGCCAACGTGATCTCGCTGGGCATCGTGGCCACGGACATGACCGAGAAGATCCGCTCGGACGAGAAGCTCAAGGAGGTCTACATGAACCGGATCCTGCTCAAGCGGTTCGCCGAGCCCGAGGACATCACCCCGTCCTTCGTGTTCCTCGCCTCCGACGAGAGCAGCTACATCACGGGCCAGCTCCTGTGTGTTGACGGTGGATATGGGATGATATAGAGTCAAAAGCGGCTCCTGCGCCGTACTCGCCCTGTACGGAAAGGCCCGGCGGTCGGCGGGGAACGCACTTACGCACAACAGCCGAACGGCTGATGGATGCAAGGAGGCCAACCATGGCAGTACCGGACAAGATCATGACCTGGCAGATGGTCCAACCGACCATGAAGGACCGGGAGACCGGGGAGGTGACCCCCGGCAGGATCGAGAAGACCGAGATCGCCGTGCCCGATCTGGGGCCCGGCGAGGTGCTCGTGGAGGTCGCCGGATGCGGCGTCTGCCACACGGATCTCGGGTACTTCTATGACGGCGTTCCAACGGTGAACAAACCGCCCCTCACCCTGGGCCACGAGATCTCCGGGGTCGTGGTGGCGGGCGACGAGGACTGGGTGGGCAAGGAGGTGCTCATTCCTGCGGTCATGCCGTGCCGGCGTTGCTACCTGTGCAAGACCCGGCGGGGAAACCGGTGCCTGGACCAGAAGATGCCCGGAGACAGCCTCGGCATCTACGGCGGCTTCTCCAGCCACATTCCGGTCCCCAGCATCGACCTCTGCGAGATCCGCGACCGGGGAGACATCCCGCTTGAAAACCTCTCCGTGGTGGCGGATGCTGCGACCACCCCGTTTCAGGCGGCCAGACGGGCCGGTCTGGAGGTGGGGGACAACGTGGTGGTCATCGGCATCGGCGGTGTGGGCCAGTACATGGTGCAGGAGGCCAAGGCCCTGGGCGCAGGCACGGTGGTGGCCATCGACATCGTGGACGACCGGCTCCAGAAGATGCTCGACTACGGCGCCGATCATGTGATCAACTCCCGGGACAAAACCCCCAAGGAGGTCTCGGGCGAGCTCAAGGCCATTCGAAAGAAGGAAGGGCTGCCGTCCTACGGGTGGAAGATCTTCGAGGTGACCGGAACCAAGCCCGGCCAGGAGATCGGGCTCTCCCTGGTCAGCTTCACCTCGAAGCTGGTTCTGGTGGGCTTCGGAATGCAGAAGGTCGAGTACCCCATCAGCCGGCTCATGGCCTTTGACGCCGAGATCATCGGAACCTGGGGCTGCCTGCCCGAGTACTATCCCCAGGTCCTGGAGATGGTCCTCTCCGGAAAGATCGCCATGGCGCCGTACGTACAGACGCGCCCCATGAGCAGCATCGTGGAGACCTTCGACGAGATCCATTCTCAGGGGTCGCCGGAGCAGCGTGTGATCCTCGTGCCGGATTTCTGAGGATTTTCATCTTTATCGAATGAACGACAAAAGGAGGAACAGCTTATGACACTCGAGTGGCTCCCAAGGGACAACGAGCTGAAAAACCATCATTTGTTCGGAGACGAGCACTTCGGAACCGAACCCCCCTGCACCACCTATGAGAAAAAGCCCCTCAAGAACCCGGCCACGGGCGAGACCGTGGAGGGGCTCACCACCGCCTGGATCACCCTGAACAACCCCAAGCAGTTCAACTCCTACACCACGGAGATGCTCAAGGGCGTGATCGCCGGCATGCAGAAGGCCTCCATGGAACGGGACGTCCAGGCCATCGTCTTCACCGCGGCCGAGGACAAGGCGTTCTGCACGGGCGGCAACACCAAGGAGTACGCCGAGTATTACTCCAAGCGGCCCCTGGAGTACGCGCAGTACATGGACCTGTTCACCGGGACCATCGACGCGATCCTGAAGGCCCGCAAGCCCGTGATCTGCCGCTGCAACGGCATGCGCATCGCCGGCGGCCAGGAGATCGGACAGGCCTGCGACCTGACCGTGGCCGCGGATACGGCGGCCTTCGGACAGGCCGGTACCCGCCACGGGTCCACACCCACGGGTGGTTCCACGGACTTCCTTCCGTGGAACCTGAGCATGGAGCAGGCCATGTGGCAGGCCATTGCCAACGAGATGTGGAGCGCCGCCAAGATGGAGCGCGTGGGCCTCATCAGCAAGGCCATCCCCATCAAGAAGAACGATCAGGGCG
>CAYYVD010000219.1:0-8586 GCA_964475045.1 uncultured Desulfobacterales bacterium | reverse complement strand
TGCTTCTCGGTGGAGAGGCTGGCGGCCTCGATCATCTTCCCGGTCATGTCCGTGAGAGCATACTCAGGGCTTGGATCGATATTGCTGAAATTGTTTTCGACCCGTCTCCGCACCGATTGTACCACATCGCTGTTCTCAAATTGCTTGTTCATCGTCCAACGAATTCGTCCGCGCAAAAGAATCGAACGGTTGACACATGAACGGCCGCTACAACTTCGCGGCCTGGACGTGCATCCAGTCGAAGTTGCGGTGCCTGCCCAGGCTCACCCAGCCTTCCTCTTCCCACAGCCTCCACCATGCGTCATACTCCGGCCTTGCGAAGTGCGCCCGGTCGCGCCCCCACTTCAGCCGGTTCCTCTCCGGGTCATAGTCCACCGCAATGCCCCAGCTGTGAAGGGAATAGCGAGTGCCTCCGCGCATGGTGCGGACATTCAGGCAGCCGCCCCACAGGTCCAGCCTCAGCCGTTGAATCTCCTCCACCCCGTAGTGACCCAGCACCCGGGAGAGCACCCGCTGAAGGCTGTCGTGCACGCGTTCGTGGCACGGAAACCTCCAAACCACCGTGGCCTTGTTCCACGACAGCCTGTGCGGATAGGGGAGCTCGACGGAGGCCTGGTGTTCACCCACCCCTCCGTAGAACCGAAAGAGGTTCTCCTGCGGGGTCTGGCTCGGCCACCCGTTCGGGTTGACATCGGGGAGGTCCTCGGGACGCCAGACCTCAGGCGCCCTGCCCTCGACCAGGACCTGCAGAAGCTCCCCAAACGCAAACTCCGTCTGGGGGCCCCAGTAGCCGTCCACCGTTCCCGCTTCGATACCGTGCTCTCGGGCCGTAAGCTGAACAAAGGCCACGGCCTTTCTCGTCTTCGGCCAGTCCTCGGGGATCCCCTCGACCTGGTTCAAGGCCTCGAGGGTCCGCGGTCCCAGCAGGCCGTCTTCCAGGCCCGCATCCAGGCCCCGCGCATTCAGCTGGGCCTGGACCCATCGAATCGCCTGTTTCTTCATGACCTCTCCAGGATGCCTCTACAGGACATGGATCCGCTTTCATCAGATGAACTTGCTGAGGAACCCCGCCAACCGGCCGATCGCGATCACCAGGGACTGGGCTTTTCGGGCATGGGACACCTGCCTTCGAATCTCCCCCATCTCCTGCACGTCGTCCTCGCTTGCCACGGTCCCTGCTTCCATCAGCTTCAACCTCGCCTCGGCATACGCAGAGAACGCCCTGTCGCGCTCGGGCTTGAGGATCACCCGGTCCGTGGGTGCGGCCCGTTTGTACTGGATGTCCATGGCGGCGACCGTGGCCGCTGCCTTCTCGAGGATGATCTCGTCGTTCTCCATTACTCGCCTCCTTTGCCCCTACGGGCTGACCGTTCGATTGAGCTCTCTCACGACCTCGGCGGCCACGGTCTCGAGCGCCGGGTTGGCGTCGATCTCGGCAAACACGGTGTTCGCCCGATGGGTCAGGTAGCCCATGTCCCGCCCCGTCAGGTCGCCGACGATCCGAGCCGCCCGCAGCAGCAGGTCCTGCAGGTCGTCCACGCTCAGCTGGTCGTATGCCTCGGCCATCTCCCGCAGGCTCATGCCGAGCTCCGCGGCCTTGAGAGAGGGCTCCACCACCCCCCGCAGCAGCTCCTGCTCCGCCGTCCGGATCTCGTCGAACCGGACCTTGATGAGGGAGAGACGGTCCTTCCTGGACGACTGGGACAGCCCCTCGTTCTCCAGAATGTCCAGGGTGTCGGCCACCAGGCTGCTCCGCTGCTGAAGCAACCGAGGCGGATGATGCGCAAAGTGCCTGGCCATGCCCGCCATGTCCGCGGTCAGCCGACGAACGATCCGGATCGAGCCCTCCACGGCTTCGCCGGCGAACAAAGCGCCTTCCTCCAGGCCTCGCAGGGCTCCTGCAAAGGCGGCGTAGCGCGTGCGCAGGCCATTCAGGTACCGGTCCCTCGCCTCCTGGACAGCCGGGTTCAGATCGATCCCGTTCGGATCGGCGGCCTGCTCCAGCTCCGGGAACCCCACCTCGATCCCCGCCTCTCTGAGCCTCTCCAGATCGAGTTCGGCCAGGAAGGCGACGAAATCGTCCGTCTGCTCCTGGGTGCTTCGCGGAGCCGGGGCGAGCTCCGCCATCATGGTCTTCTCCACCGCGTTCACGGCGATCAGCGCCTGGTTGCTGAAGTGCTCGGCCGCCAGTCGAATAGACTTGGCCTTCTCCGGGGTGCACCCGCCGAGGGCCAGAAAGGCCATGACCAGAACGGTCGTTTTGCCGCCGGCAAGACGCAGACAATCGTTCATCGATGTCCTCCTTTGGGCCTTCTTCGTGTTTCAATGTGGAACCAACGACAATGCACTCAATCAGGGGGAGAGAAAGGAAAGGAGTCAAATTTGCTCTTGTAACCTTGGCCAACGATGCTTTTCAAGGGCGAACGCATTTTGCGGGCCGCTGCAAATTTCTTGTTTGGAATTGCACCACTTATAAAAAACAACCTAGAATTGTAAGCTCCCTGGCCATGAATCCACTCTCGATCCTACAAATTGTTGTGCAAAAGCCAAATACTCTCTCCCACCATTTGTCCTTCGCTGTATTGATCGATAGATTGCAGCCATGACTTTTACCACTTTTTCTTCTGATGTGTTAGATAACTCCTTATCAATTACCTGTATCATTCTCTCTAGATACATCTTTAATCTAGAACTTCTAAATACTAGTTGTGTATCTTTGAAATGATATTTATCAAAAGCCAACTCCAAAATTCGCATCGCAGTTATATCTGACAATTTGCTTTCCGTTTCAGTATCGATTTCACACAGTATTGATTCGACCACACTTGAAATGTCCTGAAGCTCGATTGAATCAGCCATTTGCTGAATACCGTAGAAAGGAACTTTGCGATAATTTCTGCTATGCAAATCGTCTTTATAATAAGAACATCCGAGACATCTATCCGGATTACGAGATTTCCCACAACATACCGCGCAAACAAAGTCACCCCATGCACTACATTTTCTTTTTCCTTTTCGAGATTTGCATATTGAACATTTCGCCATCAATAACTCCTTCTTATATTTACTCAATGACCGACACAAAACATTGCGGTTTTTGGCCGTCACTCTTCATGCCCTGGTTGGCGAAACCTGTTACTTTCTGTATATCTATGCCTGTTGAATTCCTCCACCAATCGCTACGTCGGCATCACCTATCTCTTTAATTAAATACGTTTGCCTCAAGAGCATGATAACATGATGAATAAATGGAAACCTGTCCACCTGTATCAGGACATATTTGCCACTCCATTGAATATTTTGGCCAAAAACTGGAAACATGGCACTTGACTTTTCCGCTGATTGAATATAGAAGCGGCTCATGAACAAAAAACCAAGTTCAGGCCCAGTAAGGATCTTTTTTTGATAAATAAGGTTCGTCATATGCTTCGTTATTATCACTATGCGTACCGGATAGACGAAACTTCATAGGGCATGCGGATGTGTTGACCACCGAGATCGACACCCACGTGATGGAAAACGCCCTCCAAGGCGCCCTCAGCCCTCTGGATGTGATGATGGAAGGGTGAGCGTGATGCCGAGGACGGGGATATGGTACGCTGGATCAACCCTTTGGTCAAGCCTTGGTCTGGGTCTGTTTATGCAGGATCGTAGGATGGCGGCATTCGAGTCATGCAGGCTCTGTCCCAGGTCATGCGAGGTGGACCGCACGCGGGTGTCGGCCGGCGGGCGTGCCGGCGTGTGCGGGGAGGGTGACCGCATGCGGGTCGCCTGGGTGGGCCCGCACTTTGGCGAGGAGCCTCCCATTACAGGGAAGAGCGGCTCGGGCACGGTCTTTTTCACGGGCTGCCCCCTTCGGTGTGTGTTCTGCCAGAACTACCAGATCTCGCACGAGGGGCTGGGAGGGGTCGCGTCCGAGGAGGATCTGGTGGAGCGGATCGTGCGGATGGTCGAAGAGAAACACGTCCACAACGTGAACTTCGTGACGCCCGATCCCTTCTTTCCGCATGTCTTTTTCACGGTGGATCGGCTTCGGGAGAAGGGCTTCGATCTTCCCGTGGTGTACAACCTGTCGGGGTATCAGTCGGTGGAGATGCTCCGGCAGGCCGAGGATCGAGCGGACATCTACCTGCCGGACTACAAGTACAGCGACTCCCGACTGGCCGCCCAGTACGCCTCCTGCCCGGCTTATCCGAGCGTCGCCCTGGATGCGATCGGGAAGATGCTCCGGCAGAAGGGGCCCCTGGACGTGTTCGAAACGGGAGCCTCTCTGGCGAAAAAGGGCGTGCTGGTCCGCCACCTCATCCTGCCCGGGCACGTGGAGAACTCCCTGGATGCCCTCTCCTCCCTGTTCCTGGAGTTCGGTGCGGATCTTCCTGTCAGCCTCATGAGCCAGTACCGCCCCCGGACGGACCGGCTGCCCGCCTCGTTGACGCGGCCGCTTCGGCAGGAGGAGTTCGACCGGGTGTACGCCCACGTGCAGGAGCTGGGGTTTCAAAGCCTGTTCGTGCAGTTCCCCCCCGAGGGCGGGGATGTGGAGGAGGCGCTGTTCTTTCCAGACTTTCGGGGGGAGCGGCCGTTTCGGGGCGGGCCGGACCGGTGAGCGCTGGGCATGCCTTTGACGGCGTGGAGTGCCCCCCACGAGAACCTGGAAAGGGACGTTTCGAGACAGGCCCGGCTTCTGCTCTCGCTTCCTGCTGAGCCGTTGGCGGACCTAGAAGACCCCGGGCCAGGTATCCTTGGAGTAGGCGGTGATGTTCTCCATGGTGCACCCGTTCGGCGAGGAGGCCGGCGAGAGGTCCTCCCAGGGGGCGGGGACCGAGGGTCCTGTTGACACCCGCCGGGGGTTCCAGTATACGTGCATCATGAAGACGGCCTACCTGGACTGCTTTTCCGGCATCAGCGGAGATATGCTCGTGGGCGCCCTTCTGGACGCGGGGCTCGAGCTGGGTGTGCTCGAGGAGGCCGTGAAAGGGCTGGGGCTCTCAGGCGTGCGCCTGGAGCGAACGAGGGAGGCGCGCAGCCACATTCACGGGACCCGTTTTCTCGTGCACGTGGCGTCGGACCAGCCCGAGCGGACCCATGGGGACATTGAGCGGCTGATCGGGGAAAGCGGGCTTTCGAAGAGGGTGAAGGAGCGGAGCCTGGCCGTGTTTCAGGCCCTGGCCGAGGTGGAGGCGCGCATTCACGGGTGCGGGGTGGAGGAAGTGCACTTTCACGAGGTGGGGGCGGCCGACTCGATTGTGGATATCGTGGGGGCGGTGGCGGGCATGGAGGCCTTGGGGATCGAGCGGGTTTTGTGCTCGGTGCTGCCATTGGGTACGGGGTTTGTGAAGAGCCGCCACGGGACCATTCCGGTGCCGGCTCCGGCCACGGTGGGGCTGCTTCGAGGCGTGCCGGTGAAGGACGCCGGGGTGGAGCACGAGACGGTGACACCCACGGGGGCTGCGCTTGCCCGGGTGCTCTCCGAGGGGTTCGGGGCCCTGCCCTCCATGGTGGTGGGGGGGGTGGGGTACGGTGTGGGCAGCCGGGAGGTTCCCGGTCGGCCCAACCTGCTTCGAGTGGTCTTGGGCGAGGTGGACGAGGCGCTCGCCGACACGGTGGTGGTGGTGGAGGCCAACCTGGACGACTGCCCGGGCGAGTGGACCGGGTTTGTGGTGGAGCGGTTGTTCGAGGCCGGGGCCCTGGACGTGTGGCTGGTGCCCGTGCAGATGAAGAAGCAGCGGCCCGGGGTGGTGGTGCGGGCGGTGGGCCGGCCCGAGGACCGGGACCGGCTGGCGGACGTGATTTTGCGGGAGAGCACCACCCTCGGGGTGCGGTTTCAGGAGGTGGCGCGGCGGGTGCTCGAGCGGGAGCTCGGTCGAGTGGAGAGCCCGTGGGGGCCCTTGGACGTGAAGCGGGTGAAGGGTTTGGACGGGGTGTGGCGGGTGTTGCCCGAGTACGAAGCGTGCCGGGAGGCGGCCCGGGAGCACGGGGTGCCGCTTCGGGAGGTGTACGCGTGGGTGTCCGGCTGTGGAGGCGCTTGAAGTCCACCCCCCCATCTGATAGGTTGCCGTTTGGTCAGGCCTTCCGGAAGGCGCGGGGCTTGAATCGGGCGGCGCTGGTCCTCTCCTGCTGGTTCGGGGCCGGGCTGGTGCCCGGAGCCCCCGGCACGGTGGGCACGGCGGCCGCCCTGCCCATGGTGGTGCTGGTGGCTGTGGCCGGGCCCTGGTTGGGGCTGGGACTCGTGCTGGCTTTTGTGGTCCTGGCCGCGTGGGGAGCCGGGGTGTCCGAGCGAATGCTGGGGCGGACCGATCCCGGCGAGGTGGTCTCGGACGAGGTGGCCGGGTTCATGGTCACCCTGTATCTCCTGCCCTTGACCTGGCCGTACGTGGCGGGCGGGTTTGTGTTGTTTCGGCTGCTGGACATTCTCAAGCCCTTTCCCGTGCGGAGATTGGAGCGGGCGCCCGGCGGGGCGGGGGTGATCCTGGACGATGTGGCGGCCGGGGTGCTGGCCAATCTGGTGCTGCGGGCCGTGGGGGGCTGGGTGTAGTGCACGGCGAGATCATCACCATCGGCAACGAGCTCGTGAGCGGGCGGACCCTGGACCTGAACGCCTGGTACGCGGCCGGGCGGCTGGCCGCGTGCGGACTGAGGGTCACCCGGATCACCACGGTGGGCGACCACCCGGAGCGGGCCGTTTCTCTGCTGCGGGAGGCGCTGGAGCCCTCCCGGTTCGTGATCGTCACCGGGGGGCTCGGGTCCACCGAGGACGATGTGACGAGCGAGATCGTGGCCGAGGCCCTGGGTCGCCCCCTGTGCCGGGACGAGGAGATGTTCGAGCTGATCCGGAGCTACGTGGTCCGGAGGGGGCGGGGGATGACGCCTTCGCTCGAGAAGATGGCCTGGGTGCCCGAGGGCTCGCGGATGATCAACCCCAAGGGCGCGGCGTGCGGCTTCTCCATGGTGGAGAACGAGGTCCTGCTCTACTTCCTGCCGGGCGTGCCGGACCAGATGCGCTTTCTCATGGACCGGTTTGTGCTGCCCGAGATCCTGGCGCGGGAGCAGACCCTGCCGGTCATGCGGCAGCGGGTGCTCAAACTCTACGGGCCGAGCGAGCCCGAGGTGGCCGAGCTCATGAAGGGGCTCTCCGGATGCGAGGAGCCAGGCGTCATGCTGGGGTTCTACCCGCACTTCCCGGAGAACCACATCACGGTCAACGTGCGGGGCCGGGACGAGCCGAGCGTGCTGGCCGTGCTGGACCGGACCGAGGAGCAGATCAGGGGGTTGCTGGGGTCTTGTGTGTTTGCCTCGGGGAACGACCGCATGGAGACCGTGGTGGGAGAGGCCCTGAGCCATCAGGGGCTGACCCTGGCCACGGCCGAGTCGTGCACCGGGGGGCGGATCGGGGACCGGATCACGAACGCGACCGGAAGCTCTTCCTACTTTGTGGGGGGCGTGGTCACCTACAGCAACGACGCCAAGATGGATCTCCTGGGAGTGCCCGGGGAGACTCTGAAGGCCCACGGCGCGGTGAGCGAAGCCACGGCCCGGGAGATGGCCGAGGGCGTGCGGAGGTGCTTCGGGGCCGGGCTGGGGCTGGCGGTGACGGGCATCGCGGGTCCGGGTGGCGGAAGCCGGGAGAAGCCCGTGGGCACGGTCCACATCGGGCTGGCCTCGAAAAAGGAGACGCACGCCGGAAGATACCGGTTCTGGGGCGGCCGGGACCAGGTCAAGGCCCAGACGGCCATGATGGCCCTGGACTGGGTGAGAAGATTGCTGTATGGGTATCCGTTCCTTTCTGGCCTTTAGCCTGCCGGCCGAGATTCGGGCGGTGGTGGAGCAGGTCCACGGGGACCTGAAGGACGCGTCCCGGGACGTGAAGTGGGTGCGTCCGGCGAGCGTACACCTCACCGTGGTGTTTCTGGGAAGCGTGGACGAGGGGGTGATCCCTCAGCTCTCCGGGGCGGTGCGGGAGGTGTGCGCGGGGTTTGCTCCGTTTCGGCTGGGCGTGCGGGGAACCGGCTTCTTTCCCAACCCGAGGCGGCCGCGTGTCGTCTGGCTGGGGCTCGAAGGGGACGTGGAGCGCATGGGCCGGCTGCGGAATGCGCTGCAGGAGGCACTGTCGCCGCTGGGGTTCGAGGCGGAGAAGAGGCCCTTCCGGCCGCACCTGACCCTGGGCCGGTTTCGCAAGGGCGGGTTCATGGACGACCGGCTGGCCGCGGCCATGGACGGTTGCGCGGATGTGAAGAGCTCGGAGCGCACGGTGGACGAACTCGTGCTCTTTCGAAGCGATCTCCGCCCCACCGGGGCGGTCTACACGGCGCTGGAGCGGTTTCCTCTGTCTGGGGAGGCCTGAGGTTTTGGCAACGAGGCCGGGATCCGTCCCGGTTGCATGAGGAGGACACAGACCATGGCGGATCAGCGCGCGGACAAGGAACGGGCCGTGGAGCAGGCCATCACGCAGATCGAGCGGCAGTTCGGCCGGGGCTCCATCATGAAGATGAGCGACGACCGGGCCCTGGACATCCCGGCCATCTCCACGGGCTCCCTTTCCCTGGACCTGGCCCTGGGCGTTGGTGGCGTTCCCCGGGGACGGGTGGTGGA
>CAYYVD010000218.1:0-8621 GCA_964475045.1 uncultured Desulfobacterales bacterium | reverse complement strand
AAGGTGAAGAAGAAGTTCGAGCGGCCCGTGACCTTCCACGACCCCTGCAACATCGTTCGAGGACGCGGCCTCCACGAGAAGGCGCGAGAGATCGTTCGAGCCTTCTGCTCGAACTTCATCGAGATGCACCCCAACCGGGAGCACAACTACTGCTGCTGCGCCGGGGGCGGCGTGATCAACTGCGGTCCCCCCTACAAGAAGGTCCGGGTGGAGGGCAACCGGGTCAAGGGCGACCAGCTCAAGGACACGGGTGCCGAGGTGGTCATCGCGCCCTGCCACAACTGCCACAGCGGGCTCAAGGACATCATCGAGGCCTATGACGTGGGCATGGAGCTGTCTTTCTTCTCCGAGATCATCTACGAGTGTATGGAGAAGCCCAACGCGATCGAGGAGTAAGCCGGAGGGACCTTCCCGGGAGGTTCATCGGGCAGCTCGGCGGACATTCCTGTACGGGAACGAGAGAGGGAGGAGATGACGACGAGACGCTACGCTTTCGCTGCGGCCGCAGGTTTCCTGGTCCTGTTCCTGTCCATGCTTCCGGTCCTGAGCCAGGACGAGTTCTCGGTCTTTCCGCCGGACGCGTTTCCGGAACGCGAGAGGCCCCTGTCCCGGTTCACCCACGAGGAGCACATGGTGTTCGACACCATCGAGGACTGCGCCGTCTGCCACCATGTTTACGAGGACGGTGTGCTCGTGGAAGGGGAGGGCTCCGACGGCGTCCCTTGCGGGGAATGCCACAAGCTGGATGCCGGCAGGGTGGATCGGCTGAACGCCTACCACCGGAGATGCAAGGGTTGCCACGAAAAACAGCAGGTCGGGCCCATCACCTGCGGGGAATGTCATGTGCGCGATGGAGCCATAATCCCTTGACATTTGCTCTGTAGAGGTGGATACTCACTCGCCGATAGCAAGCGTCGGCGGGACCATCGGCCTCCTCGTCCCTGGGAGCCGTGCTCGGCTCACGCTGAAAACGAGGCTGACACCGCGAGCGTACAAGCTGAAGATTTCCAAACACGAGAGAGGACGGGTGTATGGAAGAGAACGAAGTTCTTGAATTGAAAGATCAGAAGCACGAGTTCCATGACAAGATCAAGGAGCTTCTGCCCAACAGCAACCTGGAGCTGTGCCTGACCTGCGGGACGTGTGCGAGCGGTTGCCCGGCCACGGGACTCGAAGGCATGGATCCCCGAAAGTTCGTGCGCATGCTGGCCCTGGGTCTGTACGACGAAGCCACGAGCTCCCCCTGGATCTGGATGTGCAGCATGTGCCAGCGCTGCATTCACGCCTGCCCCATGAAGGTGGACATTCCCCAGATGGTGGGGCTGGCACGGCAGACCTGGCCGCGCGAGGAGCGTCCCAAGGGGATTCTCGGCTCCTGCGACATGGCCCTTCGAGGGGACAGCTGCAGCGCCATGGGCGCCTCGGAGGAAGACTTCCAGTTCGTGGTGGAGGACGTGCTCGAGGAGGTCCGGGAGACGCAACCCGGTTGGGAAAACCTCCAGGCCCCCGTCAACAAGCAAGGGGCCGAGTACTTCCTGAACCAGAACTCCCGGGAGCCCGTGACCGAGCCCGACGAGATGGTCCCCCTGTGGAAGATCCTGCACACCGCCGGGGCGGACTGGACTTACGGGACCAAGGGCTGGGCCGCGGAGAATTACTGCATGTTCCTCCAGGACTGGGAGGCCTGGGAGCACATCACCCGGGTCAAGGCCAAGGCCGTGGACGACCTCGGGTGCAAGTACTGGCTCAACACGGAATGAGGGCACGAGCTCTTTGCATTCCGGGTCGGATTGCAGAAATTCAACGTCGAGCACAACTTCGAGATCGAAAGCATCATTCGGCTCTACGCCAAGTGGATCCGTGAGGGCAAGCTGCCCGTGAGCTCGGACTGGAACAAGGACCTTCAGGTCAAGTTCACGGTCCAGGATCCCTGCCAGCTGGTGCGGAAGTCCTACGGGGACCCCGTGGCCGAGGACCTCCGCTACGTGGTGAAGAAGGTGGTGGGCGAGGAGAACTTCATCGACATGCAGCCCAACCGCTCCAACAACTTCTGCTGCGGCGGGGGCGGCGGGTATCTGCAGAGCGGCTACACCGAGGCCAGGCACCAGTACGGCGAGGTGAAGCTCAACCAGATCCTGTCCACCGGGGCTCAGTACTGCATTGCGCCCTGCCACAACTGTCACTCCCAGATCCACGACCTGGCCGAGCACTTCGAGTCCGGGTACTACACGGTCCACCTGTGGACCCTCATCTGTCTGTCCATGGGCGTCCTGGGCGAGAACGAACGGGCCTATCTGGGTCCGGATCTGGCCGAGGTCGGGCTCTAGGTCCGGGCCAAAGCCGTTGCACAGATGCAAAATCCCGCCCCCCGGGGCGGGATTTTTTTCAACCCCTGCCGTAAAAAAGGAGGCGGAGCATGTCGAAGAAGACCTATCAGATTCAGACGGCGTGTCCCCAGTGCGGCTGCAGTGCCGTCTCTCATCTCAGCGCCGAGGAGATTCGGGCGCGGTTCGGAGACAGGCCCAACATTCAGATGGAGTGCAGCGAGTGCATGGCCAAGTACGAGGCCCCCGTGAAGGAGGCCTGCCCGGAGTACGCCGAGGACTGCGGGCTCTGAGCCTCGGCCACCCCTCCCTTTCGCCGGGCGCCTGAAGGGATCCCTCGAGGCGCCCGGCGGATCCTTTCGACAACAACGTCCCGAAGAAACGACATCCCGGCCGGGGGATGCCCGAAACGCTCGTCCTTAGTGCCCTTCGTGATCTTCGTGGTAAACGCGCATGATCAGGGGCCTGCTTCTGGTCACCCTCACCCCCTCCGCCCGCAGAACGGAGGTTTTCACGGTCAATCAAGCCCCTGCGTTCACCACGAAGGACACGAAGACCACGAGGGAGCCCAGGGCAATTCTCCCCCCGGAGGGATTCCTCAGGGCTGATGGGAAAGCCTGTTTAGGCTTGCATCCATGCAAAGTCTTGCGCTCGGGATCTTGCAATCTCGAAGGGATGGCCCCACCATCCCCGGGGGCAGCCAGGGTGCTTGGTTAGAAAAAACAAGCAATGTCGAAAGGTTGCGTCATCCGGTGCGCACGGCGGCGATGTGGCACGCCGAATGCAATATGGAGACCGACGCGATCGGAATGTCACGCAACCAAGGACCCCAGACCCCGGACCGGTGTGTCTGAGAACGCACTGTTTTCGGGTGAAACAAGCGAGGACAGGAAGCATGCGAATAGCCGTCTCATCCGCGGGAACCGGTTTGACCGGAGAGGTGGAGCCGCGGTTCGGCCGGGCCCCCCGGTTTCTCCTGGTGGACCCGGAGACCATGGACTACGAGGTCGTGGAAAACAAGCAGAGCCTGGACCTGCCCCAGGGGGCCGGGATCCAGGCGGCCGAGAACGTGGCCGGGCATCAACCCTCTGCGGTTCTGACCGGAAACTGCGGTCCCAAGGCCTTCAAGGTGCTTCAGGCCGCCGGGATCGATGTGGTGGTGAACGTGAAGGGAACCATCGAGGACGCCGTCAAGGCCTATGTCCGGGGGGACTATCGAGCGGCCGGTGCGCCGAACGTGGAGGGCCACTGGATGTGATCGAAGGGCCCGAACCGTTTGATCCATTCACCCGCCGGGGCGCGAGAGGCAAGGCATGAAGGTGGCGATTCCTGTTTGGGGGGACAAGATTTCCCCCGTGTTCGACACCGCGGCAAGGATCATGGTCGTCGACACCGGAATGGAGCCGTCCGGTCGAATCAGCGTGAGCCTGGAAGGCGACGACCTGGTGCGTCGCTGCACGCGACTCCAGGAGCTCGGCGTAGAGACATTGATCTGCGGTGCCATCTCCAACCCCTTTTGCCACCGGCTGCGTGCCGTGAACATCGAAGTGATTCAGGGGATCTCCGGCCCCAGAGAGGACGTGATTCAGGCGTTCCTTCGGGGGGAACTGGATCAGGAGGCCTTCCGCATGCCCGGCTGCCCTCGAGGAAGACGCGGGCGGAGCGCGGAGGCTTCGCCCCATGGAGACACGTGCAGAAAGAAAGCCCCGGGAAAAGGGCGGGCCGGGCGTTGCCGGTTCCGCACCACCCCGGAGCACCCATCGAAAAAGGAGGCATGAGGAAACCATGGCGGAAGGTCATGAAAGCTGCGGCATGAATGGCCGCAAGGAACAGCAAAACCAGCAGGACGTCGAAATTCGGGACCGGCTTTCGCACATTCGAAACAAGATCCTCGTGATGAGCGGGAAAGGCGGCGTGGGCAAGAGCAGCATCGCCGCCTGCCTGGCGTTGTTTCTCGCCCGCCGGGGATACGCCGTGGGGCTGATTGACGTGGACCTGCACGGACCGAGCATCCCCAGAATGTTGGGCTTGACCCGGGGGATCGAGCTTTCCCGGGAAACGGGCAAGGCCCTCCCGGTCCCCTGCCTGGACAACCTCCACGCCATCTCCATCGAGTTCCTGATGGGGGAGAACCGGGACGCGGCCACCATCTGGAGGGGACCGATCAAGATCGGTGTGATCCGCCAGTTCATCTCGGACATTCAGTGGCCGGAGCTGGACTATCTCGTCATCGACTCCCCTCCGGGCACCGGCGACGAACCCCTGACCGTGGCCCAGACCATTCCGGACGCGCGGGCCCTGATCGTCACCACGCCCCAGGAGATCTCGCTGGCGGACGTGCGCAAGTCCATCAACTTCTGCCGGCAGGTCCACATGACCATTCTCGGGCTCGTGGAAAACATGAGCGGGCTGCAGTGCCCGCACTGTGGACAAACCATCGATCTGTTCAGCTCCAACGGGGCCCGATTGCTGGCCGGGAAAGAGAACGTCGACCTGCTGGGCACCCTCCCCATCGACCCCGAGATGGTTCGTCTCGGGGATCGAGGCGCCCTGGTCCGGCTGGACACGGAGACCTCGCCCTTTGCCCGGGCGTTCAATGAGACCGTGGACGCCGTGGTTCGCAAAGAAGCCGCCCCGCAGGCGCGGGAGATTCCCTCAACCCAGGAAGGAAAGGAAACGGATATGGAAAAGCAGTTGTTCGCCATCCCGGTAGCCGCGGGCAAGCTGTGCGCCCATTTTGGACATTGCGACCAGTTTGCCCTGGTGGAGACCGAGGACGGAAAGATCAAGGGGACGGAGATGCATACGCCGCCGCCCCACGAGCCCGGGGTGCTTCCCAAATGGCTTCACGAGATGGGGGCCCACGTGATCATTGCAGGCGGTATGGGGGCCAGGGCCCAGGATCTGTTTCAGGAAAACGGGATCAAGGTCATCGTCGGCGCCCCCATGGACGCGCCGGAATCCCTGGTCAATCAGTACCTGGCCGGCACCCTGGTCGCCGGGGACAACATCTGCGACCACTGAGCCGCGGGTTTGTCCCCGGCACGGAGGAGAGCGATGCAGAAAGTGGCGATTGTCGGATGCGGGGCGTACATGGAAAGTGGATACGGGTGTCCCGGGGAGTGGCGCTGCCTGAAGGCGGCGGCCCTGGGCGAGGGGACCTTCCAGGAGCCGGTTCAGGTCGTGTCGTTTGTTCGATGCGAGTGCCCGGGGCGATCCCTGACACCGAACCTGGGCATGGCCGCCAGGCTTTCGGAGATCAAGCCGGACGCCGTGTACCTGAGCTCCTGCCTGGTCAACGCCAAGCCGGGCTGCCCTTATGCGGGACCCGATGAGCTGGCCCAGATCATTCAGAACAAGACCGGGATTCCGGTCATCCAGGGAACCCACGACTATCACTAACCGCGGGACGTGCCGCGTGATGGCCCGTCGGCCGGCTCGTGCGCCCGCAAGGGAGGAAGAAACATGCCGACACCAGGAAGAGGATCCGCAGGCGGAGGACAGGGGGGCGGTCAGGGCCGAGGCCCCGGCGGCGGTCGAGGCATAGGCGGCGGCCGGGCCCTGGGCCCCGGCGGCAGCTGCGTCTGCCCGGCATGCAGTCACACGCTGCCCCATCAGCGCGGGGTGCCCTGCTTCGAACTCAAGTGCCCGAAGTGCGGGACGTACATGACGAGGAACGGGAATTGATTCTCTCCATTGCAAGTGGAAAAGGGGGAACCGGCAAGACGACCGTGGCGACCAACCTGGCCCTGTCGCTGGGCGAGGGCGTCCAGCTTCTGGACTGCGACGTGGAAGAACCCAACAGCGCCCTGTTTGTCCAGCCCGAGTGGACGACCCGGGAGACGGTGGTTGCCATGGTCCCCGAGGTGGACGAAGACGCCTGCACGCGGTGCGGTCAATGTGCGGAGCTCTGCCAGTTCAAGGCGATCTCGGTGCTCGGGAACGCCATCCTCACATTTCCGGAGCTGTGCCACAGCTGCGGGGGATGTGTGCGGGTCTGCCCCGAGGGGGCCGTCACCGAGGTGGGCAGGCCCCTGGGGGAAATCCACATCGGACATCGAAACGGGCTGGACTTCGCCGATGCCGAGCTGAACGTGGGCGTGGCGTTTGCACCCCCGCTGATTCGACGGGTGCGGGACGAGACCCTTCCGGAGAAGACGGTGATCATCGACGCCCCGCCCGGAACGTCCTGCCCGGTGATTGCCGCCGTCAAGGGCACGGACTTCGTGCTCCTGGTCACGGAGCCTACGCCCTTCGGCCTCAGTGACCTGAAGCTCGCCACCGAGGTGGTGCGCATCCTGGGCATTCCCTGCGGGCTGGTCATCAACCGGGCGGAGATGGGGTACGAAGACGTCCACACGTTCGCCGAGAGCAAGGGCATCCCCATTCTCATGGAGATTCCCTTCGACCGGAAGATCGCCGAAGCGTACTCGCGCGGCGAGCCCCTGGTGGACGGCATGCCGGAGTGGCGTGAGCGGTTTGTGGGCCTGTACGAACGGATCGAGCGCTTGGTGGGCGAGCGGAAGCTGGAGCGGAACGCATGAACGAGCTCGTGGTGATCAGCGGCAAGGGAGGAACGGGAAAGACGAGCCTGATGGCGGCTTTCGCCGCCCTGGCCGAGGACGCGGTCCTCTGTGATGCGGATGTGGACGCCCCGGATCTGCATCTGGTCCTCGAACCTTCGGTGCGGGTTCAGACGCCGTTTCAGAGCGGCCACACCGCTCGCATCCGTGCGGAGGACTGCACCCAGTGCGGCCTGTGCCGGGAGCTGTGTCGATGGGACGCAATCGGGGAGGATTTTCAGGTGGACCCGCTGGACTGCGAGGGATGCCGGGTCTGCGTCTGGTTCTGTCCGGAGCAGGCCGTGGATTTCCCGCCGAATGTCTGTGGCGAGTGGTACGTCTCGGTCACCCGGTTCGGCACCCTGGTCCACGCGAAGCTGACGCCGGCCGAGGAGAACTCGGGCAAGCTGGTGGCGCTGGTGCGCCAGGAGGCTCGAAAGGCCGGCGAGGAGCAGGGGCGGTCCCTTCTCCTGACCGACGGTCCCCCGGGGGTGGGGTGTCCGGTGATCGCCTCCCTGGGAGGGGCCACAGCCGCCCTGGTGGTGGCCGAGCCCACGGTGTCCGGCGTGCACGACCTGGACCGGGTGTCGGACCTGGCGTCCTTTTTCAACGTGCCGGTCATGGTGCTGGTGAACAAGGCGGACATCAACCCCGAGACCGCCGACCGGATTCGCAAAACGGCCGAGGAGAAGGGGCACACATTCCTGGGAGCGATTCCGTTCCACCCGGACTTCACCAAGGCCATGATTCAGAAGCAGAGCATCGTGGAGTACGCTCCGGAGGGGGAAGCGGCCCAGGCGGTTCGCGCCGCTTGGGAACAAGCCCTGGATCGCCTCCGGCGTCTGGGAACGGCCGGGGAGAAGGCCAGGGAGCTTACCTCGACCAAGTAACACGACCGGTTCTCTTGGCTCCCGGCACTTCAAGGGACGGAGCGCCACAGGCGGCTCAGCGGGAGGGCGCCCGCGACGCTTCGTCCTGATCCCTCCGAATGCGGTTGAGCCGCGCGTAGGCCCCGCCCAGGCCCATGAGCTCCTCGTGGGTCCCTTGCTCCCGAATGCGCCCGCCTTGAATGACCAGGATGCGGTCCGCTTCTCGAATGGTGGAGAGGCGGTGGGCCACCACGATCGTGGTGCGCCGCCGGGTGATCCGGGTGACCGCCTCCTGGATCAGGCGTTCCGTCTCCGGATCCACGCTCGAGGTCGCCTCGTCGAGGATCAGGATCTCCGGGTCCCCGGCCAGGGCCCGGGCAAAGGAGAGCAGCTGCCGCTCCCCTGCGGAAAGGGTTGCGCCGCCCTCTCCGATCTCGTGGTTCACCCCCTTGGGGAGGCGGCTCACGAAGCGGAGGGCGTTCGCCTCTTGCAGAGAACGCTCCACATCCTCCGGGGTCACCCCCTCCCGGCCCAGGCCCACGTTGTCGTACAGGGTGCCGGCAAAGAGGAACACCTCCTGCATGACCATTCCGATGCGCCGGCGCAGCGCGTCCCGGGGCCAGCGGCGGACGTCCACGCCGTCCACGAGGACGGCCCCCCCTCCGGCGTCGTAGAGCCGCTCGATCAGGTGGATCAGGGTGGTCTTTCCGCTCCCCGTGGGTCCCACCAGGGCGACCATCTCCCCGGGTTGCACTCGAAAGGAGACGTTGAACAGCACGGGCTGATCCGGGTGATACCCGAAGGTCACATCCCGGAGCTCCACGGATCCGGCGGCGGTTTCCGGAAGCCGCGGCTCCGAGGGTTCC
>CAYYVD010000217.1:0-8723 GCA_964475045.1 uncultured Desulfobacterales bacterium | reverse complement strand
CCTCGTGGGTCTGGGCCGCCTGTGGGAACCAGTGGCTGGCCGGGCCGGCGGCCGTGGTGGCGGGGTGCCAGTGGATCTGGGGGCTCGGGACGCGGCCGCTGTGGTTCGACCCGGGCCTGAGCTCTTTTTCTGAGACGCGCCCTCCGGCGAGGCCTGAGCATGCGCCGGGCCGTGCCCGGTTCTCCGGATTCGGCAAAGGCCGCTGCAACCATGTGTCTCTCGAACTGCCTCATCAGGTGAATCATGTCGCTCCCTTCCTGGGTGTTTGCTGAGTATCTGTCTGTGCACAGGGGGCTCTTCAAAAACCGGACCAGATCCGGCGAACCGACTGATCTGCTTGATATTGCTTGCATTTCAACCCATGGCGGGCTGAAGGCGCGAAGGACCTTCGCCCGGAACCGGGCCGAGCCGAGCCGAACGGTGTTGAACAATGCAACAAGAAAACAACGACCTCCAATCCATCCAATGAAATGAAGAGGTTATTCACTGGTGCACAGGCGCGATGGACCGTTGCCTTTTGCAACACCGTTCGGGGCTGTGCGCCTGGAGGCTTTTCTGGTAGAATGACTCATTTTTGTGAGGTGCCTTTTCATGAGATGGTTCGGAAAAGAAGACGACGAGCCCCTGGATGAGCAGCTGAGCACCCTCGAAGCATCCATCCACGCCGCCGATCTGCCGGAGACGGTCAAAGAGGCCGCCTGGCGCGAATTCGAACGGATCTGCAGGTCCCACCCCACAACAGCCGAGTACGCCATCGGGCTCCACTACCTGGATTTCCTGCTGGCACTGCCCTGGAATACGCGAAGCACGGAAAACCTGGACCCCGGGCAGGTGGAGTCGGCCTTGAACCGGGAGCACCACGGTCTGGAACGGGTCAAGGACCGCGTCCTGGAGTACGTGGCTGTCAGGACGATCAAGGGAAACCGGAAGACCACCGTCTTGATTGTCGATGATGAGCGGATCGCCCGGGAGAACCTGGCTCACATCCTGGAGGAGGAAGGCTGCCGCGTGGAGATGGCGGCGGACGGTGAAGAGGCCTTGGCCAAGCTGAATCGGGAGGTTTTCGACATCATCCTGACCGATCTCAAGATGGGCCGCGTGGATGGCCTCCAGGTGCTGGAGCAGGCCAAGGCCGACAACCCGAGCACAGAGGTGGTGGTCATCACGGGATACGCCACGGTGGACTCCGCGGTGAACGTTCTGCGCAAAGGCGCCTATCACTATCTGCCCAAGCCGTTCAAGCTGGACCAGGTCCGGCGGATCATTCAGCGGATCGAGGAGCAGCGGTCCGGGGCCCGGGAGGTCCGGGGCCCGATCCTGTCCCTGATCGGTCCGCCGGGCACGGGCAAGACGTCTCTCGCCCGGGGCATTGCCTCGGCCCTGGGTCGCAAGTTCATTCGAGTCTCCCTGGCCGGACTCAAGGATGAAGCGGAGATCCGCGGCCATCGGCGGACCTACGCAGGGGCGCTCCCCGGTCGAATCATGCGGGAGATTCACGGAGCGGGGGTGAAAAATCCGGTCTTTCTGCTGGACGAACTGGACAAGGCCATGCAGGGGTTCAAGGGGGATCCGACCTCGGCCCTGCTCGAGGTCCTCGACCCGGAGCAGAACCGCGCCTTTACCGATCATTACCTCGATCTGCCCTTCGACCTGTCCTCCGTCTTCTTCATGGCAACGGCCAACACCCTGGACCCCATTCCGCCTGCGCTTCTGGACCGCATGGAGGTGCTGACCCTGAGCGGTTACACGGACGAAGAAAAGGTCAGAATTTCCCTGGATCACGTCATCCCCCGCCAGATCGCGGCCAACGGGCTGACCTCTTACGCGCCCGAGTTCACCAGCGAGGCCGTCCTGAAGATCATCCACGAGTACACGCACGAGGCCGGGTTGCGAAATCTCGAGCGGGAGATCGCGGCCATCTGCCGGCGGTTGGCCAGGCATTTCCTGACCCAGGCCAACCCTCCGTCCAGGGAAATCGTGACGGCCGAAAAGGTGGAAGCGCTTCTGGGGCCGAGGCGTTGTTACCGGGAGGCCGCCCACGCCGTCGACCGTGTCGGCGTCGTGACAGGGCTGGTCTGGACCGGGAGAGGAGGCGAACTCGTCTTCATTGAAGCCACGGTCATGAAAGGATCCTCCAAGCTGATCCTGACCGGGTCCCTGGGTGAGGTGATGCGCGAATCCGCCCAGGCGGCCCTGAGCCATCTGCGGGCCAACGCACCCGACTTCGGGCTGGACGAAACGTTTTTCGAAGGTCGTGATATCCACATCCACGTGCCTGCGGGGGCCGTTTCCAAGGACGGCCCATCGGCCGGGCTGGCCATTGCCGCCGCCCTGCTCTCGCTCCTTCTCGAAAGACCCGCAAAGCGGGACGCCGCCGTCAGCGGTGAGTTGACCCTCTCCGGTCGCATTCTTCCGGTGGCCGGCATTCGAGAAAAGGTGCTGGCCGCCAAACGGGGCGGTGTCCGGGTGGTGGTCTTTCCCGAAAAGAATCGAGTGGATGTCAACGATCTTCCGCCCGAGGCCCTGGAAGGTCTGGAAATCGTTTTCGCTGAAAGCCTTCGAGACGTTGCCAGGGTGCTCTTGTGAAAAATGAAGATCGGGGATCGCGGCACCGGCCTTCGAGCGCCATCTACGGTTGCCGACAAACCGGGTCTACGGCGGTATCCAAACGGGTCACGCGACGTGATGGAATCGGCGAACAGCTGGCGCTTTCGACGCCCGGCCAGATTGGCCTTGACAAACACCGCCCCTTCTCTCTACGTTGATCGGACGACCATGGGTGCGCACGCTTAATAGGGAATCCCGTGTAAGTCGGGAGCGGTCCCGTCGCTGTGATCCCGGCCTCCGTGAACCGACGGAAGGCAGCACGCCCCAGGCGCCTTTTCCATGGAAAGGGGAAAGCCACTGCCCTGCAGCCGGCGGGGTGGGAAGGCGAGTCTGGGGCTCGGGTCAGCCAGAAGACCTGCCTGTGGACGATCAGCCGGCCGGCTGCGGGGTGAAGAGGCCGGTGCATGGGGATCAAGGAAATCGGGTGCAGTCCTCACGTGGTAAGGCAGCGCGTGAGGACTTTTTTTTTGGGGCGAACGGCAGCGCATGACAGGAGGGTGATCATTCCGGACTCCTCCGCCCGTGACCGGGTTCACCGGGCCGAAAAGCGGGCCTCCCGGCGTTTCGGGTGGCTCCTGGCCGTCATGGGCGTCGCGGTGCTGGTCTCGGCCTTTGCCGCGTGCCTCTTCGGTCGTATGGACATTCCGCCGGATCAGGTGGCCCGGGCCCTGCTCCACGGCTTCGGCTGGACCGGCGAGCAGGCCGTGGACGAGACCCGGACGGTGGTGATCTTCGACATCCGGTTCAGCCGGGTCCTGCTCTCCATGCTCGTGGGGCTCAGCCTCGCCGTGGCCGGGACCGTGTTCCAGGGGATTCTTCGAAACCCCCTGGCCGATCCGTTCACCATCGGGGTCTCGACGGGAGCCGCGTTCGGCGCCTCCCTGGCCATTTTTCTGGGGTTCGGCGCCGGGTCGTTCCTGGGCTTCGGTCTGCTGCCTGCGGCCGCTCTGGCGGGTGCGCTGGCGGCCCTGTTCTTTGTCATCGCCCTGGGGAGGATCGAGGGGCAGCTGCGGCGCGACACCATGATCCTCGCCGGGATCGTGGTGGCCACCTTTCTCTCCGCCCTGATCTCCCTGCTCAAGTCCCTGGACGAGGAGTCCGTGGCCAGCATCGTCTTCTGGGTCATGGGGAGCTTCCAGGGACGGGGATGGCCTCACACCCTGTTCGTCCTGCCTTACGCGGCGGCCGGTCTCGCAGTGATCTGGATCCACGCGCGGGAGCTGGACATCCTGGCCATGGGGGATCTTCAGGCCGTTCAAGTGGGCGTGGACCTGGAGAAGGTGCGGCTGATCCTGCTGGTGGGGGCCAGCCTCCTGACCGCGGCGGCCGTGGCCGTGTCCGGGGTGATCGGGTTCGTGGGCCTGATCGTCCCACACCTCGTGCGCATGACCGTGGGGGCGGAGCACCGCCGATTGCTGACCCTGTCCGGGCTCCTGGGTGCGGTCACGCTCCTGTGGTCCGACGTGCTGGCCCGGACCCTGCTTCCCGGGGGGGAGGAGCTGCCCGTGGGGGTGGTCACGGCCCTGATGGGCGGACCCTTCTTCTGCGTGCTCCTGAAGCGGCACAAACGGAGGATTGGCCTGTGATCGAGGTGACCGCCCTGCGATGCGGGTACGGGGCCGTGGACGTGCTTCGGGACGTGAGCCTGCGGGTTCGGCCGGGCGAGATGGCTGCGGTGCTGGGGCCCAACGGCAGCGGCAAGACCACCCTGCTCCACGCCCTGTCCGGCGTCCTGGCCCCGAGAGCGGGGACGGTCCGGGTCTTCGGGAAGGACCTGGCGCACACCTCGGTGCGGTGGCGGGCCCGCCGCACGGCGTCGGTGGCCCAGAACGCCGCGGTCACCTTCCCGTTCCGCTGTCTCTCGGTGGTGCTCATGGGCCGCTACCCCCACCTGTCGCGGTGGGGGGGGTACTCGGCCCGGGACCTGAGCCGCGCCATGGACGCCATGGAACGGACCGAGACGCTGCACCTGGCCGACCGGCTCATCAGCGAGGTTTCGGGAGGCGAGGCCCAGCGGGTGGTGGTCTCCCGAGCACTGGCCCAGGAGCCGTCCCTGCTGCTCCTGGACGAGGCCACGAGCAGCCTCGACGTGGCGCGCAAGATCCAGATCTTCGATCTGCTCCGCCGCAAGAACCGGGAGGAAGGCACCACCATCGTCTGCGCCATGCACGATTTGAACCTGGCCGCCTTGTACTGCAATCGCATGGTGTTCATCAAGAACGGCGGCATCGCCCTGGACGGACCGACCCATGAGCTGTTCACGAGCGCTCGTCTCAGCGAGGTGTACGAGACCCGGATCATGGTTTCGAGCCACCCGGTCACCGGAAGCCCCCAGGCCCACTTCGTTCCGGGTGAGGCGGACCCTGGCCGCTCTGCTGCTCCAGGCCCTGCTGTGGACGCCTGCGGGGACAGCACGGGCCGATGACATCCGGGTGACGGACGACCTGGGCCGGGAGGTGGTGCTGGAGCGGCCGGCCGGCCGGATCATCGCCCTCTACGGGGCCTACAACGAGATCCTGGCCGCGATGGGCCTGGAGGATCGCCTGGCGGCGCGGACCAAGGCCGACGTCCTGCCCCCGTCGATCCTGGGCAAGCCGAGCATCGGCACCCACATGCGGCCCAACGTGGAGCTCGTCCTGGCCCTGGAACCGGACCTGATCCTCCAGAGCGCGGGCCGGCGGGAGGCCACGGCCGTGGTGGAGCAGCTCCGGAGGCACGGTCAGACCGTGGCGGTCTTTCAGCCGCAGCGGTTCGTCGAGCTCTTCGAGCTCATCGACAAACTGGGCCGGCTGACCGGAGAGCCCGGGAGGGCCGCCGGCCTCAACCGCCGTCTGCAGGAGCGCCTCCAGGCGGTGGAGCAGCGGCTTCAGGGAATCGACCACCGCCCCAGGGTCTTCTTCGAGGTGCGCTACCCCAACCTCCTGGGGGCGGGCCAGAGCTCCATGGTCAACGACGTCATCGAGCGGAGCGGCGGCAGGAACTGCCTGGAGCACGACAAGAAGCTCGTCCGCATCGGCATGGAGGCCCTGATTCGAAGCGACCCCGAGGTGTACGTCATTCAGGAGGGCCCCATGAACCGCCGCCCGTCGCCTCCGGCCGAGCGGCCCCACTTCGACGTGCTTCGAGCCGTGCGGCAGGGACGTGTTCTGAGGGTGGACGAGCACGCCTTCTCCAGGCCGGGACCCCGGTCCGTCGAGGCCGTGGAGACCCTGGCCGCCTTCCTGCACCCGGAACGATTTCACGAGGATTCACAAGGAGCCCATCCATGACCAAGCCCGGAACCCTTTACGGCATCGGCGTGGGGCCCGGCGACCCGGATCTCATCACCCTCAAGGCGGTGAAGGCCCTTCGAAGCGTGGACGTGGTGTACACGGCCGCATCGACCAAGAACCGCTACTCCATCGCCGTGGAGATCGTGACCCCGCACCTCGAGGACGGCATCCCCATCCACCGCCTGGACTTTCCCATGACCCGGGACCCGGGCATCCTGAACGAGGCCTGGAGCCGCAACGCGGACATCGTCCGGAACACCCTGGGCCGCGGAGAGGACGCCGCGCTCATCACCCTGGGGGACCCCATGACCTACAGCACCTTCGGCTACCTCATGCGGACCCTGAAGGAGACCTCCCCCGAGCTGCCCATTCGAGTGATCCCCGGCATCACCTCCTACCAGGCCGGGGCCGCAACGGCCGGCCGGGTGCTGGCCGAGGGCGAGGAGTCCCTGACGGTGGTCTCCGGGGCCATGGGGCCGCGCAGGCTCCGCGAGGTGATCGACCACACCGACAACGTGGTCATGCTCAAGGTGTACCGGAACTACCGGGAGATCATGGACGCCCTGAACGAGCTGGACCTTACGCGCCACGCCATCCTGGTGAGCCGGTGCGGGTTCGACGGGGAGCAGATCGTCTCGAACCTCCAGGATCTGCCCGACGAGACGCCGCCGTACCTCTCCCTCCTGCTGATCAAGAAACGATGAGCCCCCCGCGTCCGAAGCGGATTCCTCTCGGCCTCTACCTCCTGCTGGCCGTCCTGGCCGCAGCCGCCCTCATCGCCCTGCTGAGCGCTCCCCGGGGGGACGCCGGGCTGCTCACGGATCCGCACCTCTTCCTGCGCCGCATCCTGTGGCCCCTGCTCCGGCTCACCCTGTTCGTCTCCCTGGGCCTGTTCGTGGGCCAGGTCATCGAAGGGCTCGGCTGGACCGACCGGCTCACCCTGCTCGCACGACCCTTCATGCGACGGGGCCACCTCTCCCCTCAGATGGGGGCGGCCTTCACCACGGCGTTCGCCTCCGGCACCGCCGCCCTCTCCATGCTCATGGCCTTTTACCGGGAGGGCCGCCTGAACCGGCGGGAACTCACCCTCGCGGTCCTGCTCAACACGTTTCCGTCCTTCTTTCTTCACCTCCCCACCACCTTCTTCGTGCTGCTGCCCCTGGTGGGCCGGGCCGGGCTCCTCTACCTGCTCCTGACCCTGGCGGCGGCCGTGCTGCGGCTCCTGTCCGCGCTCGCCGCTTCCCGGGCCCTGCTCCCGTTGCCGGCGGAGGGGTCGGTCCCGACCCGGGGCACGGAGACCGCCTCGTGGCCCGAGGTGCTCAGGACCACGACCCGCAAGTTCCGCGCCCGCATCACGCGCATCCTGATGATCGTCCTGCCGGTGTACATCGTTGTGGTGGCGGCATCGGACGCGGGTCTCTTCGCCTGGCTGCGCCGCGGGCTGGCCCAGGTCGTCCCGTCGGCCTTCATCCCTGTGGAGGCCTTTTCCGTGGTCCTGTTCAGCCTGGTGGCCGAGTTTACCTCCGGGTACGCCGCGGCCGGCGCCATGCTCGAGTCCGGCGCCCTCGACGTGAACCAGACCGTGCTGGCCCTCCTGCTCGGCAACATCCTGGCGGCCCCGGTCCGGGCCTTGCGCCACCAGCTTCCTTACTACATGGGCATCTTCACCCCGAAGCTGGGCCTCGGCCTCATGGCGGCCAGCCAGGCCTTTCGCCTGATCAGCCTGGCCTTGGTGGGAGCGGCGTTCGTGGCGTGGATCGCGCTCACTTGAGGTCGTCGTCGCAAAGGGGGGGTACTCCCGGACCACGTACGCCCGCTCCCACCAAGGCCGGGGTCGTTTCCACGAGGGGGCGGCTCAGGCCGTGGGCTCCAGGAGGATGCGGTGGTTGACCAGGGCCAGCCGCTTCACCCTGGCCTTGAGCCGCTTCTCCTCGCCGAAGATGCTCACCAGGCGAACCTCGTCGCCCTCCTCCTCCAGCTCGTCCACGCTTTCCAGCACCAGCTCCTCGGCGCCGCCCTTCTGAATGTACACGGATGCTTCACACATGGGCTTCCTTCTCCCTGAGGGCCTCCACCACCCGCTCCACCAGATGGGGAAGAGGCTCCCCCCGCACGCCCACCACGTTCAGGTTCTCCTGGGTGAGCGGGATCAAGATCTTGGCCGCGTTGCTCGAGCTGACGGCCTCGGCCATGCCGGGCGTCAGCTCCCCCATCATGGCGTTGGGCATGATCACGGCCAGGGGGCCGACGATCGCGTCCACGCGGGACGCGGTCTGCACGATGGCGTTCTCTCCGGTGGCGCCCTTGTTGGCCCCGGCCTTCATCATGCGGGACGTGGCCACCGAGTTCGTCCCCAGGGCGTAGATGACCAGCCCGTGGCCGAGCGTCTCCCGGAGCCGCTTGATCACCGTGGCGCCGATTCCGCCGCCCTGACCGTCCACAACCATCAAGATCACAACACGTCCTCCTCGATCCGCGCTCTCAGTCCATGGCCATCTCGGCCTCGAGCTCCTGGAGGCGTCGCCGCAGCGCCCGCCGTTCCTCCTCGGGAAGGTCCTTCTGCTCCAGCCTCCGCCTCAGCCCCAGGAGCACCATCTCTTCCCGGTACTCCCGGCACGTGTAGGGTGCCTGCTCGGCCGTCATTCCGACCTCCGCCTCCGAACCAAGGAAAAAAGCCACAAAGGGACCCCCCTGTCTTGGGGGACATCGCGCCTTCGTGGCTCGCTTCATCCTCGGGACATCTTGAAATCACGGGAAAATCCGGGCTTCCTGCCCGTTTTGATCCAACATACCGGGACGCTTTCCGGCTTGTCAAGGCCTTTCGGCGCGGCAGGGGGGTTGCGC